>NZ_CP156660.1:0-304262 GCF_039851975.1 Desulfoscipio sp. XC116
TTGACTTCTAATAATATAAACTCTATCTGGAAAAAAACCATAAGCCAATTAAAAAACAGATTAACCCCTCAGTCTTACTCAACGTGGATAAATACCATGCAGCCTATTACTATTAAAAATAATACCTTTTATATTGGTGTTCCGGATCAGTTTTCAAAGGATTGGCTGAATAATAATTACTCATTTTTATTTAAAGAGGTTTTATCAAATATAATTAATGCCAAAACCACAGCCCAGTTTATTCTTGAAGACGAAATACACCAAATCAACCAACAAAATAACGGGCTTTTTGAAGACCTAAGAGATTTAAAATATTCCATTTTAAATCCCAGATATAATTTCGAGAGTTATGTAGTAGGCAACAATAACAGATTTGCTCACGCAGCATGTCTGGCAGTAGCTGAATCGCCGGCTAAAGGTTATAATCCACTATTCATTTATGGTGGTGTTGGACTGGGAAAAACACATTTAATGCACGCCATAGGCCACTATGCCAGGCAAAATAACAACAGTAATTATATTGTTGCCTATGTTACATCAGAAAAATTCACTAATGACCTTATTACGGCTATTCGTGAAGAAAAAACAGTTGAATTTAAAAATAAATATCGAAGTATTGATATTTTACTTATTGATGATATTCAATTTCTAGCCGGTAAGGAAGCAACACAGGAAGAATTTTTTCACACTTTTAACACTCTCTATGAAGCTAATAAACAAATAATTATATCCAGTGACCGTCCCCCAAAAGAAATACCTACTTTGGAAGACAGACTGCGTTCCCGTTTTGAGTGGGGTCTTATTACAGATATTCAACCACCGGATTATGAAACCAGGATTGCTATTTTACAAAAAAAAGCTAAACTTGAAAAACTTATCGTATCTGATGAAGTAATAACTTTTATTGCGGATCGCATTCAATCTAATATTAGAGAACTGGAAGGTGCTCTGATTAGAGTAACCGCCTTTAGTTCATTAAATAACGAAACAATAGACAAAGATAAGGCTGCCAAAATTTTAAAAGATATATTACCGGATAAAAAACCATTAGAAATTACTGTTAATCTAATTCAACAAACAGTAGCCGGTTATTTTAATATTAAGCTCGATGACTTAAAATCCAAAAAGAGAACCCGTGCTATTGCTTATCCCCGTCAAGTTGCCATGTATTTATGCCGTGAATTAACTACTGAATCATTACCTCAAATAGGCAACAAGTTTGGCGGAAAGGATCACACAACGGTTTTACATGCTCACGATAAAATTGCCAACGAGGTGACAAACGACGCTGCCTCCTCTCAGACAATACAAACTTTAATTGATAACATAAAACAAAATTAAGCCTATCGGTTATTAACAGCCTTATTAACCAGTTTATCAAGCATCTTTACTTGCTATTTCTCACTTATCCACTAATTCACAACTACTACTACAACTGTTACTAATTTTTTTATTTTATTATGTTAAGGTGGTTATTATGCATATCATTGCTCCCAGAGAAAAACTAAACTCTCTTGTGCAAATCGCTCAAAAAGCAGTTGCTCAACGCAGCCCCATGCCCTTACTTTCTTGCCTGCATTTTGAAAGCAAAGATAATTTGCTGTTTTTATCTTCAACAGACCTCGAATTCGGCATTCGCTGCACCATGCCCGTAACTACTGTCATTGACGGTGCGACTGCTATACCTGCTAAATATGTAACAAGCTTATTTACGCGCCTGCCGGACGTGGATATCAACATCAAGTGTGATATATCCAATAATACAACAACATTTATATATGGTGACTCTGAGGTTGTGTTAAACGGCTATCCTGCTGATGAATTCCCTATATTTCCTTCTTTTCCAGATAAACCTACTTTAGTGATACCACAAGTTGAATTTAAAAATATGCTTAAACACGTTGTTTTTGCTGTTTCAAACGAAGAACACCGGCCTGTATTTAATGGAGTTAATATACAGGTTGATCAAGATGGTATGATTTCCATGGTTGCCACAGATACAAGGAGATTGGCATTATGTCAACAACATTTAGATACACCGCCGAGTCAGATAATAAATATTATCGTACCTGGTAAAACTCTTAACGAGCTTTTTAAAATATTGGAATCAACTGATGATAAACTTTTTATATATGTCACTGAAAATAAGGTATTTTTTGTAATTGATAATATTTGTATAATGTCACGTCTTATTGCCGGCCAGTTTCCTGATTACAGAATTGTTATTCCTGAAAATTATATTTGTGAAGTAAGAACATCGGTAAGTGAATTATTAGACGCTGCTGAAAGAGCGTCTTTACTGGTTAATACCAAAAGAAATGTTTTTAATATCCACTTTAAACCAAACGGAATGATGATTTACTTTTATACAGAAACCGGCCGAATAAGAGAAGAAATAGATGCCAACTTTACAGGAGATTCTTTGGACGTCGGTTTTAATGTGCGATTTTTTATAGACGTGTTAAAGTCGATTGATAGCGAGGAAGTTATTATTAAATTAAGCGGCCAGGACAGTCCATCCCTTTTGAGACCTGTTGACGACGACAGATATTTTTCCATTTTAGTGCCGGCCGTATCCCAGGGTGAGTAATTATTGGTTAAGAAAATTTCAATAAATAGCCAAATAAAGCTTGATCAGTTCTTAAAATGGTGTCGTGTTGCTTCAACCGGAGGACAAAGCAAGTATTTTATTTTAAACAATATGGTTAAGGTGAATGGAGTTTATGAAAATCATAGATCCCGTAAGCTTAAAAGCGGTGACTTTGTGGAAGTGGATAATATAGGTTCTTTTCTTGTAGTTTCTCATACGGAGGACTCATGATTGATTTTAAAGAGTATAAGTTTAAATTCTTTTCGCAATTATAACGATTTACAATGGGAGCCGCATACAGGCATAAATTTTATTACCGGGCTTAACGCTCATGGAAAAACAAACCTATTGGAGGCAATTTTCTTTAGCGTACTCGGTTACTCATTTAGAAAAAAGAGCAGTGAGGTTATTAATTGGCATAGTAATAACGCCTCAATTACGGCAACTTACCAGTTAAGCAATATTAATATCGATATATCAATATTAATAGAACAGGGCGGCAATAAAAAAATACTTATTAACGGTTCTGAAGAAAAACGAAAATATTTACCGGGGCGTCTAGGTATTGTTTTATTTAGACCGGATGACTTGCAAATAATTAAAGGGCCACCGTCTGGAAAACGCGACTTTATTGATTATAATATTGGTGTTATTGAACCGCTTTACTGGCAAAATTTAACACAATACCGACGGGTAGTTGAACAGAGAAATCACTTACTGCGCAACGGAAGCGGACATAACGATTCTTTTCAAATCTGGAATGAGTCGTTTTATCGATATGGCGCTGAAGTATTGGCTGGTCGTATTAAGCTCTTAAAAAAATATATACCGCTGGTTCAAAAAATGTACACTGATATTACCGGTGGTCATGAAGAATTGGAAATGAAATATTTATCGACCTTGAAGATAACCGGCAAAACAAGTATAGAACAAATTATTCTCGAATTTATTGCTGAAGGAAAAACCAGGCAAAAAGAAGAATTGTATAAAAGACAGACTGTATTTGGACCACATCGGGATGATATAAGTTTTTTAATTAACAAAAAGGATGCTCGTTATTATGCTTCCCAAGGTCAAATAAGATCTATCGCTTTAGCGTTGAAAACTGCCCAAATACAGTTGTTCTATAATGAAAATGGCGAATATCCTGTTTTATTATTAGATGACGTACTTATGGAATTGGATGACTTTCGGCAACATTACCTTTTATTGCTAATAAATAACCATGTGCAGTCTTTTGTGACTACAACGGCAATGCCAGATAAAATTAGCCAATTTACAAATAGGGTATACTTAATAAATAACGGTATATTGAGGGAGGTTATTTAATTGTTTTTACACCTTGGCGGGGATGTTATTGTTCCTAAAAAGGATATAGTGGCAATTTTAGATATCAGATCACAATCTTCCGCTATAACCCGTGAATTTTTAGATATAGCCGAGGATGAAGGTTTTATTGTTAATATATCGGAACCGGGTAAAGAAAAAACTTATATTATCACGGGCAATGAAATATATTTATCACCAATTTCCTGTACTACACTAAAAAAACGAGCCTTATAAATATTAAATAATACAGAAACGGAGGATATTTCTTGTTGGATAATAACACCAGTTATGGTGCGAAGGATATTCAGGTACTGGAAGGACTGGAAGCTGTTCGGCGCAGGCCGGGGATGTATATTGGCAGTACTAGCGCCAGAGGGTTGCATCACCTTGTTTACGAGGTGGTGGATAATAGTATCGATGAGGCTATGGCAGGTTATTGCGATAAGATTGATGTTATTGTTCACCGTGATAATACAGTAACAGTTATCGATAATGGCCGTGGTATTCCCGTAGATATTCATCCCAAGACGGGTTTACCTGCTGTGGAGGTGGTGTTGACTGTTTTGCACGCCGGCGGCAAATTTGGCGGCGGCGGCTATAAAGTAAGCGGCGGTTTGCATGGAGTGGGTGTCTCTGTAGTGAATGCTTTATCGGAATGGCTGGAGGTAGAAGTACGCAGGGACGGTTTTATATACCACCAGCGCTTTGAAAGAGGTGTGCCGGTAACTAGCTTAAAGACTATAGGTAAAGCTGGCAACACCGGTGTTAAAATAACCTTCAAACCCGATCCGCAAATATTCGAGGAGTTGGAATTTAGTCAAGAAACACTGGTACAGCGTCTCAGAGAGCTTTCTTTTCTCTCTAAGGGAGTAAAAATAACTTATAATGACGAACGTATAGAACAGCAGTTTGTCTATCAACATAGTGGCGGTATTAAGGATTTTGTAGCGTACTTAAATAAAAATAAAAGCGCTCAGCATAAACCGGTATATTTTGAGGATGTTAAGGATCAAGTCATGGTTGAAGTAGCTTTTCAATATACCGATGGGTTTGTGGAAAATTTATTTTCCTATGTAAATAATATTCACACTATAGACGGCGGCACGCATGAAACAGGTTTTAGAACGGCTCTGACTCGTGTAATTAACGATTATGGGAAAAAGTACAATATCTTAAAAAACGGTATATCAAGTCTGTTGGGCGAAGATATACGCGAGGGTTTAACAACTATTATAAGCGTAAAGGTACCCGAGCCTCAGTTTGAGGGACAAACTAAAACAAAATTAGGCAACAGCGAAGTGCGCGGCATAGTGGATACTGTAGTTTCCGATAATTTAAGTGTTTTTTTAGAAGAAAATCCTTCTGTAGCCCGAAAAATTCTGGATAAATCAATTAGTGCCTCCAGGGCCAGGGAGGCGGCCCGTAAAGCGAGGGAATTAACCAGGCGCAAAACCGCTTTGGAAAGCTCCACTTTACCCGGAAAACTGGCTGACTGCTCGGAACGAGACCCATCCGCAAGCGAACTGTTTATTGTGGAAGGAGATTCGGCTGGAGGTTCGGCCAAACAAGGCAGGGACAGGCGTTATCAGGCCATACTTCCGCTGCGCGGTAAAATTTTAAATGTGGAGAAGTCCCGGTTGGATAAAATATTATCCAACGAGGAGATAAGAGCTTTAATTACAGCACTGGGTACGGGAATTGGTGATGATTTTAATATTGAAAAAGCCCGTTATCACAAAATTATTATCATGACCGATGCAGATGTGGACGGGGCCCATATTCGTACCTTACTTCTTACATTCTTTTACCGCTATATGCGGCAGCTAATTGAAAACGGTTATACTTATATTGCTCAACCGCCGTTGTTCCGGGTACGTAAAGATAAAAAAGAGCATTACGTTTATAATGATAAAGAATTAGAACAGCTGCTTGGTAGAATTGGACGCGATAAAATATCTTTACAAAGATATAAGGGTTTGGGGGAGATGGATCCCGAGCAGCTTTGGGATACTACTATGAACTTTGACACCCGTACCATATTGCAAGTACAATTGGAGGATGCTATTGAAGCCAATCAAATTTTTTCCATGCTTATGGGGGATAAAGTAGAACCACGCAGAGAGTTTATTCAAGAAAATGCCCGGGCGGTTAGAAATCTTGATATATAAATTATAATTATACTAAATAAATGTGATTTTATTTTAATATGAGGTGAAATATATTGCCTGCTTTAACTGGAAAAGTTGTTCCTATTAATATAAACGAGGAAATGAAGCATTCCTACCTGGATTATGCAATGAGCGTAATTGTGGGCAGGGCCTTACCCGATGTAAGAGATGGATTAAAACCCGTGCACCGCCGGATTCTTTATGCTATGCACACACTTGGTGTAACCCCGGATAAACCACACCGCAAATCAGCATATATAGTCGGTGAAGTAATGGCTAAATATCACCCCCATGGTGACGCGGCTATTTATGACACTTTGGTAAGGCTGGCTCAAAATTTTGCCTCGCGTTATCCCCTGGTAGACGGGCATGGTAACTTTGGGTCGGTAGATGGTGATTCCGCGGCAGCCATGCGTTATACTGAAGCCCGTTTATCTAAAATTACTACTCAAATGCTGGCTGATATTGATAAGGAAACGGTTGATTTTATACCAAATTATGATGAGAGTGGTAAGGAACCTGCTATTCTTCCCTCTCGTTTCCCTAATTTACTTGTTAATGGTTCCGCCGGCATAGCCGTGGGTATGGCCACTAATATTCCACCCCATAACCTAACTGAAGTTATTAATGGTTTTATTAAGCTGATAGATGATCCGCAGATTGATATCGCTGATTTAATGCAGTATATTAAAGGGCCGGATTTTCCCACCGGGGCTATTATTATGGGGCGTGATGGTATACGCTCGGCCTATAAAACCGGCAGAGGTACGGTTAAAGTCAGGGCTAAGACCGAAATAGAGGAAAGCGGAAAAAAAACCAGCATAATTGTCTCTGAGTTACCTTATCAAGTAAACAAAGCTCGGCTAATAGAAAAAATTGCTGAGTTGGTAAAAGATAAAAAAATAGATGGCATATCTGATTTACGGGATGAATCGGACCGGCATGGCATGCGAATCGTTATTGAATTACGCCGGGATGCCAATTCCAAAGTAATACTAAATCAACTGTATAAGCATACACAAATGCAGGATACATTTGGTGTTATTATGCTGGCTTTGGTTAATGGTGAACCTAAAGTTTTAAACTTAAGAGAACTATTGCATCACTATCTGGAGCATCAAAAGGAAATAATTATACGACGTACAAAGTATGACTTGCGCAAAGCTGAAGAAAGAGCTCACATAGTAGAGGGTTTGCGTATAGCATTAGCAAATTTGGATGAGGTAATTAAAATAATTCGTGGTTCCAAAAATATAGAAACAGCTCGGGAAAGTTTAATGAATAGGTTTAATTTTTCTGAGAAACAAGCCCAAGCAATTTTAGATATGCGTTTACATCGTCTGACAGGTTTGGAAAGAGAAAAATTAGAAACTGAATACAAAGAGTTAATTAAAAAAATAGAGTATTATCTTTCTGTGTTAGCAAATGAAAAAATGATCTTGGGTATTGTTAAAGAAGAAATACTGGCTATTAAGAATAAATATGGAGATGAACGTCGTACCGCTATTTCCAGTGAGAGTATAGACTTTGAAGATGAGGATTTAATTCCTGAAGAAGATGTAGTTATCGCCATAACTAATCAGGGCTATATAAAAAGAATGCCTTTGGATACATACCGCAGCCAGAGAAGAGGCGGACGCGGAATTAATGCTATGGGAATTAAAGAAGACGACTTTCTACAGCATTTATTTATTGCAACTACTCATCATTATTTTCTTTTTTTTACAAATAAAGGTAAAGTATATAGGCTAAAAGGATACGAGATTCCCGAGTCCGGTCGCCAGGCCCGGGGTACTGCTATTGTTAATTTACTTTATATAGATAAAGACGAATGTATTACCGCGGTTATACCTGTCAGGGAATTTGATAATAATTATTATTTGCTTATGGCTACTTGCCATGGAATTATTAAAAAAACACCTCTTAGTGAGTATGGTCATACCAAGCGTGATGGTATAAAAGCTCTTAATTTGGATGATGGGGATGCACTGGTTAATGCTTTATTAACCGATGGTACGGAGGAAGTTATTATTGGTACTAAAAATGGTTTAGCTATAAGATTTTCTGAAAAAGATGTGCGTTCTACCGGCAGGGTTACCAGAGGTGTTAAAGGAATTACTTTAAACAAACTTGATGAAGTAGTATCTATGGGTTTAATATGTGAAGATTCGGAATTACTGGTAGTAACCAGTAAAGGATATGGCAAACGAACTAAAATTAATGAGTATAGAACTCAATCCCGGGGTGGTAAGGGAATAATAAATATAAAATGTATGGAGCGAAACGGACTCGTTGTATCATTGCAGGTTGTAAAACCTGAAGATGAAGTATTAATGATTAGTGCGGATGGTATAATGATCCGGATTAAAGTAGATGATATATCTTTATTCGGACGTATTACCCAGGGGGTATTGTTGATGAAATTGGGTGAAGGTGATCATGTAGTGGCAGTAGCTAAAGTAGTTAGCGGGGAGGATTAATCTTTCCCGCTTTTTTTAATATTTTATATTGACATCGTCACCTCTTAACTGTATAATTTAAAACGTCGCTGTTAATTGCGACGTTAACAAAACGGTCCTTGAAAACTAAACAGTGCAAAGAGATGGAAACGGACGCCGGACGTGGTTGGTTATTAATAACCGAGCCAAGCGACGGCGGCCAATCAAACCTCGTCAAACGAAGCTAAAAGCCAAAGCCAAACAGCAGCGGTTTTTAGCAAACGAATAAACGAGTAAATCATAAAACGAGCAGATTAAACTCACTTAAAAAGCAAACGGGCACAAGCTGCTATAAAGTCATCCAGCCCAATAAGGCTGGGCAGCCTAAAGCAGACCAAACCCGCTTAGCATAAACTTTTATGGAGAGTTTGATCCTGGCTCAGGACGAACGCTGGCGGCGTGCTTAACACATGCAAGTCGAACGGGGTTTAGCGAGGAGTTTACTTCTTGCTAAACCAAGTGGCGGACGGGTGAGTAACGCGTGGATAACCTGCCCCATAGCCTGGGATAACGCCGGGAAACCGGTGCTAATACCGGATAAGTTCATCTGGTTGCATAACCGGATGAAGAAAGGTGCAAACCGCTACAGGATGGGTCCGCGTCCCATTAGCTTGTTGGTAGGGTAACGGCCTACCAAGGCCGCGATGGGTAGCCGGCCTGAGAGGGCGACCGGCCACACTGGAACTGAGACACGGTCCAGACTCCTACGGGAGGCAGCAGTGGGGAATCTTCCGCAATGGGCGCAAGCCTGACGGAGCAACGCCGCGTGAGTGATGAAGGTTTTCGGATTGTAAAACTCTGTCCAAAGGGAAGAAACAAATGACGGTACCTTTGGAGGAAGCCCCGGCTAACTACGTGCCAGCAGCCGCGGTAAAACGTAGGGGGCGAGCGTTGTCCGGAATTACTGGGCGTAAAGGGCGTGTAGGCGGCTTGCGCAAGTCAGTCGTGAAACCTATCGGCTTAACCGGTAGCTGTCGATTGAAACTGTCGGGCTTGAGTGCAGAAGAGGGGAGTGGAATTCCCAGTGTAGCGGTGAAATGCGTAGATATTGGGAGGAACACCAGTGGCGAAAGCGGCTCCCTGGCCTGTAACTGACGCTGAGGCGCGAAAGCGTGGGTAGCAAACAGGATTAGATACCCTGGTAGTCCACGCCGTAAACGATGGGTGCTAGGTGTTGGGGGTATCGACCCCTCCAGTGCCGCAGTTAACGCAATAAGCACCCCGCCTGGGGAGTACGGCCGCAAGGCTGAAACTCAAAGGAATTGACGGGGGCCCGCACAAGCGGTGGAGTATGTGGTTTAATTCGACGCAACGCGAAGAACCTTACCAGGTCTTGACATCTCCTGCCAGCTGTGGAAACACAGTCTTCTTCTTCGGGAGACAGGAAGACAGGTGGTGCATGGTTGTCGTCAGCTCGTGTCGTGAGATGTTGGGTTAAGTCCCGCAACGAGCGCAACCCCTACCTTTAGTTGCCATCAAGTGAGGTTGGGCACTCTAAAGGGACTGCCGTTGACAAAACGGAGGAAGGTGGGGATGACGTCAAATCATCATGCCCTTTATGATCTGGGCTACACACGTACTACAATGGCCGGTACAGACGGACGCGCAGCCGCGAGGTGAAGCGAACCCGAGAAAGCCGGTCCCAGTTCGGATTGCAGGCTGCAACTCGCCTGCATGAAGTCGGAATCGCTAGTAATCGCAGGTCAGCATACTGCGGTGAATACGTTCCCGGGCCTTGTACACACCGCCCGTCACACCACGAAAGTTGGCAACACCCGAAGCCGGTGAGTTAACCTGTAAAGGGAACAGCCGTCGAAGGTGGGGTCGGTAATTGGGGTGAAGTCGTAACAAGGTAGCCGTATCGGAAGGTGCGGCTGGATCACCTCCTTTCTAAGGAGATTATGTGGTGGTTACTGGTATAGCCATAACCCACCACCTAAATCCTAGGTCGGACATCTATATAAAACGCACTGTTTGGTTTTGAGGGACTAAATCCCCTCAATTGGGGCTTGTAGCTCAGCCGGTTAGAGCGCACGCCTGATAAGCGTGAGGTCGGTGGTTCGAGTCCACCCAGGCCCACCATGTTCCTTGAAAACTGCACAGCGAAAGCAAGCAAGTATAAGTAAAGCACAGGTAAAAAGCACAAGACGCCGAAGACCAAAAGGTCAAGCTAGAAAGAGCGTACGGTGGATGCCTGGGCGCTAAGGGCCGATGAAGGACGTGGTAAGCTGCGAAAAGCTACGGTGAGCCGCAAGCAGGCATAGACCCGTAGATCTCCGAATGGGGCAACCCGTTACCAGTAACGAGGTAACATCTTATGTTGAACACATAGACATAAGAAGGGCACCCGGTGAACTGAAACATCTAAGTAACCGGAGGAGAAGAAATCAACCGAGAACCCCCAAGTAGCGGCGAGCGAACCGGGGCCAGCCTAAACCTATTTCGCGTGCGGAATAGGGGTTGCGGGACTCTCACAACGGACTGACAACCTTAGCCGAACCCGCCAGGAACGGCGGGCCACAGAAGGTAACAGCCCTGTAGGCGAAAAGGCAAGTCAATTCAGAGAGCATCCCAAGTACCGCGGGACACGAGAAACCCCGTGGGAATCAGGGAGGACCACCTTCCAAGGCTAACTACCCTTAGCGACCGATAGTGCACAAGTACCGTGAGGGAAAGGTGAAAAGCACCCCGGGAGGGGAGTGAAACAGAACCTGAAACCGTACGCTTACAACCAGTCAAAGCACAATTAACGTGTAATGGCGTACTTTTTGTAGAACGGACCGGCGAGTTACCTTTAGCGTGCCAGGTTAAGGCTGATCAAGGCCGTAAACCGCAGCGAAAGCAAGTCTAAAAAGGGCGTCATAGTACGCTGAAGTAGACCCGAAACCGGGTGATCTACCCATGTCCAGAGTGAAGCGGGAGTAACATCTCGTGAAGGCTCGAACCAACCGTCGTTGAAAAGGCGGTGGATGAGGTGTGGGTAGGGGTGAAATGCCAATCGAACCCGGAGATAGCTGGTTCTCCCCGAAATAGCTTTAGGGCTAGCCTTGTACAAAATAGCCGGAGGTAGAGCACTGAATGGGCTAGGGGCCTTCACCGGTTACCGAACTCAATCAAACTTCGAATGCCGGACTATTAAAGTACAGGAGTCAGACTGCGGGTGCTAAGATTCGTAGTCGAGAGGGAAACAGCCCAGACCGCCAGTTAAGGTCCCTAAATCGTGCTAAGTGGCAAAGGATGTGAGGTTGCCCGGACAACCAGGATGTTGGCTCAGAAGCAGCCACCATTTAAAGAGTGCGTAATAGCTCACTGGTCAAGTGACCTTGCGCCGAAAATGTAACGGGGCTCAAGCACGGTACCGAAACTGCGGAATTCAGCAATGAATTGGTAGGGGAGCGTTCCCATTGGATAGAAGCTATACCGTAAGGAGTAGTGGACTGATGGGAAGTGAGAATGCCGGTATAAGTAAGCGCAAAGGCAGGTGAGAATCCTGCCCGCCGAAAACCTAAGGATTCCTGGGGAAGGCTCGTCCGCCCAGGGTAAGTCGGGCCCTAAGCCGAGGCTGAAAAGCGTAGGCGATGGACAATCGGTGGAGAATCCGATACCACCTTAAAGCCGTTATAAGGATGGGGTGACACAGCAGGGCAAGCCAAGCGCGCGGATGGAAAAGCGCGTCCAAGCTCGTAGGGCGAACCGCAGGCAAAACCGCGGTTCAAGAAGCCTGAGAAGTGACGGGGAGCGAAAACAAGTAGCGAAGTGGCTGCACCCAAACTGTCAAGAAAAACCTCTAACGAGGCTCTAAGGTGCCCGTACCGCAAACCGACACAGGTAGGTGGGGTGAGAATCCTAAGGCGCGCGAGAAAACCCTCGTTAAGGAACTCGGCAAAATGACCCCGTAACTTCGGGAGAAGGGGTACTCCATTAGTGTAAAGACATTAACTGTCAGAGCATGAAGGAGTCGCAGAGAAAAGGCCCAAGCGACTGTTTACCAAAAACACAGGTTCCTGCTAAATCGCAAGATGACGTATAGGAGCTGACGCCTGCCCGGTGCTGGAAGGTTAAGGGGAGAGGTTAGCGCAAGCGAAGCTTTAAACCGAAGCCCCAGTAAACGGCGGCCGTAACTATAACGGTCCTAAGGTAGCGAAATTCCTTGTCGGGTAAGTTCCGACCCGCACGAAAGGCGTAACGATTTGGGCGCTGTCTCAACGAGGGACTCGGCGAACTTGTAATGCCGGTAAAGATGCCGGCTACCTGCGACAGGACAGAAAGACCCCGTGGAGCTTTACTGCAGCTTGACATTGGATTTTGGTATTGCATGTACAGGATAGGTGGGAGGCTGAGAAGTTAGGGCGCCAGTCTTAACGGAGCCACCGTTGGGATACCACCCTTGTGATATTGAAATTCTAACACCGGAGCCTGAATCGGCTCCATGGACAGTGTCAGGTGGGCAGTTTGACTGGGGCGGTCGCCTCCCAAAAAGTAACGGAGGCGCCCAAAGGTTCCCTCAGCGCGGTTGGAAATCGCGCGGATAGAGTGTAAAGGCAAAAGGGAGCTTGACAGCGAGACCAACAAGTCGAGCTGGGACGAAAGTCGGGCTTAGTGATCCGGCGGCATTCGCGTGGAAGAGCCGTCGCTCAACGGATAAAAGCTACCCCGGGGATAACAGGCTTATCTCCCCCAAGAGTCCACATCGACGGGGAGGTTTGGCACCTCGATGTCGGCTCATCGCATCCTGGGGCTGTAGTAGGTCCCAAGGGTTGGGCTGTTCGCCCATTAAAGCGGTACGTGAGCTGGGTTCAGAACGTCGTGAGACAGTTCGGTCCCTATCCGTCGCAGGCGCAGGAAACTTGCGAGGAGCTGTCCCTAGTACGAGAGGACCGGGATGGACGGATCACTGGCGTACCAGTTATCGCGCCAGCGGTAGCGCTGGGTACCCAAATCCGGCCGGGATAAGCGCTGAAGGCATCTAAGCGCGAAGCCCCCCTCTAGATAAGGTTTCCCATCCAGTTAATGGAGTAAGACCCCTGGCAGACTACCAGGTAGATAGGCCGGGCGTGCAAGCACAGCAATGTGTGCAGCGGACCGGTACTAATAGGTCGAGGACTTGACCTTAAATTCGGTGCTCTGATTTTGTTACGGAAGTTGGCGGTTGGTTGCCGTTAGGCGATAAACCAACCATACTGCTGCCGGATACAAGATAGTTTACTTGTTGAAATAAAACTTGCTTAGCTGTGCATTTTTGAGGGAACTGCTTGACAAATACCTAAGCAATATGTTTAGATAATATACGTGACATAGTTTAATGAGGTTTCCTAAAAGTTTATAAAGTTTTCCGGTGACCATACTGAAGAGGATACACCCGTTCCCATCCCGAACACGGAAGTTAAGCTCTTCGAGGCCGATGGTACTTGGGCATCTGCCCTGGGAGAGTAGGTCGTCGCCGGAATTAATTTTAAGCAAACCCCTTGGTTTTCATGCCGGGGGGTATTGTTTTTAGATAAGTAAGGATAATATTATACATATTAGAGTTGCAGACTAAAATATTATGATATAATGTGAACATATGTAAAATAATTTAAACTTGCTTGTCATTACATTGGGAATACTGTAAAATATTTTAGTGACTGTAGTTGAATGGAGGAGAATTATTATGACTGAAGCCATGGCTGAAAAGGGGACATGGACAGTAAAAAAAGGTTTAGCGGAAATGCTTAAGGGCGGAGTAATTATGGATGTTACTACTCCGGAGCAAGCTAAAATAGCTGAAGAAGCTGGGGCCTGCGCGGTAATGGCGCTGGAAAGAGTACCCGCCGATATACGTGCTGCCGGCGGAGTAGCTAGAATGGCTGATCCTACAGTTATTATACGCATTATGGATGCTGTTACTATCCCGGTAATGGCCAAAGCTAGAATTGGTCATTTTGTGGAAGCACAGATACTGGAAGCTTTAGGTGCTGATTATATAGACGAAAGTGAGGTGCTTACACCGGCGGATGAGCAGTATCACATAGAAAAACATGCTTTTAAGGTGCCTTTTGTGTGTGGTGCTCGTAATCTTGGTGAGGCGCTCAGACGCATTGCCGAAGGTGCGGCTATGATTCGTACCAAAGGTGAACCCGGCACGGGCAATGTGGTAGAAGCCGTTCGCCATATGCGTATGGTGATGGGGCAAATACGCCGGGTGCGAAATTTGCCTAAGGAAGAATTAATGAGTGCAGCCAAAGATATGGGTGCACCCTATGATTTACTTTTATATGTAGCCGAGAATGGTAGATTGCCGGTGGTTAATTTTGCCGCCGGTGGTATTGCGACCCCTGCGGATGCTGCTTTAATGATGCAGTTGGGCTGTGACGGTATTTTTGTTGGTTCCGGTATATTTAAGTCGAATGATCCGCAGTCCAGAGCCAAGGCTATTGTTGCCGCCACTACGCATTTTAATGACCCTAGAATACTGGCTGAGATTTCTCGGGATCTGGGAGAAGCCATGCCCGGTCTTGAAATATCCACTATTGCCCCGGAACAGCGTATGCAGGACAGAGGTTGGTAATAGGAGATAGATTATGTTAATTGGTGTACTTGCCTTACAGGGCGCTTTTCGGGAACATCAATGTTCGCTGGAGAAATGTGGCGTTTCAACTCGCCAGGTCAGGAAACCGTCGGAACTTGATGATATAGATGCTTTGGTGATTCCCGGTGGCGAAAGTACTACTATGGGTAAATTATTAAATGGCTTTGACTTAATGAAACCTATAATAAATTTAGCTAACCAGGGTATGCCCGTTTTTGGTACTTGCGCCGGGCTTATTATGCTGGCCAAGCATATAAGGAATTCCCGGCAGGAAACATTGGCTGCCATGGATATAGAAGTGGAACGCAATGCTTTTGGGCGACAGGTAGATAGTTTTGAAACTGATTTGGATATTCCCGTTTTAGGCAATGATCCCTACCGGGCGGTGTTTATCAGAGCTCCTTATATAACGGAGGTTTCCGAAGGTGTGGATATATTGGCACGCTGTGGAGAAAAAATTGTCTGTGCCCGGCAGGAACGTTTTCTTGTGGCTGCTTTTCATCCGGAATTGACAGATGATTTGCGTATGCACCATTATTTTATCTCGTTAATCGCCGCTAAGACTCCCGTCTCAAATAAGGAAAGGGGACACACCTGCTGAAGTTTGGGTATTTCTCTGGGGACAGGAATGTCCCCGACTAATGGAGTTAAACGGCGATAAACTCGGAATAAGTGCGACTAAGGTTCGGGTGGAAAACACTACCTGAACCAAGTCTTCTTTATTGAAAATGTTGCTAAATGAACAAATGCTATAAAACTATTGCAAAAAAAAGTTGACTGTTGTAATATTTATACTCATCTTTGACACTTATGTGGAGACAAAAAGCCTATATCCCTTGGTAATAAAGGGTCATAGGCTTTTTTCATATTCTATAAAAATGAGTAATGTTTTATTTCTTAGTGAAATTAAAAATTCTTTTTAGCTCTTTTGTATTTACGATCTCGTAGTCTGTTCGAAATCCAAAATGGCTATGCAAAGCATCCGTGATATTGGTGCGTTTATACGTAGGAACAACCCCTTCTCCAGGGATCTTGTAGAAATTCATATCCCGTATCGTTGTTAAAATCTCTTTACATGTGAATTCGCCCCCCAGTTTCTTTTCCAGCATTCGATAGAGGATCAACGACAGGAAACAGGTCATAAAGTGAGCCGTAATCCGGTCGTCTCGGCTCAGATAAACAGGTCTGGCTTTAAATTCACTCTTAATGATGCGAAAGCATTCTTCAATCTCCCATCGTCCCTTGTTCACCTTAACGATATCAGAAATAGAATCTTCTAAATTGGTACAAACCGCATAGAAGCCATCATATTGCGCCTCCTCATTGATCACATCTTGATTGATGCTGAGCAACTCTTTTTCAGCAAGCTCACCATCAGGAGTGCAAAAACTCTTTTGAATAAACCTCCGGTAATCATTAGCATTACACTTTTTTAGTTTGGCTGGGTTTTTCTCCATGATTTTACGGGCGCGTTCAATCTGATTGCTGCGTATGATCTCCTGATAATTTTTATATTTTAAAGAAAAGGTCACAATCAACCTTTGTTCAAGATCACCCTCCTTGAGCCAGCGTTCTTTATAGAAAACCATAGATTCCAGCGTTTTTTTCTCCTCTTCTGAGGTCGTGTCGCTTTGAAACCGCTGAATGACTTCCGTTAGATTGTAAGAGGTTTTCGTCTTATCGTGCGAAGACGTTTCACTCTTGTGTTTATTAAGGCTCCAGTCTGCCGGATCGAGCGCCCACTCTTTCAAAAATTGCTTCAACTTCTTGATCGACTGGGTGGTGATAAAAGCTCGCTCTTGGATGTCGTTAAACTTCCGGTTGGCGGTACTGGCAAGACCGGCATCAGTACAGACAACAAATTGAGAGAGTTTAAAATTGGCAAGGATTTTCCGTTCTAAAGGTTTCAGGGTCACCTGCTCATTGGTATTTCCGGGATGAATACAGAAAGCCAAAGGAACACCATCACCATCCATAAACAATCCCATTTCCACAAGGGGATTCGGACGGTTCTCCTTGCCTTTGCCATACTGTTTTAAGCCCTCAGCCTGTTCAATTTCAAAGAAGAAGTTAGTGCAGTCATAGAACAAAACCGCTGTGTTGCGCTTGCAAGCGTTAAGGCTGTTTTTATATACCTGAGCTTGGATGAAATCACTCTCCTTGGCTAAAATCTCCAATGCACGATATACATGCTGCAGCTCAAGGCGCGGTTGCTCAAGAAAGTTCCGCACCAGTTCCTTGGTAGCAAGCTTTGAGCCGGGAAAGAGGATGCGGCCATAAAGGAGCGAGGCAAGAATCGTATTTAAATCAAAGGTGATTTTGTATTTTTTCTGAAGGACAGCACAAATTTTATGTAGACCCAAACTGTGATACAGACTTTGCAAGAACAAATAGCCGCCATTGAATGAAGCCTGGCGATCTTTAGCGATAACTTTTGTAGGGGAAAACTCAACTATAACTTTGCGTTGAGATTCTTTTTCTTGACGATTAAGTTCATCGATATAAGCCTTAGCCCATTCGTAGGGATCACGACCGTTTAATTTTTTACGGAGCTCCTTTTCCGTGCCAAGTTTTTCAACGATTTTAGTGGAGCGCACCCCCTTTTCATAGACGGACTTAATCACATAAAAAGAGGTGGCGTTTTTTGATTTGGATAAAGATAATCGCATACCTTAAAAACCCCCAATCCTTTGTATTGTAACACAATACCAAACATTACGCAATAGTAAACCAGGAAATTTGACAAAAAAATAAGCCTATTTCAAGGCTTCCAGCGTTTTTTTGACCATGCAACTGTCAAAGACCCGGGACACACCTGCTGAAGTTTGGGTATTTCTCTGGGGACAGGAATGTCCCCGACTAATGGAGTTAAACGGCGATAAACTCGGAATAAGTGCGACTAAGGTTCGGGTGGAAAACACTACCTGAACCAAGTCTTCTTTATTGAAAATGTTGCTAAATGAACAAATGCTATAAAACTATTGCAAAAAAAAGTTGACTGTTGTAATATTTATAGGTACCTCTAAATTAAATTATGAAACCCGATGCAGGGGTAAAGTAGCTACATGCAACTCACAGAGAGCCGGTGGCGGGTGTGAACCGGTGGTTGTATCTTTAGCGAAAAGGCTCCCCGTAGGGGGTCCGCTGAAAACAGCAGTAGGCGGACACGGATAGTTCCGTTATTTAAACGAAGAGGATTTGTTGAATATGTTTTACATATTTAAACAAATCAATATGGGTGGCACCGCGGGAGAAAATACCTCTCGTCCCTGTGATTAATATTATAGGGATGGGAGGTTTTATTTTTAAGTTAATTTAAGTGAAAAATTTTATTTCAATTACGGATATAATTATTATTTAACAGAGGAGGATTACATATGCAGGACAAAAGTTATTTAATGATTCCGGGGCCGACACCGGTACCGCCGACAGTGGTGGCTGCAATGACTGCGCCCATGATTGGTCACCGTAGTGAAGATTTTCAGGTGCTGCATAAAGATATAATTTTTAAACTGCAAAAATTGTTTCAAACCCAAAATGAAATGTATGTTTTAACCAGCTCGGGCACCGGTGGTATGGAATCTGCAGTGGCTAATACGGTAAGCCCCGGGGATAAGGTGCTTACTTTAGTAGGCGGTAAGTTTGGCGAGCGCTGGACTGAATTGACCAAGCAGTATGGGGCCGAAGTAATTGAGTTAAACTTTGAATGGGGTACCCGTGTAGATCATCAGGTAGTTCAGGAAAAGCTGGCGGCCAATCCAGATATTAAAGTTGTTTTTGCTACCCAAAATGAAACCTCCACAGGTGTAACTAATGATATTGAAAGCATTGGTAAAATAGTTGCCAAAACTCCTGCCCTATTAGTAGTGGACGGAGTTAGCGGTGTGGGCGGTATTGAAATAAAAGTTGATGATTGGCATGTGGATATTCTAACTACCGGCTCGCAAAAATCATTAATGCTGCCTCCGGGACTGGCTATTCAGAGTATTAGTGACAAAGCCTGGAAAGTAATTGAAGCTAATAAATCTCCCCGCTATTACTTTAGTTTATTGAGAGCCAGGAAACAATATCCCAAATGGAACACGGCATATACTCCGGCGGTATCGCTTTTTGTCGGTCTTAACGCCGCGCTGGATATGATGCTGGCCGAAGGCCTGGATAATGTTTATGCCCGGCATAAGTTGTTGCGCAATGCCACCCGGGCCGCTATTGGGGCACTGGGATTGAAATTAATGACCGATGACAGCTGCGCTTCTCCCGTGGTTACATCGGTATACGCACCGGAAGGTATTGGTTCGGATGATATCCGTAAGGTATTGAAAAATGAATATAATATAACGTTTGCGGGTGGGCAGGCTCAGTTGAAAAATAAAATAATGCGGATTGCTCATATGGGTTTCGCTGATCAAATGAATGTATTAATTGCTATCGCCGGCTTGGAAATGGCACTGCAAAAGCTTGGGTATCCAGTTGAGCTTGGCGCCGGTGTAAAGGCAGCCCAGCAAGTGTTTTTGGGGGTGTAAAAATGGCACAATTTAAAGTATTGGCAATGGATAATGTTTCGCAAAAAGGTTTGGAACCATTGTACAACGACTCGGATATTGAAGTGGTTATCGGCAGTAAAATGACTGAAGATGAGCTGATAGCTGTAATCGGTGATTATGATGCTATGATTGTACGCAGCGCCACTAAAGTGACCCCCCGGGTGCTGGAAAACGCCCCTAAACTAAAAGTGGTGGGCCGGGCCGGTGTCGGCGTGGATAATATTGATCTCAATGCTTCTACCCAGCATGGCGTGTTGGTGGTTAACGCTCCTGACGGCAATACTATTGCGGCTGCCGAACATACTATGGCTATGATGTTGGCGCTGGCCAGAAATATTTCTCAGGCAGTGGGAAAAATGAAAAACGGTGTGTGGGATAAAAAGGCCTTCTTGGGTGTGGAACTTCGGGGTAAAACGCTGGGCGTTATCGGTTTGGGCAGGATTGGCTCGGCGGTGGCCCGGCGCGCTCAGGCCATGGAAATGGATATAGTGGCCTATGATCCCTATATTTCCGCGGAAAAGGCGGAAGCCATGGGCATAAAGCTGGCTGCCATGGATGAGTTATTGCCGGCAGCTGATTTTATTACAGTGCATATGCCTAAAACCAAAGAAACCTATCATATGCTGGATGATAAAGCCTTTGCTGCTATGAAAGACGGGGTGCGGGTTATCAACTGCGCCCGGGGCGGTATTATAGACGAGGAAGCTCTTTACAAGTACATGCAGTCGGGGAAAGTGGCCGGTGCGGCTCTGGATGTTTTTGAAAAGGAACCGAATACGGGCAGTCCTCTACTGGAAATGAACAACTTTATTGCCACTCCGCACTTGGGCGCTTCCACTGCCGAGGCACAGATTAACGTAGCTGTGGATGTAGCTGAAGAAATTGTAGACGCTCTTAAAGGTAAGGTAGTACGTAATACCGTAAACATTCCATCAGTTAAGCCTGAAGTTATGTCTAAAATTAAGCCGTACCTAAAGTTGGCTGAAAAATTGGGTAAATTCCAAGCTCAGCTGGTAGAAGGCCGGGTTAATAAAATAGAGATTACTTATAACGGTGATCTGGCCGGTGAGGATGTCAAGCCAATTACAACCGCGGTGGTAAAAGGTTTTTTGGATCCTATTTTACAAGAATCAGTAAACTTTATTAATGCGCCTATCTTAGCTAAAAATCGAGGCATCAGTGTGGTACAAATCGTTAATGGCCGGGCTGACGGTTATGCCAGCTTGATTACTTTGACAGTAGTATCAGATAAGGGAGAAAAATCGTTATCGGGAACCTTATTCCAAGAAAATGATCCTCGCATTGTGATGGTGGATGGTTACCGGGTGGACGCGGTCCCCGAAGGAAATATGCTTTATGTACCACACATAGATAAGCCAAGAATTATCGGCCCTGTAGGTATGTTAATTGGCGAACACCATATAAATATAGCCAGTATGCAGGTGGGACGTAAGGAAATCGGCGGCAAGGCCGTGATGATGCTTTCGGTGGATGCCCCGGTCCCTGAAAAAACCTTGCAAGCCATTGGCGAATTAGACGGCGTGCTGGATGTAAAGTTTGTTAGCTTATAGTTTTACTTGCTTTCATAAATATGGTACAATTATGTCGGCTTAAGCCGACATTTTTGTTTTATACAAATCCTAAACAGTTAATAATAGTTAAAAAGAGGAGTTAATCCTTTATTGTGTGAAGTGGCATATTGAATAAATGATATGTACACTTTTATTGCTTTGTGGAGGTTTTCCGATATGTTGGATTTGAAATTTGTACGAAACAATTCTGAAATTGTTAAAGAGGCGTTGCAAAAAAGAGGAGCCAGTATTTCACTTGATCCTTTTTTGGCACTTGATGAGCGCCGCCGGGAAAAGCTGACCGAGGTGGAGAAACTTAAAAATAAACGCAATGTGGTGTCCGAGGAGATTGGCCGGCTGAAAAAGGCCGGGCAGCTGGCCGAGGATATGGTACTGGAAATGCGGCAGGTTTCCAACGCTATTAAAAATATAGATGACGAAATTCGTATTTTGGATCAGCAATTGCAGCAGACATTGCTAAATATCCCTAATATTCCCGAAGAAAGTGTGCCCGTGGGGTTGGATGAAAGTGACAATGTTGAGTTGCGGCGCTGGGGTGAGCCCAGACAGTTCGGTTTTGAACCCAAACCCCACTGGGATATCGGTGAGGCGCTGGATATATTGGATTTTGAACGGGGCGGCAAGGTTACAGGCGCTAGATTTCTTTTTTACAAAGGTGCCGGCGCGGCCCTGGAGCGTGCTGTGTTTAATTTTATGCTGGATGTGCATACGAAGGAGCACGGCTATGTGGAGCTAATGCCTCCGTTTATGGTTAACAGCAACAGTATGATCGGCACAGGTCAACTGCCCAAATTCGCCGAGGATATGTTTAAAGTTGAGAATACGGATTATTATTTGATACCTACCGCCGAAGTGCCGGTAACCAATCTTTACAGTAATGAAATATTGGATGGCGATAAATTGCCTATTTATCATTGTGCCTACAGCGCTTGCTTCAGAGCCGAGGCAGGGGCGGCGGGACGGGATACCCGGGGCCTGATCAGGCTGCACCAGTTTAACAAGGTAGAACTGGTTAAGTTCGCTCGCCCCGAGGATTCCTTTGCGGAACTGGAGAAATTGACTCAAAATGCCGAGAAAATACTGCAGTTGCTGGAACTGCCTTACCGGGTGGTTGTTTTAAGTACCGGTGACCTGGGTTTTAGCTCTGCTAAAACCTATGATTTAGAGGTATGGCTGCCCAGTTACAACAGTTATAAAGAGATTTCTTCCTGCAGTAATTTTATGGATTTCCAGGCCCGGCGGGCCAATATCAGGTACCGGGAGGGTAAAGCCAAGCCCCGTTTTGTACACACTTTAAACGGTTCAGGCCTGGCCGTGGGCCGGACGGTAGCCGCTATATTGGAAAACTGTCAGACCGACACAGGTGCGGTGAAGGTACCGGCGGTGTTACAGCCGTACATGGGTGGCATTAAAGAGATATATTGACACTATTGAGGGGGGAACGGTGTTATTGACACCTTACTTTTACTGTGTTATACTTTTTATTGTCTCTGGTTGATTGAAATTGACTGGAGGGGTGTCCGAGCGGTTTAAGGAGGCGGTCTTGAAAACCGTTGAACCTTCACGGGTTCCGTGGGTTCGAATCCCACCTCCTCCGCCATTTTAATAATCTGACATTATGGAGAGATGGCCGAGTAGGTCGAAGGCGGTCGCCTGCTAAGCGATTATACGGGCTAAAACTCGTATCGAGGGTTCGAATCCCTCTCTCTCCGCCAGTAGAAAACCACGGATTTAAATCCGTGGTTTTCTGATGAATTGACTATGCTTTAGTAACTATGATATATTCCATGTGATGTGAAAAGTGATTTACCTGTTTATTAACGTCTTTTTTTGCTAGTTGACTTTTACGAGTGCTTTTGTTACAATTGTATTTGCGGTGCTGTTGAAGCGCCATGGATGAAAAAACAATATGTGCCTGTGGCTCAATTGGATAGAGCATCTGACTACGGATCAGAAGGTTGGGGGTTCGAGTCCCTTCAGGCACGCCACAATTTTACGGCGACACAAAAGTATATATACTAATTGTGTCGCTGCATTTTATTGGTGTAGCAGTGGGTTTATCGTAAGTTTCACTATTGTAATGTGAATATACTGTTAAGCGCCTGTAGCTCAGAGGATAGAGCAGCGGTTTCCTAAACCGCGTGCCGGGGGTTCGAGTCCCTCCAGGCGCACCATTATTTTTAAAGGGGAACCTTTGTTGAACCAGGCCGGTTATATGCGCGAGGCTCTGGCGGAAGCCGAAAAAGCTTACGCTTTGGGTGAAGTGCCTGTTGGTGCGGTGGTGGTACTGGACGATAAAATTATTGGCCGGGGCCATAATTTGCGGGAAACATTGGTGGACAGCACCGCCCATGCGGAAATCATGGCGCTGAGACAGGCGGCCCGCCATATTGGAGATTGGCGCTTAAATGGATCCGTACTTTATGTTACGCTGGAGCCATGTCCCATGTGTGCGGGGGCCCTGATTCAATTCAGAGTGCAAACTTTGGTGTACGGTGCCCGGGACCCCAAGGCCGGAGCAGTGGATTCAATTATGGATGTAGTGAGGGAACCACGCTTTAACCACCAGGTGGCGGTGGTGTCCGGTGTACTTGAGGATGAGTGCCGGGCAATTTTAAAACGTTTTTTTAAAGAGCTGAGGGAAAATAAATTTAAACGTTAAATGTGGAGAGATGGCTGAGCTGGTCGAAGGCGCTCGACTCGAAATCGAGTAGGCCGTTAGTAGCGGTCTC
Source organism: Desulfoscipio sp. XC116 (assembly GCF_039851975.1). Classification (GTDB taxonomy): domain Bacteria; phylum Bacillota; class Desulfotomaculia; order Desulfotomaculales; family Desulfallaceae; genus Sporotomaculum. Next base: position 24,022 of record NZ_CP156660.1, read on the forward strand.
CAGGGTTCGAATCCCTGTCTCTCCGCCAGAATTGATAAATGCAAGGGATTTTCACGGTTTATTAAGGTGAGAATCCCTTGTTGGTTTTGTGGGCTAATTTGGGGCAAAGCCGACGGGGGAGCCGACGCGAAAGACTTTTTCAACAATTCAACAACCGGCACTGCAATACTGCAACACCTCCTGTAAGGTGAATGCTTTTGTTTGGTGAAGATTTTAAAAATGAGAACAAAAGCCTATAATCGCTAAAAGGCACGGAAATGGAGTGATGAATCATCCACAACCGTGCTTTTTAATTAATATTACTTTCCCCACACAGAGTATTTTGCTTTGTTTCCATACTTTTTTGCTAACAAAAGGCCAAGTTCCTTAAACTTCAGCACGAAACCGCGTATCGTTGCATAGGCGGCGTTGCCGAAATCGTGCTCAAGCTGTTTGGTTGAAAATTCGTCATTCCCGTATGCGGACAGAACAAAATTCCAAAGGTCCTTTTCCTTCTCTGTGATTTTACCATCATCCAATGCTTTACTGAAAGCTGCCATCGTATTGACTTGCGGCAGCGTATTGTCGAGTTTGTTGTATACATTTTCGATGAAGTAAACCAGGAACGGCGTTACATCCATTACGCCGCTGATCTTTGTGTTTTTCTCAGCCAGCGAATAGGCGTTGTAATATCCTTTTCGGCTTCGCTCAATGTAACTGGAAAACGGGATAAACAATGCGGACGAGTAACCCTGCCGCCTCAAATACCACAAATGCACAAATCTGGCCATGCGACCATTGCCGTCAAAATATGGATGCAGATACGCGATATAGAAATGGATCACCGCTGCCTTGAGCAGGTCGTTCATGGTGCTTTCCTCATTGATGAAGGCTATGAATCTAGTCATATATTTAGAAAGCTTTTCAGAAGGCAGACCGGTATGCTCCAATTCCTGACCGACGACGTACACATTATCGTGCCGATAGAACATGCCAGGCTTAAGCTTGGCATGTTCCGGCAGATATTGGCCGATAGCTATGTCATAAAGAGCGTGTATGTTTTCCTCATTGATTTCGTTGGCGGGATTGGAGATAAATTCAAGGCCCTTTTTCATGCCATAGATGCGATTCTCACTCTCGTCGGCGGGCGCGTAGCCGCGCAATATTTTTCTTACGCCGCCCCGCAAGAAATCAATGCTTTCTATGGTGAGTGATGATGCAATCTCGTCCTCCATTGCCTTGAGCCCAAAAGCTTCGTTTGAGTTTTGGGGCGTGAGGAGGAGTTTGACTGCCTTCATCCGTACCTGTGCCACATTTTCCATATAGACAAGATCATTCCCGCTAAAGTCCGGGATAGGCATGGTTTTATAAACACTGTATTTCAACAGTTCTATGAGTTCTCTCAGGTCAACGTCCGGGAACTTGTATTTTATTTTTTTCAAATCGGTAATGCTTTTGTCCGAGAGTATTTTGGCATAAAGCACAGCGTCCATAAGCCCGTCTCCTTTATGATAGTATATAGTATCATTATGTATCGGTGCAACAAAGATTATACCTGATTGCAAGCATACGCGAGGTAAGGGCGAAGATCCGCTGTGTGGCCATGAAACGTTATCCTTTATATCTGATGCATTCAAATGCAATGATAGCTTTAACTGTTAAAATTCATAATCATTATAATGGAGCGCCTACATTACTATTACCTATTATCCCAATATGCATGATGATCTTAATGGCATACTTAGTTGCAAAATTTATTGAACCTAATTTAAAGGATCTAATTGATTTAGCAGCTAGAAAGAAATCCGGGAGATGAGGACTTATCAAACAACAGAATAAAAGCAGGGGGCAATTATGAACATGTTAAGGCGTAACATAAATAAAATATTGACAAGGGAAAATATTTTGCTATAATCTAATTATTGGTTAAGTCCTTTTCTGGAAAAGGCTATAAACAAAGATACAGAGACAAAAAAAACAAGTCCGAGAACAGGCCATTCTCGGACTTGACGCTGAGAATCAGCTCATGTCTTCTTCTATGTAATCACATAATACCGTAAAACAAACCCCTTAGCAAGGTGTTTATTTTTTGCTGGTGGATGCAATTTGTCTCGGAAAGGAGAAACTATGACACGCCAGCCAAATCGCACTTTACAAGATGAGTCCTTTCATCCGCGGACGATTTTAGCCGTATGGAATAAGGCCACCATTGTCTCCAACCATTATTGCGATTTAAGAAAAGACCGGTGCGGCGCATGGATTAGATTTGCTGATTATGATAATGTCAATTCGGATTTCGGTTGGGAAATTGACCATAAGAAGCCGGTGGCCAGGGGTGGCACAGATGACTCAGATAATCTTCAACCGCTGCATTGGCGCAATAATCGGGGTAAAGGCGATAATTGGCCGAATTGGACTTGTTCATATCGGCAGGATAGTTAGTTTGCATATTGCTATCGGAAAATGACATAATTATGATTGGAAAACATTTCTATTTAAAAATTAAATCTGTTTCTACACGCCAAAGCCACTCTTATATAGCAGTGGCTTTGGCTTCCCTTGATCTAGAACCGATCCATTTCTTACATCAAGTCTGTTGTAGGGGGTGAAAAGATATGTTTCCAAGAAGAGTAAAACTGGAGAAAATAGCTTATATCTTAAATGGTGTGGCTGATACCAGGCAAGCGAGGAAAGCGGATACTTCAGGTGTGTTAACCTACAAATTTATTCAGCCCAACCATTTGGGAATTTTTAATGATATACATAATACTTCAGAGATAAGAAGATATACCTCTCTTGATCATAGCTATTTTATTCAAAAGAACGATATTTTATTAAAACGGCTGAATCCGGACAATGCTACGCTAATTATTGACGACATGCCAAATACAGTTTTTTCAAGTAATCTATTTGTTGTTCGAGTTTTTAAAAACTATTATCCGGCCTATATTGCCTGCCTGCTGGAAAACCAGGGCCTGACCTATCTTAATAGCCACATTGTCGGTTCGGTTGCGGCCATTAAATCCGTGTCCGCCAAATCATTGGCTGAGTTGGATGTTCCCGCTATAGAATACGATAAACAGATAGCAATAGGTCAGATGTGGCTGCTGTATAAAAAGCGAAAAAAGCTGCTGAAAAATATGATTGAAGAAGATCAAAGGTTTATGGCAGCGGTAATAAATAGTATTACCTGGAGGTTATAAGGGGGAAGTGTAAATGGCTACTACAAGAAAAGATATTGAGGCGGCTCTTTGGAGAGGTGCGAATACTTTTAGAGGAGCTATAGATGCGGCTAACTATAAAGATTACATATTACCTATGCTTTTTGTGAAATATTTGAGCGATACCTATTTGGAAAAGCTCGAAGAGTTGGAGAAAAAATATAATGACCCGGTGAGGGTAGAAAGAGCAATAAGAAGACTTCCTTTTGTTATTAAAGAAAAACACAGATTTTCCTGGCTTTATCAAAACAGGTATAACAATAATTTGGGGGAATTAATTAATATTGCCTTGCGGGGAATTGAAGATGATAATCCTTCGCTGTTTAACCGGGTATTTAGAAATATTGACTTTAATAGTGAAGCCATGCTGGGCAATCATAAACAAAAGAATACCCGGTTGAGGGAATTGCTTGAGGATTTTGAGCCCCTTGATTTGCGTCCTTCTTCCATCCAGCCTGAGGAAGGTAAGGTGGCGGCCGACACCATAGGCGATGCCTATGAATATATGATTGGCGAGTTTGCCAGGCAGGCGGGTAAAAAAGCCGGATCTTTCTTCACCCCGTCGGAAGTTTCGGAACTGATGGCATACATTGTTAATCCCAAAATTAATGACACTATGTATGACCCAACGTGCGGCTCCGGTTCTTTGCTTATTAAGACCGGGAAGAAAGCCATTGAGAAGGAAAATGGCAATGTAAAGATTCTTGCTTTGTACGGGCAGGAAATGAACGGATCTTCCTGGTCTATGGCTAAAATGAACATGTTTATCCATGAAATTATGGACGCCAAGATTGCCTGGGGCGATTCCCTTGCCAATCCCATGCACCTGGACTCCGACGGCAATCTTATGCAGTTTGATGTCATCGTAGCGAATATGCCCTTTTCGCAGGATAAATGGGCGGCAGGTTTTAACACCGGCGGCGAAATGGCCGGCAAAGGCAAGGAATTCAAGATGGAAGCAGCCCTTGATAAATATCACCGCTTTGACTGGGGAGTTCCCCCTGCCAGTAAAGGCGATTGGGCGTTTTTGCTGCATATGATAGCCAGTCTGAAAAGCGGTGGCAGAATTGCCGCCGTTGCTCCCCATGGTGTTTTATTCAGAGGTGCGTCCGAAGGAAGGATCAGACAGGCCGTAATCGAAAAAAACTTGTTGGATGCGGTTATCGGTTTGCCCGCAAACCTTTTTTACGGCACCGGCATTCCGGCATGCATCCTGGTGTTTAAGAAAAACCGCAATCGTGATGATGTGCTTTTTATTGACGCCTCCGGCAAGGATGAAAACGGCAACCTTCGCTATGCGAAAGATAAGAACCAGAACAGGCTTGAAACAAAACACGTCAACGATATTGTAAAGGCTTATGAGAACCGTGCGGAGATTAAAAAATTCGCTCATGTGGCAGCCGCCGACGAGATAAAAGCCAACGAATACAACCTGAATATCCCCCGGTATGTTGATACTTTTGAGGAAGAGGAATTGGTGGATATTGAACAGGTAAAAAACAATATTGCCGATATCCAAAAGGAGCTTGCCGAAGTGGAAGCTCAGATGGCCAGGTATCTCAAGGAGCTGGGATTATGAGCGATATTCAAAAATATGGTAAAATTAAAGGCTAGAACAAAAGAGAAAGACGGTTAGGAAATTCCTGATAATCTGTGGAGGATAAAACATTTTATCTTCGCACAGCCTGTAATCCCCGCCCTCTGAGGCCGGGGGTTAATAGACTGTAAGCTCGAAATAAGTGCGACTAAGGTTCGGATAGGGTGGTCAAAACCCCACCTGAACCAAGTCTTCTTTATTGTGCAATGAAACATTGGACAAGGTGGTCATGCATGAATAGAATTTGTTATAATTATAAGAACTACCTATTCCCGGAAGACTGGGCGGAATACAAGTTAAGCCAACTATTGGAGGTTGTTGAAAGGCCGGTTAATATGGTAGATGATCAAGAATATAACCTCATTACAATTAAACGAAATTTTGGAGGAATTGAAAGTCGAGGTAAATTAACCGGGGAAAGAATTCTGGTGAAAAGCCAGTTTGAAATACGTGAAGGTGATTTCATTATTTCAAAGAGACAGATAGTACACGGAGCATGTGCTATTGTCCCCAAGAAGTACGAAGGGGCGACCGTGTCCAACGAATATGATGTTATGAACTGTAATAACAGGTTATTGCCATCTTTTTTTAAATACTATGTGCAATTGCCTTTTATGAGAAGATATTTTTATATTGCCAGTGATGGCGTTCATGTTGAAAAATTACGATTTAAAACGGATGCCTGGCTAAGACAAAAAATTCGTATTCCATCGGTTATGGAACAACAAAGTATTACCTCGATTCTAACTGCCTGTGATAAGGTTATTTGTTTAAAAGAACAGCTAATCGCTGAGAAAAAAAAGCAAAAAAAGTGGTTGATGCAGAATCTGCTCACAGGTAAGAAAACACTACCCGGATTTAAAGGTGAATTTCGGGAAATTAGGTTGGGGGATATTGGTAATACATATGCTGGCCTAAGCGGGAAAAGTAAAGGTGATTTTGGGTATGGAAAGTATTTTATTCCATACATAAATGTTTTTGAAAACACTGTAATCGATACGAAAAAATTAGAGTTTGTAAATATATCAGAAAATGAAAAACAGAATAAGGTTCTTTATGGAGATATTCTATTTACAAGTACTTCCGAGACTCAGGGCGAAATTGGGATGTCTTCTGTTTATCTTGATAATATAGATAATGTTTATCTTAATAGCTTTTGCGTGGGATTTAGAATGAATAATTTTGATACTTTATTACCTGAGTTTGCATGTTACTATTTTAGGGGTTCTTATTTTAGAAGTGTCCTTAATATGTTGGCTCAAGGGGCAACAAGATATAATTTATCGAGGTCCAGCTTGGTTAATATTTGCGTTAAAGTACCTGCAGTAACTGAGCAATCTGCTATTGCCGAAATTTTATCTACAGCGGATCGTGAAATAGAACTGCACAAAAAGCAGCTCGATGAACTGAAGGAACAGAAAAAAGCTCTGATGCAGCTGCTGCTGACAGGGATTGTGAGAGTCAACACTGAGAAGGTGAATTAATGTCCAACCATACCATATTCGACGAACGCCCGGAAAGCCAGGACCGGGCCATAGAGGTTCTAGAAAAGTTAGGTTACCAATACATACCCCGTTCGCAGGCGGAAGCATTACGCGGGCGGCTTTCCAATGTCCTGTTTCCCGAGGTCCTGCGTGAGTTTTTGCAACGCCAGTCCTTTGTATACAGGGGCAGGCAAATGCCTTTTTCCGACCGGTCTATAGGCAAGGCCATTAACGATATCGACGTGCCGCTGGTTTCCGGGCTGATGTCGGCGAGCAAAACGATCTATGACCTGCTCCTTTCCGGCAACAGTTATGGAGAGGACTTATTTGACGGCGGCCGTCAATCCTTTGATTTAAAGTTTATTGACTGGGAGCAGCCCGAGAACAATATATGGCAGGTGACGGATGAATTTTCGGTGGAACGTCCGAACGGCAAATATGTGCGGCCGGATATAGTGCTGCTGGTCAATGGTATCCCCCTTGTAGTGATGGAGTGTAAAAAATCCAGTATTGATGTGGATAAAGGCGTTGCCCAAAATATACGCAATTGGCAGCCTGACTACATTCCCCAGCTGTTTAAATATATTCAAATTGTTATGGCCATGAACCCAAACACCGTTAAATACGGTACTTGCGGTACGCCGACCGAACACTTTAACATATGGCGGGAAAAGAATTATGAGTGGCAGCAGGAAAAATGCAACAAGGTCAGTCCGGACGGAAGAGTTACAGAACAAGACAGAACCATCGTTTCCATGCTTTCCAGGGATAGGCTGCCGGAACTGATTCGCCATTTCATATTATACGATAACAATGTAAAGAAAATTGCCCGCTATCAGCAATTTTTCGGTATACAGGCAGCCATGAAACGCATTAAAGGGGAAGATGGCAAGGGTACTAGAAACGGTGTGATCTGGCATACGCAAGGCAGTGGAAAATCTCTTACCATGGTGATGCTGGTTAAAAAAATAATAGCTGATCCGGATATCAGAGAGCCTCGTTTTATACTTGTAAATGATCGTGTTAATCTGGATAAACAACTGCGGGATAATTTCGCCAAAACGCAGCTTAGCCCGGCCCGGGCCAAAACAGGTAAGGGCTTGATTGCTCTGCTAAATAACAATGGTGAAACTATAATTACTACCCTGATACATAAATTTGACGCGGCGGCCAAAAGAAAAGTCAAAATTAAAGGCGACAATATTTTTTTATTGGTGGACGAAAGCCATCGCACCCACTCGGGCGAACTGCATGACTTTATGCTTGATGTGCTGCCCAACGCGGTAAAAATAGGTTTTACCGGCACGCCGTTGCTTAAGAAACATAAGTTCAATACCTATACACAGTTCGGGCCGCTTATTGACAGTTACCCCATTATCAGGGCTGTAGAAGATGGTGTTATTGTACCCCTTGTCTACGAGGGGAGAATTATTCCACAAGATGTCACAAGCGATAAAATTGATGATTATCTAAAATATATCATTGCACCGCTGAACCGTGAGCGGCAGGAAGATATGAAGCGCAGATGGAGCAGGTTTTTACCCCTGGCCCGGACCCGTCAACGTGTAGACATGGTAGCCTTTGATATTCATGAGCACTTTATGCGTTTTGCCAAGCCGAAGGGATTTAAGGCTATGATTGCAGCCTCTTCACGTTCCACAGCTATTGAACTGCATAAATCAATAAAAAAATTGGGCGGCGTAAAGACGGCGGTGGTGATATCGCCCGAGAACGTTAAAGAGGATGATGAGCTTACCAGCGAAAATAAAGAGATAATAAACGCCTTTTTCAAAGCAGAGGTCGAGCCTCTCTTTGGCAGCAACTACGAGGAATATTATGACTGGGCCAAAAACAGTTTCATTGGCGGCGACGATGTGGATGTGCTTATTGTTAAAGATATGCTGCTGACCGGCTTTGATGCGCCGGTTGCCGCCGTGCTTTATGTGGATAAACCCATGAGGGAACATTCGCTGCTGCAGGCCGTCGCCCGCGTCAATCGTGTATATCACGGTAAAGATTTCGGGCTTATCGTGGATTATTGGGGCATTTTCAGCAAGCTTAACACTGCCATGGATATGTATGCGGATGAAAAATCCGGCATGGATGGATACGAACAGGCCGATATAGAAAGTGCTATTCTTGGCGCTGGTGATCAAAAACTCAAATTGGCTAAGGCATATCAGGAATTGTGGCTAATATTTGAGGGAAAAGATTTTGACCGAAACAGTTCCGAGGGCTGGCAAAGCGTATTGGCAGACGATGACCTCAGAAAAATCTTTTATCAAAGACTATCGGTATTTTCCCGTTTAATTGATTTGGCCATGGGAAGTTATGCGTTGTTTGCAGCTGTTGGATATGACCGGATTCAAAAGTACAAGCAAGATTTGTTTCATTTTCAAAAATTGCGCGGGGCCGTTTTGCTTCGATATAATGAAAAAGTAGATTTTAGTAAATATGAAGACGGTATTCGCAGCCTGCTTAATAATTTTGTTCTATCTAAACCAAGCCAAATTATTGTTGAACCTGTTTCTATTCACGATGCCGAAGGGATGAAGGAACAGCTTGAAAAATTGGATAGTAAAGCCGCCAAAGGGGATGCTATTCGCACCCGTATGGGCAAAGAGCTGGAAACCTGCCGTTATGATGATCCCCTGTTATATAAGAGGTTTTCTGAGCAAGTTAAAGAAACGCTTGAAGAATATACGGTGTCAAGAAATGATGGCGCTTACTTTTTTAAAATGGAAAAAATAGCCGATGATTTTGTAAGAGGCTATACCGGTCATCACTACCCTGTTTGTATAGACAATGACAGCGATGCGAAAGGTTTTTATGGAACGATTCAGGGTATTATTGCCGAAGCTGTAAATGAGGTGCCGCCGGAAATGGATGAAGCAATGGGGCAATTGGCCATTGAGGTCAAAAAAGCTGTTTCAAGCCGCGCAAAAGTGGATTGGCGTAATAATGTAGCCGTGCATAAAGATATGGAACAAGCTCTTGACGACCTGATTTGGGATTTTACTGAAAAATATAATGTAAAATTACCTATTGAAAAAATTGACCTTATATTAGAAGGGCTTAAGAAAACAGCAATTAGCAGGTATTAGGCTATGGAAGAAAAAAACTTATTCAAAACAGAAATTTTTAATGGAACGGAAGTAATTATTGAGCGTAAAAGCGTGAAAAAAATTCGGTTAAAGGTGTTTCCGGATGGAGTCGTCAAAATATCCGTACCGTATGGGGTATCGGATGAATGGATAATCGAATATCTCAGGAGCAAAACCAAATGGGTGCAAAATTCCTTGGCTTATTTCAAAGATACCGAAGCCAGCGAGTTTGAAACAGTTATAAAAAGCGGCATAACCACCCGAATTTTAGGCAGGCAAAAAAGGATTATTATCAATGAAGGGAAAAGGTATAAAATAGAACAAGAGGGTGACTATGTCTTTATACAGTCCCCCATGGTTAGTAATGAACGGGCTCTGCAAAATCAATTTGAGCGCTGGTGGAAAAAACAGAGCAATTTTTATTTTGGGGTGGTTATTGATAAATTTTACCCCATTATTGCCAAGCACGGTATTGATAAACCAACACATCAGGTCAGAAAAATGAAAACCCTCTGGGGCAGCTGCTCCAGAAAGCACGGCAAAATAAATTTAAATTACTATTTGTACAAAGCACCGTCTTGTTGTATTGATTATGTTGTTTTGCATGAACTTACGCATTTTCTTTATTCCAAACATAATAAAGATTTTTATGACTTTCTGACTGTACATATGCCGGATTGGAAAGAGCGCAAAAGAATTCTTGACTACGAAATAGTAAAAGGACTCTGGTATTAAGAGGTAACCTGGCGGTAAAGAAGGTCCGGCTTACTGGACAGTACGAAAACTTAATGATAAAATATATTAAATTTAATATTTCCGTTAACATTTCCGGGTAATCCCGAGCTATTGCTTGGGGGATAATGGGGAACCAGGTGCAAGTCCTGGACGGTCCGGCCACTGTAAATAGAGAGCCTCTTCCGAAAACCACTGTCCGGCATTAATTGGGATGGGAAGGTGGAATGCAGGCAATGACCTATGAGTCAGGAAACAACATGCCTGGAAATGAACATTACCTCCCGAGGAGAGGAATAAAGTGTCTGCTTCACATTATGTGTGCAGGTAAGTGAAGCTGAAACATAAGGCCTTTGTTCTTAGGAGCCAAGGCTTTTATTTATTGTTAAAATATTTTTGGGTGGTGCCGCTTGAGAAGTCGGCATCTTAAATCGGTTTTCTTTGTTGTAAAGGTATGGTATCCCAAAAAAGTGCAAACTTGGGGCCGCAAACCTGAAAACAGCAAGCCCGGGCCTGTTCGGACAACCACAGAAGTATAAAACGGATTTTTTTGTTTTGTACTATGGGGGTTGGTTGAACTATGGCTTGCTTGCGGTCGGCATGATAAAAGAGCTCCCGCGATGGCGGGAGCTCTTTTATCCGCGGAGCTTTTTCAGCTGCTGTTTGTGTTTTCGCAAACGCCGTTATTGGGCTGAACGGCTGAAAATGATCTTGCGTGATGTTATACCCGGTATTTTGTCTTATATGAAATTAGCCAACGCGCGCTTAAATTTATTGACTGCTTAATTAGTGGTTTCTTGCCGTTCCGTAATTATGCTTAAAAATAGGAAGTAATTGATTTCGGAGAGTTCGGGGTGGCAATGGAGCGGAGGCCGGAAAGAACGGCCCGGCGTGTTGCCGGAATGGTATACCGAGTGATAAGGGAGGAAAAAAGTGAGTGCGACAAGCAAAGAATGTTATTGCAGCACAGAAAACCGGTACGGATAAAAAGGCCATGCTTGTTGTTAGCTTCGGGACAAGCTATGACGATACCAGGAAAGCATGCATTGAAAGCGTGGAAAATAAAATTAAAAATACATTTCAAGACTATGAAATGAGAAGAGCATTCACCTCGGAAATAATTATTAAGAAGCTAAAGGAACGGGACAACCTGGTTATTGATGACCCGGACCGGGCGCTCCAAAAGTTGAAGGATGAAGGTTTTACCCGGGTTGTGGTTCAATCCTTACATATTATTCCCGGGGTGGAATATGATGAAGTTCGCGCCCTGGTGGCAAAATATGAATATAAATTTGACAATATAGTATTGGGGCGGCCGATATTGTACTCCAAAGGTGGGGAGGACATTCCCGACGACTATACCATAGCCGTGGAGGCATTAAAGCGGCAGCTGCCTGAATTAACAGATGATACGGCGGTGGTATTGATGGGGCATGGATCGCACCACCCGGCCAATGCGGCTTATGTATGCTTGCAGAGCGTTTTGGACGATATGGGGCTAAATGTCTGCGTGGGGACGGTGGAAGGCTATCCGTCTTTGGATAACGTTAAGAAACGCTTGCAAAACAACCAAATTAAGCATGTTATTCTCATGCCCTACATGCTGGTGGCCGGTGATCATGCTCAAAATGACATGGCCGGAGACGAGGAAGACTCCTGGAAAACTCAGTTGAAAAAAGACGGCTATGTGGTGGATGTGTATCTGCACGGATTAGGTGAGAACCCCGCCTACCATGATATCTATGTTCAACATATTTGGGATGCCATAGCGGCGGGAAAAAGCAGTGGAAGATATCAAGAATTGCAAAAACGCCGGGATCATGCAAATGCTTTGTAATAACAGAAATTTAAGCAGTTGAGATTCATTTCGCCGCAAATCATATTAAAGGGCTGTTGCACAACGGACTAAATAGTTCATAGTGCGGCAGCCTTTTGTAAAGATACCGGATTATTATCGCAATAGTTGGCTGCATCCGGGAAAGGGAGGGTCGCTTACTACTCCATGAAAGTAGTTTTGCGACACCCCCCCTTTTTATGTTCAGCCTTTCAACACCCGGCACCCGAGCCTGCCTTTTCGAACACACACTTAAAGAGGTTAAAGGTAAACTTATGAACCCGAATTTTTTTATATTGTTGTTTAAAATCTATTGAATGATATATGATATATGATATAATAAGTAAAAAATATAATATATGAAAAGGAGACATAGCTATGAAACCGGATCTTAGTGTGGAATTATGTGGCATTAAGTTTAAAAACCCTATAGTAATCGCATCAGCTACCCCTACCAAAGATGCCAAATATATGCGCAGGTGTGTAGAAGGTGGCGCAGGCGGCGTAATCTCCAAAACAATCAGCCCCGAACCGCTGTTGACCAAGTATGTGTCACCCAGATTTACGGTATTACATAAAAAAGGTTGGCCGCAGGTTTATTCCAATTATTCATGTGAATTTCTAGCTACCTACTCAGTTGAAGAGTGGATGAATGAGTTAAAACTGGCCCGTAAATATTGTGACGAAGCAGGCACGGTACTAATAGGCAGTATTTCCGGCGATTCGCTGAAAGCTTGGTCCGAGTTGGCCAAGCAGGTGGAAGATATCGGCGTGGATATGCTGGAATTGAACTTTGGTTGTCCGCACCCGCGTGATCTGGGCTACAAGAGCGGTCAGGAGTTGGGCAGCGATCCCGATGCAGCCGCGGAAGTAACCAAAATTGTAGTAGATTCCGTAAAAATACCTGTTTTTGTTAAACTTACCGCGGAAGCTATCAGCCCGGTATATGTGGCTAAACGCGTTAAAATAGCAGGCGCCGGCGGCGTGACGGTGGTTAACAGGTTCCCGGCTTTGGATGTGGACCTTGATACCGGCCGTCCCCTGCTGCACTCCACCTTTGCCGGAGTGGGCGGTCCCTGGATGAGGCCGATTACTCTGAAATGGATAGCCAAGGTTGCCAGGGAAGTTGGGCTGCCTATTTCCGCAACCAACGGCATCAACAGTTGGAAAGATATGATTAAGTGCACTATGGTTGGCGCAACCACTATTCAAACATGTACCGCATTAATGTATGGCACCAAACAATACGGTCACATTCAGGATTTCCTCGATGGTATGCAAAATTATCTGGCTGAAAAAGGCTATAGTTCACTGAATGATATTAGAGGCATCACTCTCCCGCAAATTAGAACCTGGGATGTAGTGGACCGCGAAACCAAAAACATCTCCAAAGTTAACACGGAAAAATGTGTCGGCTGCGGATTCTGTCCCACCTGGTGTTTCTATGATGCCATATCCATGTATGAACAGGATGACAAAAAGCGCAAAGCCAGTATTGACCCGGAAAAATGCGATGGCTGCGGTCTTTGCGCATCGTTATGCCCCAAAGACGCTATTACCATGGAAGGGCCTGAACGGGTGTTCCTGGGCGACTTTGAATAAGGAGTGCTAACTTAATGATAAAAGTTGCCTCATTACAATTAAGGATAACAGACGATCAAACCAAAGAAGAGCGCATAGCCTATGTCCGGGCGCAAATGGATAAAGTCAGTGGCGCGGATCTTATCCTGCTTCCTGAAATCTGGAATATTGGTTATTTTTCATTTGAACAATATGAAAGCCAAAGTGAAGCTTTAAGCGGTCCAACGGTAAGTGCTGTTGCTGAAAAGGCTAAAGAATTAAACGCCTATGTGTTTGCCGGAAGTTTTGTGGAAAAAAACGACGGCAAGCTGTATAATACCAGCGTTCTGCTGGATAATAAAGGTAAAATCACGGGCACTTACCGTAAAATGCACCTGTTTGGCTATGGTTCGGCGGAAACAAAACTGTTAACCCCCGGGTCGGAAGTGGTTAGCCTAAAAACAGAGCTGGGCGTTTTGGGACTTTCAACATGCTATGATCTGCGATTCCCTGAATTGTATCGCAGGATGATGGAGCAGGGAGCGGAAGTTTTCCTGGTTACCTCGGGCTGGCCCTTCCCGCGTGTGGCTAACTGGGTAGCGTTAAACCAGGTCAGGGCGCTGGAGAATGTCTGCTACTTGATTTCATGTAACTGTGCGGGTGTGAACAGAGGCAAACAATTCCTGGGCCATAGTATGGTTGTTGATCCCTGGGGAGTAACCATTGCCGGCAGTGCCGAAGAAGAACGTATTATTATCGCAGCAATCGATCCTGCTTTGGTACACCAAATCAGGGCGGAATTTCCGCCATTACGCGATAGAGTGCTTAAATTATAGCAGGATAAATGATTTTAGAAGGGGGGGAAATTAATGCCTGTTTTAGAGTTTAGAATTAATGGTAATCCCAACGAAATATTAAAATATGACATAAAGAAAATTGTTAATGCCGGCTATACCGGGAGAAACCAGGCGGAAGTGCAAAAGCACATTGATGAATTAAAGGAAAAAGGCATACCGGCTCCGGATGAAACTCCGACATATTTTGCTAAATTTAATGACCGGCTAATTCAAGACGAGATAATTGAAGTTCTGGATGAAAGCGATCATTCAGGTGAAGCGGAGTATGCGCTCTTATGCACGGAAACCGAAATTTACGTGGCCACCGGCAGCGACCATACGGACCGCAAGCTGGAAGAGGATGATATTCCCAAGGCCAAGCAGGTTTATCCGAATACGATATCCAAAGACGTATGGCGGCTTTCGGAAGTTAAGGATCATTGGGACGAAATCGTTCTGCGCAGCTGGGTGGAACATGAAGGCCAAAAAGTTATTTTTCAGGAAGCGCCCTTGTCTGCCTTGCTTGCTCCGGAAGACCTTTTAGCCAGAGTGAAAAAAATAGTCGATCTGCCGAGTATTGACGGATTGGTAATTTATTCGGGCACAGTGGCCGCCAAGGTAGATGTGGATTACAGCCCCTACTTTGCCGTGGAACTGGATGATCGGAAGAGGAATGTTAAGCTAATCAACAGCTATCGTTTAGAACCGGTAAGCAAATGGTTTAAAAAATAATTATAAGGGGGAATTGTAAGTGCCGAAACCGGAACTGGAGTTTTTTGATCATGATCTAAACATTGGCTGGCGCCAGGCAGAAGGCGCCCAAGAGGGGATCATCGAAAAAATCCTCAGCGTAGACCCTGATACCGGCGACTATACCAGACTTTTAAAGTTTCCTCCGGGGACGACCACCACGGAAACTCTGGTGCACGATTTTTGGGAAGAGGTGTACATTTTACAAGGCAGCTTAACGGATATCAAGAAAAAGGAAACCTATATTGAAGGCTTTTATGCCTGCCGCCCGCCCGGGATGCTGCATGGTCCTTATGAAATTCCCAACGGCTGCATAACGTTTGAAATCAGGTATTACAAAAAATAACAGTTGCTCCCCCCTTCTCTTGTTCCTTTAACAGGGGAAGGGGGTTCTTTAAATTTATTTAACTAGTGGAGGTTTACTCACAAATGGCGAACAAGGTATCCAATATAACGGTTAATGAAAAAAACTGCAAACGGTGCGGTTACTGTATTGAATTTTGTCCGGGAAAAGTATATGTTGCTGCTAAGGATGGTCTGCCGTTGGTTAGCCAATTGGAAAATTGTACAAACTGTGGATTATGTGCGCTGCGTTGTCCTGATTTTGCTATTGAACTGGAGGTGGCGGTAAGTGAGTAGACCTAAAGGTATGAGGCTCTTACAGGGAAATGAAGCTTGTGCATGGGCGGCTATTGATGCCGGTGCCGAATTTTTTGCCGGATATCCCATTACACCGTCGTCCGAAGTAGCTGAAATCTGTGCCAAAGAATTACCCGTCTATGGCGGCGTTTACATGCAAATGGAAGATGAAATTGCCAGCATGGCGGCTATCATCGGCGCTTCCCTGTCCGGTAAAAAAACTTTCACCGCTACCAGCGGCCCGGGATTTTCTTTAATGCAAGAAAACCTGGGTGTGGGTATATATCAGGAAGTGCCTTGTGTGATAATCAATGTGCAGCGTGTCGGCCCGTCGACGGGGTTGGCCACCCGTCCGGCTCAGGCGGATGTTATGCAAGCACGCTGGGGAACTCACGGTGATCACTGTATAATAGCATTAAGTCCGGCATCAGTGGCTGAAATGTATTACTTAACAGTACGGGCCTTTAATTTAGCTGAAAAATATCGCACACCGGTTATTCTATTAAGTGACGAGGTAATAGGACATTTAAGGGAAAACGTGGCCCTTCCGAATCCCGGTACAGTAGAAATAATCAATCGCAAGCGTCCCGGCGGGGATCCAAAAGCATACTTGCCCTATCAAGCTGAAGAAGACGGCATTCCGCCTATGGCGGCCTACGGAGATGCGTATATTGTTCACGCCACCAGTTCCTGTCATGATGCCACGGGCTGCTCC
Organism: Desulfoscipio sp. XC116; assembly: GCF_039851975.1. Lineage (GTDB taxonomy): Bacteria > Bacillota > Desulfotomaculia > Desulfotomaculales > Desulfallaceae > Sporotomaculum. The sequence continues at coordinate 40,473 of NZ_CP156660.1, forward strand.
AATAGCAAGCCGGAAACCAATAAACAACTTTTAAAACGCCTCAGAGATAAAATATATAATTATATTGACGATATTGTTCAAGTAGAGCATTTTGGCCCGGCTAACGCCGATATAACGCTAATAGCCTATGGTGCCACATCCCGAGTTTGTAAACAGGCGGTTACGGAAGCTCAAAGCGAAGGCATTGGGGTAAACCTTTTAAGATTGGTAACCTTATGGCCGTTTGCAGACGCATATGTACAGCAGGCTTTAGAAAAAGCCAAGGCGGTAATCGTTCCGGAAATGAACCAGGGGCAGGTGCTTGGCGAAGTGCAGCGTCTGAACTGTGTCAATACGCCGGTATATCAAGTTTCGCGTACTGACGGGGAGTTATTTACAACAGAGGATATACTGGCACAAATCCGGGAGGTGGCCAAATAATGACTGCTTTTAAATATACCGATTATTTGAAGACTGAAGCGCAACCGTATATGTGGTGCCCGGGGTGCGGTGACGGAATTATAGTGCGTGCCCTGGCCGATGCACTGGCGGAATTGGAACTGCCTCCGGAAAAAGTGGTTATTGCCACCGGTATAGGCTGTTGGGGCAAAGCGGATGACTATTTTAGAACCCATGCCTTTCACGGTACGCACGGCAGAGCGCTTCCCTACGCCACCGGTATATCCGTCGGGAATCCCGATCTGCACGTTATTGCACTCATGGGTGACGGCGACGCGGTAACCATCGGGGGTAATCACTTTATCCATGCCGCCCGCCGCAACATTAACCTGACGGCCATTATTGCCAATAATTTTAATTATGGTATGACAGGCGGCCAGTATTCGGCGACCAGCCCTTTGACTGCCCGTACGGCCACTTCTCCGCGTGGAGTGCCGGAGCCCGGATTTGACGTATGCGCACTGGCTCAAACCTGCGGCGCCAACTTTATTGCACGGACAACTGCTTATCATGTACTGCAAATTAAAAAATATATTAAACAAGCCATTCAGAAAAAAGGATTTAGTTTAGTGGAAGTTATGAGCCCCTGCCCCACTCATTTCGGCAGGAGAAATTTCCCGGCAGGGCCTCTGGCCATGATGAAGTATTTAAAAGAAAAAGCCGTTTCAATATCCCGTTATGAAAAAATGGCGGCGGAAGAACGATCGGAATATTTGGCGACAGGCGTGTTTGCGGATAATGATCGCAAGGACTTTTTAACTGTTTACTGGGACTTAAATTCCAGTCAGCAAGCAAGCGGGGGGGCGGTAAATAATGAAAAATAACTGGCAGGTAGTATTGGCGGGAGATGGCGGACAGGGTCTTATTGTCGGGGGACGTATACTGGCTTATGCCGCTATCCTGGAAGGGAAAAACGCGGTACAAACGCAAAGTTATGGTATTGCCGCCCGGGGTGGTTATTCGGAAGCTCAAGTGCTTATCTCGGAAGGAGAAGTTTACAGTCCCAAGTGTGAAAAGCCAAACCTGGTGCTTGCATTAACTCAAACAGCATATGATCGCTATTACGAACAAGTTGACAAAGACTGCTTGATTATATACGAAAAGGACGTCGTTACTCCTAAACGGGCCCGAAATGATCTTGGCTATCCTTTTAAAGAAACGTGTTTGGAAGTGGGCAGCCTGAAAGTCATTAATGTGCTGTTTTTAGGTGTTATATTGAAAAATATGTCCATTGTAAAAGAAGATAGCATGGTTGACGCCATAAAGGAAATGCTGCCGCCCAAGATTCATGCCTTAAATTTAAAGGCCTTCTATAAAGGATTTAACCCGACTAACTTGGCGTAAGTCGCCTGCTTCTATAAGTGGGAGTACAGCGCCAACTAAGCCGTGTATCTTGCAGTTCTAAGATTCAGGGACAGTTGAAGCTCCTCCTGAATTTTAGAACTTGCTTCAAGTAATAGTAAATATGAGTGTCCTGAACACAATAGAGGTGTTTTAATGGTGTTAAATTTTAAATATGAAAAAGCGGTGAGTTTGGAACATGCTGTTGAACTTTTGCAAGATAACAAACATGCGTATATTTTAAGCGGCGGCACTAACATACTTCTAAAAATCAAGCATGGACAATTAAGGCCGGGCCTTTTAATAAGCGTTAACGGGTTAAAAAGCCTAACAGAGATAAGCGTCAAGGAAGGATATATACACATTGGAAGCTGCGTTAAAATAAATGATTTGTTAAAAAGCGATGTTCTGGAACAAAACGTACCTTTACTGCAAAAAGCGGCTAAAGAAATAGCTTCACCCGAAATAAGGAACATGGCCACCATCGGCGGTAATATCTGCAGCGTGGGTGCGAATTGCGGGGCCTGTGGCCTTCCGGGCTGCAAGGCTCTGTCCGGGGGCGGCGTTAAAGCATGTAAATATGCTTCTTCCGCTGACTTGATAACGCCGCTGATGGTTCTGGACGCCGGTTTGCTGCTGGTCAGCGGTCAGGGTGAAAGAAGGATATCCGTGCAAGATTTCATATCTGTGGATAGAAAAATAAATCTTCTGCCCGGTGAGCTTTTAAAAGAAATATATTTTAAAGAGCAGAAGATCGGTTCCTGGGGATATTCCCGTTTAAGCACCTCAAAGGCAATGGGGACCACCGTTATTTCAGCGGCGGTTAGATTAGATAAAGATAAGGATAACGTTATATCAAGGTTATCACTGGCTTTAGGCGGTGCATTTGCCAAACCGGTGCAAGTGAGTGACATTAGTCAATTGGTAAAGGGTAGGCCAATAGACAATAATTTAATTGAAGATATTACAGCTAAGGCCATTGAACAGTTAAGTTATATAGACAATTTAGAGATGTCGCTAAGTTATAGAAAACATATGACCGGTGTTTTAATTAACGAGGCCATCCAACAGGCACTGGGGGTTCAGTCATGAAGAAGAATATCAAGGTTGTAGTTAATGGCCAGGCTTATGAAAAGGAAGTTGCCGTGCAGAAAACTCTTCTTGATTTCTTAAGGGAAGACTTGAATCTGACGGGTACCAAAAAAGGCTGTGATAACGGCGACTGCGGTTCCTGCACGGTATTGCTCAATGGAAAAGCCGTGAGTTCGTGTATTATGCTGGCGGTGGAGGCCGACCAGTGCGAGGTGCTGACCATTGAGGGCATGTCCCGGGGAGAACAGCTTCATCCTATTCAAACGGCTTTTATTGAAAGCGGAGCCATACAATGCGGTTATTGTACGCCGGGCATGGTTATGGCGGCCAAAGCATTATTGGATGTTAATCCCCGGCCTTCCGAGAGTGAAATTCGCGAAGCTATCGCGGGGCACCTTTGCAGATGCACAGGGTATGATCAAATAGTTAAAGCTATAAAAATGGCTGCCGATTATTTGAATGCCCGGGAAAGGAGCTGTTAGCATGGGCAGTTTGATTGGAAAATCGGTGCCTTTAATCGATTCTGTTGAAAAAGTTACCGGCCAGCAAATATATGGCAGCGACTTTAGCCTCCCCGGAATGCTGTACGGAAAGGTGCTGCGCAGCTCCATAGCCCATGGTAAGGTTTTACATGTTGATACATCAAAAGCCAGATGTTTGCCCGGAGTCAGGGCGGTAATTACCGGCCATGAAATCGATTTGCCCAATTACTCCGTAGCCGGTGAAAAAATGCTGGATGAACGGCTGCTGGCCGGGGATAGAGTACGCTATCGCGGTGATGAAATAGCGGTGGTAGCCGCTGTTGACGAAGAAACAGCCGAAGAAGCTTTAAAGCTTATAAAAGTTGAATACGAGCCATTACCCGGAGTTTTCGATATGGAAGAAGCCATGCTGCCGGATTCGCCGCTGGTACACGATCAATTTGGCACCAACATAGCCCGGGAGATGACCATTAATCACGGTGATATTGAAAAGGCATTTGCCGATGCGGATGTCATTGTCGAGGGCAAATTCGAGACGCCCCGTGTGCATCATGGATATCTTGAACCTCATGCGGCTGTGGCGCAGTGGGATATCAAGGGAAAGGTTACCTTTTGGGTGCCCACGCAATCACATGTACTGGCCAGAATGACTTACGCCAATGCTTTAGGCATCGGGCAGGACAAAGTGCGCGTCATTCAGCTTCCTTTGGGCGGAGGTTTCGGGGGTAAGCTGGAATATAAATTGCATCCGTTATGTGCACTGCTGGCCAGGGAGACCGGACGTCCCGTGAAAATGGTGAATACCAGAACGGATGAACTTATGGCTTCCTTACCCAGGGTACCCATGATCATCAATATGAAAATGGGTGCGCGCCGGGATGGTACGTTCCTGGCCAAGGCAACCAGGGTACTGGCGGATAACGGCGCTTATATGAATTATGGGCCGGGCATCTTATTAAGCGCCTCCACCCGGGCTGATAATCTGTACCGGATTAAAAATATCTCCACCAAAGGGTTCCTTGTTTATACCAACAAAGTGCCCACCGGGGCGTTCCGTGGTTTCGGTTGCCCTCAAAGTCATTTTGCCATGGAAATTTTAATAGATAAATTAGCTGTAGAACTGAATATAGACCCGGCGGAATTGCGTTTATTAAATGCCAGCCAAACGGGTGATATAACTCCGCATAACTGGCACTTGGGAAGCTGCGGTCTCTCCGACTGTATTAAGAAAAGTGTTGAAATAGCCGATTGGAAAACTAAGAAGGAGCAAACCAAACTTAAAGATACCAACAAGCTGGCCAAGGGAATCGGCATAGCCTGCTGTCTGCATGTTTCCGGCAATCGTACTTTTTTGCCTTTCTTTGACGGGGCCTCGGCATACGTGCGTGTGAACGAGGAAGGGAAAGTCGTTGTATTGCCGGGCGAAGTTGATATCGGTCAGGGCTCCAGAACGGTTTTTGCCATCATTGCCGCCAGTGAACTGGGCATTCCTTTGGAATGGGTTGAAGTACCCACCTTGGACACGGATATAAACCCGCATGGACTGGGCACGTTTGGCGACAGGGTTACCACTCTGGGCGGCAATGCGGTAAAAGCAGCGGCTATCAACGCAAGAGAGCAAATTTTAGCCGTGGCTGCGGAAGAATTGCAAACAGCGGTGGAAAATTTGAAAATTGATAACGGGGTTATCTTTGATTGTCATACGGAGAAAAGTATAGGTTTCCCCGAGGCCGCTCAGCTTGCTTCATATAAACAAGCGGGGGCAACCATTATTGGCAAAGGAAGCTTTTTACCCCCTAACGTATCTATGGTTCATCCTGATACAAAGGTTGGCAATGTCTCCTGCGCCTATCCTTTTGTTACGCAAATAGCCGAGGTAGAGGTGAACCGGGAAACCGGGCAGGTCAACTTGGTAAATATTGTTTCGGCACACGATCTCGGCAAGGCCATTAATCCGTTAATGGCTAAAGGGCAGGTTCTGGGCGCCGTGGCACAGGGGATTGGTTTTGCTCTGACTGAGCAAATGATTGAGCAAGAAGGCATTATAAAGAATCAAAGCTTCAAACATTATAATATGCCAAGATCTGTAGATATGCCCGATATAACATCTATTTTGGTTGAATCGGATGATCCGAACGGCCCATATGGCGCCAAAGGCCTGGGTGAACCCGCCCTTACAGCCATAGCACCGGCCATTGCCAACGCTATTTATGATGCCGTGGGAGTACGTATTAACACGCTTCCGATAACTCCGGAGAAGATATTGCAAGCATTAAAGGAAAAAGAAGGTTAATGATATAACACCGCCATGTGATGCAAAGAAGCTTTCGTTTTGCATCACATGGTTTAATATTTATATATTTTAGAGGTGTTTTATGAAATTAGCAACAAGAACCCATCTATTTAGTGGTCATGCCCAATTGCCCAAGGGTATACCGATGCATGATCATCTGCAAAGAACAACTGCTTTGTTGGAAATAGATATGGATAAAGAAATTGTTGTACGCGCCTCATTTATGACGGTTCATCCACATACAAATGATTTTTTTTCTTCTATCGTCGAAGGGTATGATCTAAGTCAAGGCATAAAGCCCCTGATCAGGGAAATGGAAGAGCGGGCCCATGTATCATCTATCAATGCCTTTATGAAAGCCGTGGAAATTGCCTATCAAAAGTATATTGATTACAAGAAGCTTGTGAATTATATATAATATGCCGGTGCAAGACGCGGAATGCAAAGTATGGGATATTTTGTATGGCATTCAATATAGATGCAGCTTTTGTATCCATACCGATGCATGAACTGTTGCAACTTCGTTATATTTGGATAAGTATAACGTTTTATTATAAGGAGTGATCGGGAAGATAAAGCGGTATGTTATGCTATCACCGATAAAGCAATGGCTGTTGGTTATGGTGCGTTAAAAGCCTTTCGCACCATGCGAGGTGCTGTGTAAAACATTATTATTGGGGATAAGGAGTATAAAACAGTGGTGCAAAATACAAGTTTATACGGCAGGTTGCTGGATTTTGTTAAGAACGGTACTCCGGCAATTGTATATACCTTGATTGATGGCAATGGGTATCCCGGCATGCCGGAGGGTGGCCGGCTTTTATTGGCGGGAGATGAAAAGTACGGGTCACTGGGGCTGCCGCAATTGGATGAGCGGATGCTTGCACGGGCCGGTCATATATTTTCCCAATCCGCACCGAGCACTGATCTTATTGAGGTAGATACAGCAGGACCCAATAAGGAGATTTTTAAATTTACTCTATTAGAGGATTTATATTTTCCGCAAAAAAAATTAATCATCTTTGGCGGCGGACATGTGGCTCAACCGCTGGCGGAAATAGCATCTATTTTAGGTTTTGTAACCGTTGTCATAGATGACAGGGCCGATTTTGTGAGTACAGAACGTTTTCCCAGGGCGGACAAGCTAATATGTGCTTCATTGCCGGCCGGCTGAGGTTAACAGCCTGACCAGCGTAGTAATTATTACCCGCGGTCACCAATATGACCGGCTGTGTCTGAAGTCGGTTATTCATTCCAAAGCCTGCTATATTGGTATGATAGGCAGCTCGGGCAAGGTGCGCCAGACATTCCAGTCCCTTATGGCTGAAGGGATAAGCAAAAAAACATTAGAAAAAGTGTCTGCGCCAATCGGCCTTGATCTGGGCGGGCAGAAACCCGGTGAAATTGCTTTGAGTATCCTCGCCGAGATAGTGGCCCATGGAAATGAAGGCAGCTGTAAGCCTATGAAATATGTAAAAGCGGGGGTGCTGGCATGAATATAGAAATTCTGGAAGCGATATTAAATATACAAAATAACGGCGCAACCGCGGCGCTGGCAACGTTGTGCAGCACGCGCGGATCTACCCCGCGCAAAGCGGGAGCTAAAATGCTGGTATATCCAAACGGTAAAATTATTGGTACGGTAGGTGGCGGTCAATTGGAGTATCTGGCCGTGCAAAAAGCGCAAGATGTGATTAAAACCCGCAAACCGGTTCTGATTAAACGTGACTTGGCAGACGAGGGTATGATTTGCGGCGGTTCCGGAACCATTTATATTGAGTTTATTTCCTGATGCTTTCACCGGGATCGCGTAAATTCCGACATGAATTTGAGAGGGGTAATTAATATGAAAGCAATAATAGACCACCATGCCACTAACACGGCACCATCAGAGGATGAAATTACCTAACGCTATTTTCAGGATAGAGATCTTGCCAAAAAACTGAATCTGTATTAATATATTATATATAAAATATCATATGGTTTATGCTGATTTTTTTCATGATAAGAGGGTTTGTGCCCTTTTATAAAAGTGATTAAAACCCAGCCTGATTATCTAACGGATAATTTGCGCTGGGTTTTTAATTTAGTAGAGTATGAAAAAATATTTTTTAGGGGGTATCAAACATGTCTTGCGAGGAATACTTCCACCCTGGCACAGTTGAGGAGGCCATGGTCTATTTAAGGGAAAAAGCAGGTAACGCCCGCATAATCGCCGGTGGAACAGACCTGGTTTTGCAGCTTCGGGAACATAAAGTGGACGCTGACGCGTTGGTTGATCTAAGCGCGGTAGAACAATTGTCAACAATCACTGAAAGCGATGGCTGGATTATGGTGGGCTCAATGGTTACTCACAATAATTTGGCATCATCCGCTATTATCCAAGATAAAGCACGTGTTCTGGCGGATGCGGCCCGGAGTATCGGCTCACCCCAGATACGCAATATCGGCACTATTGGCGGCAATGTAGTAAACGCCCAGCCGGCGGCTGATACGACTATTGCCTTAATGGCGCTGGATGCCAGGGTGCGTATTTTAACTAATCAGGGCGAAATAATAAAGCCTGTCGATCAGCTGTTTGTAAGTGCGGGAAAATCGGCGGTTGATCCAACCTCGGAGATATTAGTTGGCTTTGAATTTAAAGCTTCCGGTTGGGGTGAAGCTGCCGCTTTCATGCGTCACGCCAAGCGTAAGGCTTTGGCGCTGCCTATCGTAAATGCGGGGGTTTGGGTAAAGGCGAATAATAATCTGAACGCCTTTGAAGATGTCAGGATAGCTTTGGGACCCATGGCTCCGGTTCCGGTACGGGCAAAGAATATGGAAAATGCGTTAAAGGGTATGCGCTTTAAACTAAGCGTAATTAAGGAAACGCTGTCTGTGCTTGAAAAAGAAATCAACCCCAGGGACAGCATCCGGGGCAGTGCTCATTATAAGGGGGAAATGGCTAAAGTATTGGTAACAAGAGCGCTAATTAAGGCCATAACTGAATTGGGGGGTGAATTAAATGAATAAAGTTTTGCTGCAAATAAATGTAAACGGCAAAGATCATCAAATTCATATCGACCCGAAAATGACTCTGGTGGATGTGCTGCGTGAAAAGTTGGGTTTAACGGGCACTAAAAAAGGCTGCAACAGTGGCGAATGTGGAGCCTGCACGATTCTGTTGGAAGGGGAGTCCGTGGCCTCCTGTATGCTGCCCGCCTTAAAGGCTCAAGGTAAAAAAATAGTTACGGTGGAAGGATTGGGTGAAGAAAAGCGGCTGCATCCCTTGCAGAAATCATTTTTAGCCAAAGGCGCGGTGCAATGCGGCTTTTGTACACCGGGCATGCTGCTTAGCGCCAAAGCTTTATTGGATAAAAATCTTAACCCCACAACCCAGGATATAAAACTGGCTATTTCAGGCAACTTGTGCCGTTGCACCGGGTATAAAAAAATAATTGATGCTGTCTTGGCTGCTGCGACGGAGCTGCGCGGCGAGGGGGAAGTCGTTATGCCCGCTGTTGGCCGGGACGTGGTCGGCTCCTCTATCGCGCGGGTTGACGGGGTGCCCAAGGTTACCGGCCAGGCCAAGTATGCCGACGACCTGTTTTTTCCCAACATGTTATACGCAAAAGTGCTGCGCAGTGCACATGCCCATGCTTATATCAGGAAAATTAACACAGACCGTGCCAGGGCCTTGGAGGGCGTAGCGGCGGTTTTAACGGCGGATGATGTGCCGGGCTGTAACGGTTATGGCATACATATAAAAGATCAGCCCGTCCTGGCTAAAGACAAGGTGCGTTGTTATGGTGACGCGGTTGCGGCAGTGGCGGCGGAAAGCATTGAAATTGCTGAGAAGGCATTGGCATTGATAGAAGTTGATTACGAGCCCATTCCCGGTGTATTTACGGTTGAAGACGCTCTCAAGCCGGACGCGCCTGAAGTTCATCCGAGTGGCAATTTGATTTTCCACCGTAAAGTTTATAAAGGGGATATAGAAAAGGGTTTTAGAGAGGCGGATATTATCATCGAAGATAAATTTAGGACACCCATGGTGGAACACGCTTATATTGAGCCGGAGACCGGTATTGGTATATACGAAGCGGGAAAAATAACTGTTTACGCTCCCAGCCAGGGTGTCCACTATCACCGGTCTGAAATTGCAGTTAACCTTAATATGCCGGTAAATAAAATACGTGTAATACAAACTACTACCGGAGGAGGTTTTGGCGGTAAAATTGATAATTCAGTACATGCACTGGTTGCGCTTCTGGCTTTAAAGACAGGCCGGGCGGTGAAATTGTCTTATAGCAGGAAAGAGTCCATGATTTCCTCAACTAAACGTCACCCGTTTATTATGCGCTATAAATTGGGCGCTCGCAAGGATGGTAAAATAATAGCGGGAGAAGCTAAGATCTATGGTGATACAGGGGCTTATAACTCTTACGGAACAGGTGTATTAACCAGAGTGGCTACCTGTGCGTTTGGTCCATACGAAATTCCCAATGTAAAAATTGACACCTACACGGTTTATACCAACAATCCGGTTAGCGGTGCCATGCGGGCTTTCGGCGCACCTCAGGCTGCCATAGCCCATGAAGCTATAATAGATGAGCTGGCCAAAAAGATCGGTATTTCGCCTGTGGAAATTAGAAAAATAAATGCGTTGAGAAAGGGGTCGGCCACACCTACGGGGCAGATTCTCAATGAGGGCGTGGGTATTTTGGAAACCATTGAGCGTGCAGTGGAAAGAAGCGGTCTTAAATAATGAACTCGTTCAGCTAGAGCTGAACAGCGAGGCTTCAGATGGGGGATTCTATACACCACCGGAAGTAAACCAACCAAGTCATGTATTTTGCAGTATAAAATTCCGGGGAGTTAAATATCCGCTTGAATTAAGAACTTGCTTTAAAGGAGTGTGTTTTGTATATGAAAGTGCGCGGCAGGGGTATTGCCTGTATGTACTTCGGCATGGGTAATACCGGTAAACCAAACCCATCCAGTGCATTTATCGAACTTCTGGAAGACGGTACGGCAAATGTACTTTGCGGTGCTGCGGATATAGGTCAGGGTTCAAATACTGTGTTTAGTCAAATGGCAGCGCAAGAATTAGGTATTCCTTTTGAAGGTATATCGATTATTTCGGCTGATTCCGGGGTAACTCCGGAATCGGGCGTAAGTTCGGCAAGCAGGCAAACATATATATCGGGCAACGCCGTGCGGATGGCGGCTCGGGACGCCAAAGCTCAGTTGTTCGAAGAAGCCGCTTCGCTATTAAATGTAAGTTCCAAAAGATTGGATGCGAAAGATGGTTATATATTTCTTATAGACTGTCCGGACCACAGAATTACCGTAGGCGAAGTTGTTACACATTGCTGGCGCAAGGGTAAGGTTATTATGGGCACGGGCAACTTTAACCCGGGCATCCTTCCTCTGGACGATGAAACCGGCCAGGGGGTGCCCTATGCAACATACTCATATGGCACCCAGGTAGCCGAGGTGGAGCTGGATACAGAAACCGGAGAAATCAATATTATTAAGATTACCGCTGCTCATGATGTCGGTAAGGCTATCAATCCCCTGAGCGTCGAGGGTCAGCTTGAGGGAGGGGCGTCCATGGGCGTGGGCTTTAGCCTGGCCGAGGAAATTATCCTTGAAAATGGATTGATTAAAAACCCCAACTTTCATGAATATCTTATACCAACGGCACTTGATATGCCGGACTTCGATCCCATAATTGTCGAGGCCGCCGAACCAACAGGCCCATACGGAGCAAAAGGTATTGGAGAGCCATCCACAGTGCCGGTGGCCGCCGCCATACTAAATGCGATTGCCGATGCCGTGGGGGCGCGGGTAAAAGAACTGCCGAATACCGCTGAGAGAGTTTTTGGGGTTTTAAAGTCTAAATAGTTAAGTTTTAATATGAAAAACTTAACATTGAGAAGGAATCTCTAATACGATATATTATATAGCAGGCATGCGAATCTCTTTTAATTATAAATCATTACGGGACAATGACGTGTTTTGAGGCGGGGAAGCCGGCAAAGGTTTATTAAATACCTTTGCCGGCTTAATTAATGTGGCAAAGTTTTTATAATGAAAATTTTTAGAAAAGTTAACGTTTACTTAAATTGATTAAAATTTAAATGTTTTAATTCTTGAAAAATTATGTTATATAATATATTATATATTTAAGCTTACATGGAACTGGTACTTAGAGGACTGGTATTAATTCATAACTGTGTGTAATTTTTGTGTTTAAACTAACAAGAGGGGTGATTTTTTGTCTATTCGCGATATAAAACTAAATGTAAACGGGCGGACAGTTAACATACTAACTGATCCGAAGAAAACGCTGTTAAAAGTGTTACGTGAAGATTTAAAATTGACAGGCACTAAACAAGGCTGCGATGAGGGATTATGTGGAAGTTGTACGGTTTTAGTTGACGGAAAACCCACAAATTCGTGTAAGCTGCCGGTTGAACGGGTGGAAGGGAAGAATATCTTAACTATTGAAGGCGTTGGAACAAAAGACAACCCTGATATTATACAAAAGGCATTTGTGGAGGTTGGCGCCGCACAGTGCGGTTTTTGCACGCCGGGGATGATTCTTAATGCCAAAGCAATCTTAGACGGGAACCCCGATCCGACACGGGAAGAAGTTAAAAAATCAATTAAAAGAAATTTGTGCCGTTGTACGGGATATAAAAAAATAATTGATGGTGTTTTGCTGGCGGCCGAGGCCAGGAAAAACCCCGAACTGTTGAAGGAAAAAGATATCAAGGATTTGCGGCTGGGGGGCAGAATTCCGCAGTTCAATTCCTGGTCCAAGGTAACAGGAACTTTGCGCTACGCACAGGATATCTACCTTGAGGATATGTGCCATGCCAAAGTTTTGAGGAGCCCATATTTCCATGCCAAAATAAAATCAATTAATACCGCGGAAGCGGAAGCTATGCGCGGCGTAGTTGCAGTTGCCACTGCGGCTGATTTAAAGGGTCCTAACAGAGTTAAATATATTGATCAGGACTTTAGAGTATTGGCGGATAACAAGGTTCGCTATTTTGGAGAGCCTGTGGCTATTGTGGTAGCCAGAACAGAGCAATTAGCCGCAAAGGCTTTAGAGATGATTAAAGTTGATTACGAAGAACTTCCGTTTGTAACCAACCCATTTGACGCCCTAAAAGAGGGGGCTCCGGAGGTACAGGAGGAAGATTTTCCGGGTAACCTATTGTTTCATCAAAATCTTGTCCACGGTGATATTGAAGAAGGTTTTAAAGAAGCCGATTTCATTGAAGAAAATGATTTTTACACTCCGGCCAATGCGCACGGTTATCTGGAGCCGGATGCCGGCGTAGGTTATATTGACGCTGAAGGGCGAATCGTTATTTATGCCTGCGGACAAGCACCGCACTACCATCGTGACGAAATTGCCAGAGTTCTGGGTCTGGGAACAGACGAAGTACGGGTAGTGGAAGACGGCACCGGAGGAGGATTTGGCGCCAGAATCGATCCTTTTATTCAACTGCTTCTCGGGCTGGCCGTATATAAGGCCAGAGTACCTGTAAAACTTCAGTTTACAACGGAAGAAAACTTCATTGGCAGCTGCAAAAGGCACCCCTTCTGGATTAAATTGAAAACAGGCGTGCGTAAAGACGGCAAAATCGTGGCTCATTACGGGGAAATTGTCACAGATGCGGGTGCCTATTCATTGGCAAGTCCCGGCGTATTGATGCGCGCTATAGTTCACTCCTACGGTCCTTATGAAATCCCCAATGTTAAGGTGATAGGCAAAACAGTTCTTACCAATAACACTCCATCTTCAGCCATGCGCGGTTTCGGTGTCTCCCAGATGTGTTTTGCTATAGAAACACAAATGAATAAAATCTGCAGACGTCTAAATGTGAATATACTCGACTTTGCCAAGCTAAACGGCTTCAGACAGGGAACAGTGACTGCAACGGGTCAATTAATTAAAGACCCGCCGGGATACAAAGAGGTAATCGAAGCTATAGAAAACCATTGGGCCAAATGTGAAAAAGCCACCGCTCCTGAAAAGACCGCTCAATTACCGTCGCATATAAAACGGGGCAAGGGCTTTGCTACGACCTGGTATGGTATTGGCAAAACCGGTCTTTTAAACTTATCCAGATGCAATGTCGAAATTAATCAGGATGGAACCTTGATAGTGAAAGAGGGAGCGGCGGAAATTGGACAAGGGTCAACCACTGTAATGGGGTTAATTGCCGCCGAAGAATTTGGATTGACCATAGACAGGGTCAAAGTAATATCCGCCGACTCTCTATTGACACCGGATTCCGATATTACTTGCGCCAGTAAACATACATTTTATACCGGAAACGCAACATTGCTGGCCTGCCGTGATTTAAAGAAAAAGCTTTTTGAGGCGGCTGCAGATGAACTCAAGGCCTCGGCCGATGATTTGGAAACAAAAGATGGCTTGATTTTTAACAAGCATAATCCGGAACAGCAAATAACCTTCCGGGATCTGCACCAAAAGGGCTGCGACATGACAGGCGCCGGAGAATTTGTTGTGCCTCTTGATTTGTTGGATCAGGAGACAGGTCAAGGGAAATTATATGAAGTATTTACCTATGGCGCGGCGGTGGTGGAATCAGAGATAAATACTCAAACCGGGGAAGTCAAAGTTCTTAACGCTGCTGTGGCGTTCCAAGTTGGCAAAGCAATTAACCGCCTGGCGATGGAAGGGCAGATGGAAGGCGGTGTGGGTATGGGCGTAGCTTTTGGTTTAATGGAAGAGTATGTTACGGGTAAAACCAGAGGTTTTAAAGATTATCCCATGCCCAGATCCACGGATGTTCCTGAAATGACCACTTATGTGGTGGAAATTCCCCAGGGCCCCGGTCCCTTTGGCGCCATAGGGATGGGCGAGGCCGCGCATTTCCCGATGGCACCGGCCATCATTGCATCTATGCATGACGCCTGCGGCATATGGATCCATGATTTGCCGGCTACGCCGGGTAGAGTTCTGGAAGCGCTGAAAAAGAAAAACGCTTAATATTAACCAATTTGAGATTAGAACAGGGTACTTTTCTCCTCCTCCCGGGGGTACCTTCCCAAAAGGATGGGTACCCCCGGCACCTACATAGTTGTTGATCAGGTTTAAACCGAAAATGACAATTAAATTAAAAATGTTCTATTTGCAAACGACATGGATCGACATTTTTTATAGGAGTTTTTGTAATCTTTAACGAATTCTATTTATGTAACAGTATCCATTAGTGCATGAAAATAAAGTAGATATTATCTTATATGTAAAGTATTGCATACTGCATACTTAATATTATGTGCAGCGGCGAAGCGCAGATGTTTATTTAATTATGTATTCCATTGTCAATTTGGATTAAATAATGAAACCATAGGGGGTGAACGTCTGGTTGTCCTAAAGTGTTTGTTGGCAAAATAAAAAAAACTACTTGGGGGGCTGAATTTATGAAGAAAAAGGCTATTTTTTGGTTAACTTGTTTAATAATTAGTGTATTTGCGCTTGCGGGATGCGGTGGCGGCCAGGAACCGGCGGATAAAAAAGCCGGTGATGATGGTAAGACTTATACCGCTAAATTAGGGACAGTAGAGCCGGTTGACTCACCTAAGATGGAAGCTATGAAACTGTTTAAAGAAAAAGTAGCGGAAGCAACGGATAATAAAGTGGAAATTACTATCTATCCGTCCGAGCAGCTGGGCTCGGCCCGGGAAATGATTGAAGCCACCCAAATGGGTGGGGAGGAAGCGGTTATACTGCCAAGTTCAAACTTTACCGGTTTTGAACCTAATATGAGTATTCTTGACCTGCCTTTCCTTTTCCCCAGCAGAGAAGTCTGTTATGAAGTGGTAGACAGCGAGGTCGGAGACGCGTTGCTTAAGACCCTTGAAGATAATGGCTTGGAAGGTGTGGCCTGGTGGGAAAGCGGATTTAAGCAGCTGACCGGCAGCTTTAAGATTGAGGGTCCCGAGTCATTTAAAGGCAAAAAGATTCGTGTCATGGAAAACCCCGTGCTTATATCCCAATTCCAAGCCCTTGGGGCCGGTGCTATTCCTATTAACTTTAGTGAATTATACAATGCACTGCAGCAAGGTGTGGTTGATGGTCAGGAAAACCCGATACCCAGTATCTATGAGATGAAATTCTATGAAGTGCAAAAATACATGGCTATATCGGATCATGGTTATCTGCCGCTGGTAGTGGCCTTTAACAAAGATTGGTTTAATGCTTTGCCCGCCGATTATCAGGAGGCTGTCAGAACTGCGGCTAAAGAATCCGCCGTATGGCTGCGTGATAAACAGCGCAAGATGGAAGTTGAGGAATTTATACCTGCTATGAAAGAAGCAGGCTTAACCGTAGTTGAGCTGGACGAACAGACCCGTCAGGCTTATGCCGACAAGGTTAAAGAGCCTACCCGTGCCAAGTTGATGAACATTATTGATGATGAAGGTAAACAATTGCTGCAGCAGCTGGATGAGAAGATTGCTGAAGTAAGCGCCAAGTAAAAATATAATGTTACCCGGCGGTTTTAATATAATCGCTGGGTAACGGAACATAATCTCAGGCGCGTATTTATCGGAGGTAAATATGTTATTAGCAAAAATTAACCGGGGAGTGGAAAAGTGCATAAAGCCTGCTATTGGGTACGCTATATTATTAATTACACTCATATTGTGCTTTAATGTGATTGGCCGCTATATTTTTGGATTTTCATTGAAGTGGGCTGAGGAACTGACTACATATACACTTATCTGGGTAACTTTTTTAGGAGCGGTAGTTTGTGTACGTGAGGGCATGATGATAAGCATGGATGCCTTTGTTACTCAGCTTAAGGGTTCAATGAAGCGTTTCTTTGTTATTGCAACTAATTTGATATGCGTTGTTTTTTCTTTGATTATTGCCTATTTGGGTATTGAAATTACCATACATGTCTATTCGTCCATGCAGGTAAGCCCGGCGATGATGATCCCCATGTATATACCGTATGCGGCTTTACCCCTGGGCAGTATTCTTATGGCCCTGGAATATTTGGAGGCGAGTTTTGCCAGGGAAGAGGGGGGTGAGGCTAAATGCTAGGTGTGCTGATCAGTCTTTTAGGTATTATGCTTGCGGTAGGTATCCCCATATACGTTGCCTTAGCGGGTCCATCATTAGTAGCTATTGTTATTAAAGACATTCCGCCGCTCTTATTTATGCAAAGGATGTTTGGCGGAATCGATAGATTTTCTTTAATGGCCATACCTTTCTTTATTTTGGCTGCCAATATTATGGGAAAAGGCGGTATGTCACGTAGAATACTGGCGCTTGCCAATGTTTTAGTGGGACGTTTTTACGGAGGTACGGCAATTGGCAGCACGCTGGCCTGCTTATTATTTGGCGCTCTTTCAGGTTCGGCCCCGGCGACTGTTGTGGCCATTGGCAGTATAACTTATCCCGCCTTACTGGAAAACGGCTATGGTAAGAAATTTTCCATGGGGCTGGTGACATCGGCTTCTTCGCTGGCTATTATTATTCCGCCCAGTATTACCATGATAGTTTACGCGGCCACAACCGGCACTTCGGTTGGTGAGTTGTTTATGGCCGGCATTGGCCCGGGTATATTTATGGGATTGTGTATAATGGCATATTCCGTCTGGTATGCGCGGAAAAACGATATACGGTCAACTGTTCATGTTCCGCCGGGGCAGGTGTGGATCGCTATAAAGGATTCTTCCTGGGCGATGGGCGTACCTATAATTATCATCGGAGGGATTTACGCCGGTGTATTTACGCCGACGGAATCCGCAACTGTGGCAGCTGTTTATGCATTAATAGTCGGGTTGTTTGTCTATAAAGAATTAGATTATAAAAGCGCGTTGCAAGTTTGTATAAGCTCTGCATTAACTACGGCGCAAGTCATGATTTTGGTAGCTGCGGCATCGGTGCTTTCCTGGATCCTTACTGTAAACCAAACTCAATTGATTTTGCAGCAAGCCATAGAACCATTTTTATCCCTGCCATGGGCAGTATTGACAATAATGAATATAATGCTGTTAATTGCCGGCATGTTTATGGATGCCGTGCCTTTTACCCTATTGCTGGCCCCGCTTTTTGTGCCAATTGCTCACGTAATCGGTTTGGATCTTATACATTTGGGAATTATATTCACTATGAATGGCGCCATTGGTATGTTTAGCCCGCCATTCGGATTGAATATCTTTGTCGGCATGGCCACATATAAGGAACCTTTTAATAAAATTGCCTGGTCCGTGGTTCCTTTTATTATAATCAGTATATTTGCTTTGCTTGTAGTAACCTATGTTCCCGAATTGTCCCTGTGGATACCGCACCGGATATACGGTAATTAGGCATTTAGGTAGTTACTGCAATAAAAGTTGCCTGTCATGGACAATAAGCGATGAGTTGGATACACCTCCTTTCCTTGCTTCAGTTAAAAGGGAAGGAGGTGGTTATTTTATGTTTAGTGGATTTAACATCTTCCTTTTGGGTTGTATTTTTATTTGTAATAATGTTGGAGATTGCGGCTTTAATCTTAGTAAGCTTTTAAGGAATAGGGTTGAAAAATAAAGTGCGGCGGAATTGGTTTGCTAAAAGGGAGATGATTATATTGACAAAGAAATTTTTTTATGGTTGGATAGTTCTGTTTCTGTGCTTTTTAGCTCTAATAATTTCATTGGGGATACGCTTGTCATTTGGCGCTTTTTTAACCTCCTGGGAACTGGAGTATAATGTCAGCAGGGGCACTCTTTCATTAATTTCTGCCATAGGGCTGTTGGTTTATGGTCTTTTCCAACCTATCTTCGGGCGTTTAACCGATGATTGGGGGGCCAGGCCGGTATTAACGCTAAGCCTGGCTATTATTGGTCTTAGTCTAATAATAATACAGTGGTTAAATAATATATGGGTTCTTGCTTTAATCTATGGAATTATGATATCTATTGGTTATGCCGGTGCATCCAATGTTATTGCCTCCGCGATTGTCATACATTGGTTTCAGAAGAGACAGGGTTTTGCTTTGGGTTTTGTTACCTCGGGAATGGCGGTAGGGCAAATGATTATTGTTCCGCTATCCATTTATATGGTAGACAACTGGCAGTGGCAAGTAACGTTTCTTACTTTTGGCGCGGCTGTTTTATTTGTAATCACCCCCCTGACTTTTCTTTTTATCAGGTCCAAGCCTGAAGATATAGGCCTGCGGCCCTATGGGTCGGATGCTCAACAGGAGGGTATTGTAAATCAAAACAAGTGTTGCAACCAAGAAGAAGAAACAGTCCGTCCGATAAATGATCAGGAGAATGCTTTCAATCTGTTTAAAAAGCCTATTTTTTGGGCGCTGCTGGTGCCTCATTTCTTTTGTGGATTCACGGATTTGGGAGTGGTTAATACTCATTTGATTCCCTATTTGGAAGGTAATAATTTTAACGGTAACGTTATTGCGTTCAGTATTAGTTTACTGGCAATTTTTAATATTATAGGTACAATTGCCGCCGGTCATGCATCGGATTATTTTAGTCGGACCAGGCTTTTAGCCGCTCTTTACACCTGCAGGGTCTTTTCTTTATTGATTTTATTATTTCTTCCGGCGAACAATATACACCAGCTTATCCTTTTTGTTTGTTTATTCGGCATCACCGATATGGCACCCGTCGCTATAATGAGTTCATTGTGTGCTAAATTGTTCGGTAAATTCTCCATTGGTGTCGTTATTGGTATAATATCCGCCAGTCATCAGTTTGGGGCGGCTGTGGGGTCATACTTGCCGGGAGTATTATATGATCTTACCGGTGGTTATGATATTGCAATAATATTTTCTATTGCTGCGCTAATTGCTATTGCAGGTTCAATATTAACTATTGAGGATAAGCGATATAGTAAGGATTATACCGCGAATATTAAGAATATTAATTAATAAGATAAGAGGTTGTTGATCTAATGCAAATAAGGGAAGCCGTAGGCGTAAAAAGAGGTGATGTGGTTGTAGTAGTTGGGGGGGGCGGTAAAACAACTATTATTGAGAAAATGGCCGAAGAGTTATTGGCTGCCGGTGGTAAGGTTATTATTACAACCACTACAAAGATTTTTGCTCCCACCAATGGAGGGCCGCATTTGCTGGTGCTGACAGATAAGGATGAGGTATTTATAGACACCATAGAGCGTTCTTTTAATGAATATGGTTTAATCTATGTCGGTAAAGACATTAATCGGGAAAATAAGTTATTGGGCATTTCCGCGCCGGAAGTTAGGGCATTGCATGGATTAAGTGCTCCGGACTATCTGCTGATTGAAGGTGATGGATCCAAGGGGCGACCCTTTAAAGCACCTCGTGTTAATGAACCGGTTGTGCCCGAAATCGCTACAGTAGTTATTGTTGTTGTGGGAGTAGACTGTATTGGTAAAGCACTTGTAGAAAAGTATTTTTATGCCATTGATCAAATTAAGTCTTTAACGGGTCTTGAATATGGGGAAGTTGTAAATGAAGAAACTATTGTAGATATAATGTTACATCCCCTGGGTTATAAAAAGAGTGTCCCCATAAATGCCAGGTGGATACCGTTTATTAATAAGGTGGAAAGTCAAACGGATGAGATCAAAGCAAAAAAAACCGCTAAGCTTTTAATAAGCAGGGGGGTGAAGAAAGTGGTTATCGGTGCTGCTAAAGCCAACTCATCTATATGCTGTATTAAATAAAAATCATTGTATTGGAGAATGAAATGCAGTGAACTCGTTCAGCTAAAGCTGAACAGCGGGGCTTTAGAACCGGAGATGGGATTCTGCTTAAAAGTAGGAACTCCCACTATAGAAGTGGGAGTCTTGGGATTTGATAAGGCAGGCAGCGAGCGGGTGAATCAAAGTGCGGCCGGAGCGTTTATGCCGCTAAGCTAAATTTTACACTGTTTTGGATTTTTTATAGATTTCTACAACCTTGGTTAAATGTTTTTCAATAATTTTACCCGCCGCCCGGGCGTTTTTATTTTCAAATGCTTTTAATAGTTGTTTATAATCCCCGATAAAATTAATAGGCTCATTTTTCATAATGATATTTCTAACTCTTTTTACGTAGTCTTCCATATTGGCCAGGGCTTTGTTGATCCATTTATTTTGGGTTTTCGAAACAATTAGATAATGGAAGTTGTTGTGCGCAACATCATATTCATTGAAGGCCTCATCTTCCAAGGCAAGCTCCATTAATTGGATTTGCTTTTCCAAATATTTTAATTCGTCTTCAGTGAAACTATACGTTGCTGTTTCGACAGCAAATTTTTCAATTATTTCACGGAATTCATAGAGCTTGACAACATCCTCAATGGATATATCAGTTACTATGGCTCCTTTAAACGGCCTGATTTGAACAAATCCTTCGTTTTCCAACTGAATTAGCGCTTCTCTGATTGGCGTTTTACTCATGCCGATTTCTTCGGAGAGAGATGTTTCTCTAAGTTCATCGCCTGGCTTGTAAAATGCGTTAATTATACCTTCTTTAATGATTTCGTAAGCTTGTTCTTTTAAGAGCCTTACCTGTGCTTTGCGCCTGGGTTTGTTATTTTCCATATGTTTACTCCTACCCGATAATTCTAATAATGGTGTTGATTGGTTTAATGAGAAAATTCAAATAACGTGTAACGTCAAAGATAAAACAGTGCCTTATGGTTAATGCATTATAAATGAGGTCAGTAAAAGCAACAAAAACCATAATACAATATGTTATATATAATATAATAAAAAATGGAACTTGGCAATTATTTTTTATAATTTAAAACGATATCCACCTGATTTTCCATATTATTGAGCTTTACAGATAGATTATAATACACATATGAATACGGTATTAAATGTATATAAACGGGAATCGGGAAAACGTGTGCTTATAGTGACCGCTGTTCAGGCAGAGATGGAAGCGGTGTTATGTGGGTTGCGCCGGGATGGGAATAGCGATAAAGGGTTTGACGTGCTGGCGGCGGGTGTCGGTTCGGTAGCGGTTGCCGTCAGCACGGCGAAGATGCTGGTTAACACCCAATACGGCCTTGTTGTGAGCGCCGGTATTGGCGGTGGATTTCCCGGCAGGGCTGAAGTGGGTTCGCTCGTGCTGGCCGATAAGATTGTCGCCGCGGACCTGGGTGTGGAAACTTCCGAGGGTTTTAGCTGTTTGGATGAATTAGGTCTTGGCGCCACTTGCATTCAGGTTAATCCCGGCCTGGTGCAAGATATGGCGGAGGCGCTGCTGGCGGCGGGGCTGCCGGTCCAAATCGGCCCGGTGCTTACTGTATCGACAGTGACGGGTACGCTTGATAGTGCCGCTGAATTGGCTAAGCGGGTGCCGGGGGCCACCGCCGAGGCGATGGAGGGTTATGGTGTGGCTGTTGCCGCTCATGAACAGGGTGTGCCGGTTCTTGAACTTCGCGCTATATCAAATCTGGTGGGTCCACGGGACCGTGCTGCCTGGCGTATCAAAGAGGCGCTGGGTGTCCTGGAGGATGCCGGCCTGGTATTGAAGGGGATGTTGCTATGAAAATTGCTTTTTCTCCCTGTCCCAACGATACGTTTATATTTCACGCTTGGGTACATGGTCTGATACCTGGCGCACCCAAGCTTGATGTCACTTACGCGGATATTGACATCACCAACAGCCTGGCGGCTGACTGCAATGGACCGGAGGTGCTGAAAGTATCTTACGCGGCACTGCCATGGGTATTGTCCGAGTATGCGCTGCTGCCATGCGGGGGTGCGCTGGGCAGGGGATGCGGGCCGCTGGTGCTTGTGTCCGGTAGGGCGGTCGCTGCCGGCAAACCGGCTGTATTGGCCGGTAAGCGGGTGGCGGTGCCCGGTGAGCGATCAACCGCTTACCTGCTGTTTCGGCTATGGGCGGACCAAAATGTGCCGGGAGGCGTGGGCGATATTGTAATCTTACCGTTTTATGAAATAATGCCGGCTGTACGCGGCGGTCTGGTTGATGCGGGGCTGGTAATTCACGAGGCGCGCTTTACTTATCCTTACTACGGGTTAACTATGCTGGCGGACCTGGGCAGTTGGTGGGAATCCGATACTAGCTTGCCTATTCCGTTGGGCGCGATTATTGCCCGGCGTTCATTGGATCTTACGGCGGTCGCCGAGTGGATTAGGGCATCGGTCCGGTATGCCCGGGTACATCCGGAGACGTCGCAAGAGTATGTGCTGAGCCATGCCCAAGAATTATCGCCGGATGTAGCTAAAGCACATATTAACCTTTACGTGAATGAGTTCACCGAAAATCTGGGCGATACGGGGTATAATGCGGTAAATACCCTGCTTGGCCGGGCCGCGCGGGCAGGGTTGGTTCCAGGGATTGATTCAGCGGCATTAACTTAGCATGAAGGTCGGGTAGTTTAGACTCCGAAAGTGAAGCTTTATAAAGGTTGCGCTATTTAGAACATCACGGTAAATTTATAATTTAGTTTGCTATTTTTGCAAAACCATGATATTATTACAAACGTGTTAAAAAGTTGAGAACGTAAACCGCTTTTGAGACCTCTTAATGCTTGGTCAAGGTTTTAAGTTTTAAGCTTTTTGATCTATTCTACAGTAAAGGAGGTTTCAGAAATGGAAGGCAAAGTAAAATGGTTTAATTCCGATAAAGGGTTCGGTTTTATTGAGACAAGTGAAGGAAACGATGTATTCGTTCATTTTTCCGCAATTCAAGGTGAAGGCTTTAAAACCCTGGATGAAGGCCAGAGTGTAACTTTTGACATAGTAGAAGGCAATCGCGGTCCCCAAGCCGCAAATGTTCAAAAGTTTTAAACGGGCCGTATAGGGTAATAAAATATGTATTGCAAGAAGGGTTGCTTTCTAAATGGAAAGCCCCTTTTTTATTTATAATCAGTTTAGCATAAGCGCAAAATCATATTTTGATAGCTGACAAAAAAAGATTCTGCAAGCATTGGCTTGTAGAATCTGGAGAAAATGAGCATTAGATGGTTAATCAGCTGCTTGCAGTACGGCATCGCAATGTTGTTGTACATAGGATTTTGATATGCCGGAACCGTGAGGCTGACTGTTGAACAAATACATGTCAAAGTGTCCGGTTACATTGTTATCGGTTATATTTTCGATATCTGTATGAGGCATGCCGGACAGGGAGGCGGCAATAGCTTTTCCGCCTGCTTGCACACATACGGGTCTGGGAGTCCAGGTCCAGTCGGAGAAAAGGCTTAACATGATATCGGTGTCTTCTTTGGTTAAAGGCTCCACATCGCAGTGGTCTGAGCCGCCCAGAACAGCAAAACGCATGGTTTTGCCGGTTCGAGTATCGGTAGCGGTAAACTTCAGGCCCGGTTTTAATATGTTTATTCCTTCTTTATACCAATCAATCAGCCGGCCATGCCTGGATGAATTGCTTTCTCCCAGTGCTTCCGCATTCTTAGGGCGTTCGACAGAACCTCTGGAAACGCTGCTGCCGTTTAAGGACAATGTTTGCCCGGCATAAATCAAATCACCTTGGATATTATTCAGCCTGCGGATACCCTCGGCGGTAGTGCCAAACCTCTGGGCTATGCCGCCGAGTGTGTCTCCCGGCTGTACAATGTAAGCGCCGGGAGGAGTACGGCTATCTTTTTGATTTGCTGTCAGTGCTTGAGCCGCTGTTGTTTTTGATGTGTTGTCCAGCTTCAGAACTTGTCCGACGGTCAGGCGATCGTCTTTTAAATTATTGATTTCCATTATCTTATCGATGTTGATACCATAGCTTTGGGAAATTTTCCATAGCGAGTCTCCCTCCGCCACTTTATAGTCGGCGGCGCAAGCCGGGTTGGCATTGAGCAAGAGCAATAGCAGTAAGCCCGGCAGAAACATTCTGATTTTAATCATTAAATGTATCTCCTTTTTTGCAGCATTACTTTAGTAAAACATTCAATATTCGGCATTATTATCCCTGCCATTGTAGTGAAAAAATTAACTATGTTTACTTCTGTCCTCTGTATTTGGAAATTTAAAAAAATTTTTTATTGTGGGAGGAAATTTATTGTCAAAGCAGAATATATTTTCATTAATATCCGGAGAAACATTTGCATTTCTCGGATGCACTAGAGTGGTATGGTAAAATGGTATTAATTAACGGTAGCGACACCGGGTATGGTGTGTAATAATAGCTGTTTTAAAGCTGTTTTTAAAAGGGTAGGACAGTAGTACGGTAGGTAAAGTAGATGCAGGTTTCAGGCGCTTCCCGGACAGCCTCGCTGGTTTTAATGTGGGGTATGTCGCTGTTGGGATGATGCGGCCCGCTCTTCTTTTAACTCCTACGGGGGTTTTTTTTATTGCCAGAGAGAAAAAGGAGGTCAAAGGAATTGAGTAAGTATGGCAGTAAGGTGATATGGAGGTTGAAGCAAAAGTTGCCGGCTATATTAACGCTGGGTATGATGGTGCTTTTAGCCGGTTGTGGGTCGTCGGCCGCACCCGAAAAAGGCACGGGGCAGGTTGTTGAACTTAAACTGGCGCATTTCTTTCCCAGCACTCATCCGGCAGAGACAGATTTAATCCAGCCCTGGGCCCAAGCGATTGAAGAGGCTACCAATGGCCAGGTGAAGATAACCAGCTATCCCGGCGAAACGCTGCTTAAAGCGGATCAGGTGTACGACGGGGTGGTCAGCGGTGTTGCCGATATGGGCATGTCTTGTTTCTCCTACACCCGGGGACGTTTTCCGGTCATGGAGACTTTTGAGCTTCCCGGCGTTACCTATAATAATTCCAAGGTGGCCAGCAAGGTGGCCTGGGAGGGAATTAAAAAAATAAATCCGGAAGAAATTCAGGATACCAAAATGATGATGGCGCTTACCACCGGCCCCGGAGATTTGTTCACCAAGGTTCCGGTACGCCGTCTGGAGGACTTGCAAGGCCTGGAAATAAGGGCTACGGGTCTGAGCGCTCAAACACTTCAGGATCTGGGGGCCAATCCGGTGGCGATGCCCCAGTCCGATGCTTATGAAGCTTTATCCAAGGGAGTTGTTAAGGGCAATCTGTCTCCGGTTGAAGTATTAAAGGGTTGGAAGCATGCTGAGGTGACTAAATATTTAACCAAGACGCCTTTCCTTTACAATACCTTGTTTTTTATAACCATGAATCTGGATAAGTGGAATTCATTGTCTCCGGAAAACCAGGCGGCCATTGAAAAAGTAAATGAAAAATATTTTACGGAAGTGGCTATGGGCCTGTGGGATAAGCAAAACGAGGCCGCTATGAAGTGGGCTGTTGAAGAACAGGGCGTCCAGGAGATAAAACTGACTGAAGAGGAAACCGATCGCTGGATAAAGCTTGTGCGGCCCATTCAGGATGAATTTGTAGCCGATATGGATGCCAAGGGGCTCGCGGGCCGGCAAATTATGGATACCGTTTTGGAGCTGGCTGACAAATACAATAAGGAATACCAATAATACCTGGGGGTGATGGGAAGTGGTTAGAATTACCGGTATGGTGACGGGCTTGAGCCGCGTTATTGATAAAATAGCCGGGTTGTGCATGGTGTCCGCCATGCTGCTGGCGGTTGCCAATATATTTTTGAGAGCTTTATTCAGCCGTCCCATTTTGGGGGTTTACGAATATGTTGTTTTTTTAACGGTGGTGACGATAGGCTTGTCCCTGGCTTACTGTGCGGTGCAGGACGGCCATATTGCCGTGAGCTTTGTGTTTGACCGGCTGCCTTTAAAATTGCAAGGGCCGGTTGATTTAATAATTAACACTGCGGCCTGCTTATTTTGGAGTCTTTGTGCCTGGCAGGTCGGTGTCTACGCCGGCAGTACGGCGGCCAGCGGTATAGTGTCACCTACTTCTCAATTACCTTTATATCCTTTTATTTACCTGGTTGCCTTTGGGCTGGCGGTGCTTGCCCTGGTATTGCTGGTTAGGACAGTAGAGGCCGCGCAAAGGTTGTGGCAGCCATCTATAACAACCCTGTCATCGCCTCAAACTAAGGCGATGAAATCTATGCAAAAGGCGGCGGCATTAAATAAATGAGCGCATTGATAGTTGGAATAATCAGTATTATAGCTTTCTTTATCCTATTGGTTTTGCGGATGCCCATTGCTTTTGCCATGGCTCTGGTGGGCCTTGTCGGATTCGGTTGTTTGACTTCACCGTCTGCCGCCTTTAGTATGGTGGCCAAGGAAATTTACGCCACATTTGCTTCCTATTCGCTGGGTGTTATCGCCATGTTTGTTTGGATGGGCTTTCTGGCCTTTTATTCAGGTATTGGTAGCAGGATGTACGTATTTGCGTATAAGCTGATCGGCCACTATCCGGGTGGGCTGGCTATAGCCACTCAGGCGGCATGCGGCGTGTTCGGGGCTATTTGTGGTTCCAATACGGCCACAGCGGCTACTATTGGCGCCATTGCATTGCCGGAGATGAAAAAGTATCAATATGACGATTCACTGGCCACGGCCAGCGTGGCCGCGGGCGGTGTGCTGGGTGTGCTGATTCCGCCCAGCGTGATATTTATTATTTACGGTATGGCAACGGAACAGTCGGTAGGCAGTTTATTTGTAGCGGGTATACTGCCCGGTATACTTCTTATGCTGCTGTATATGGCCACCATCGCGGTGATTACTTTTCGCAGGCCCGGCCTGGGTCCCGCCGGGCCAAAAGCAACCTGGCGGGAAAGATCCGTAGCGCTCCGCGGTGGGCTGGGGGAAGTTCTGGTTATATTCTCCATATCCATGGGCGGGCTTTTTATCGGCTGGTTTACTCCCACGGAAGCGGGCGCTGTAGGTGCCGCGGGTGTTTTGGGGGTAGCCCTTTTTAAGAGAAGCCTCAGTTGGGAGGGTTTTAACAAATCCCTTTTAGACGCCACGCGCACTACGGCCATGATTATGCTGCTTATCGCCGGGGCTATGATTTTCGGGCGTCTGATGGCCGTAAGCAGGCTGCCGTTTGAAATGGCCCAAATGGCCGGTGCCTTGCCCCTGCCTCCTTTTGCAGTGATGGCCATAATATTATTTATCTACCTGGTGCTGGGCTGTTTTATCGATGCGCTGGCCCTGGTGCTGCTAACCATACCTATATTTTATCCCATTGCAGTGAATACTCTCGGTTACGATCCTATCTGGTTCGGCGTAATTATTGTAATGACCGTGGCCATGGGGGTAATTACGCCTCCGGTGGGTATGAATGTATACATTATCAAGGGAGTTGCGCCGGATATACCCCTGGAAGTGATTTATAAGGGTGTATGGCCTTTTTTGGGGGCGATTATAGTTTGTTTGGCCCTGCTGGTTGCCTTTCCGCAGCTGGCCACCTTTTTGCCCGGATTAATAGCTTAGATCTTAGCATTGACATTGCAGTGGAAAGTATAGCTTATTGAACTTTGAGATGGGTTCGCCCCGCTCCCCAAATTACTTGCGCCGCAGCATTAAACATGATTGTTGCACAGGCAAGTTGAATTTTATGGTTTGTTTGTATGCGCTGCTTGATGCTATCGTACTATTGTTAACCCTCTTGCATATAATAATCTTTCGGGGAGTAACTGCCTTATGGGCGGCTGCTCCCTGCTTTTGGTTTTAAGCAACAGCTTTAATCATGCTTTAGCAGCGCTTAAACCGCTTAGATATCCTGTGGAGAAGGCGATTTGTAAATTATAACCTCCGGTTAAGGCATCAACATCAATTACCTCTCCGGCAAAATACAGTCCGTTAATAATTTTAGACTCCAGGGTTGACGGGTTGATTTCCTTAATATTAATACCGCCGCTGGTAACAATGGCTTCATCCAGCGGGCGGGTGCCCGTGACTGTTAGAGTAACATTTTTTAAAGTATGCGCCAGCTGCTCCCGCTCTTTTTTGTTGATTCGGTTTACTTGCTTGTGCATATCTACGCCGGACAATTGTAATACAATGTCAATCATTCTTTGGGGCAGTAAGTCATCAAGGGCGTTTTTTAAGTGTTTGCCGCTATATTTATTAAAATCTCTCTGTAAGCGGGCATTCAGCTGCTCGTTGGTCAATGCCGGCTTAAGGTCAAGGGTTAAAAGCACCGGATTATTGGTTTCTGTATGAATATAGTGTTTTATAAGGCTGCTGATGCTTAGAATAATTGGCCCGGATACGCCAAAGTGGGTAAAAATCATTTCTCCAAATTGTTCCGCACGGACTTTGTTATTAATAACAGCTTTTGCGGACACGTTTTTTAACGTTAGACCCTGCAGGTCTTTGACCCATTTTTCTCCGGTTGCCAAGGGAACTAAAGCCGGCTTGGGATCTATGACGGAATGGCCCAGCCGCTGTGCCATTTTGTAGCCGTCTCCGGTGGAGCCCGTTTGTTTGTAAGACATGCCCCCCGTGGCAATAATGACTTTGGGCGCGGATATTTTTTTATCGTTGTTTATAAATACACCCGCTGCCCGGTGATTGTCTATGAGTATTCCTTTGACTTCAGTATGTAATTTTACATGAACACTGTTTATCTGCAGGTGCTTTTGGAGTGCTTTGATAACATCGCTGGACTTATCCGAGGCGGGGAAAACCCGGTTGCCGCGTTCCACTTTGGTTTGGACACCCAAAGATGCCAGCAGTGCCGTAAGATGGTGATTATCAAAGGATCTTAAGGCGCTGTACAGAAATTTGGGATTAGAGATGATATTTTGAAAAAAATCATCCGCGTCTCCGTTATTAGTGACATTGCACCTGCCTTTTCCGGTAATAAACAGTTTCTTGCCCAGTTTGTCGTTCTTTTCAAGCAGGACGACTTTTAACCCTTTGGCCGCCGCAGTGGATGCGCCGAGCATACCTGCCGGACCGCCGCCAACGACTATTAAATCGTAATCGTAATCCATTTGTTTGCCCCCGGATAGAGTATAGTAAGTAATATTATAAAGACAAACAGTCCAATAAACAAATTCTTAAAACGCAAATATTTCCAAGGTATTGCTTATTTATGATATGATAGTAACTGTGGTTTGGGTATGCTATAGATGATAGATCAAGTAAAGGGGAAAAATTATGATGGTATTTCATGACTTTGGTTTAACCGAGCCTTTAATTAAGGCCCTTAATAATATGGGGTTTGAGGAGGCGACGCCTATACAGGAGCGCGCCATTCCCGTAGGCTTGCAAGGGCGGGACCTCATCGGTCAGGCACATACGGGCACCGGTAAAACAGCGGCTTTTGGTATACCTCTGATGGAAATTTTACAGGTTGGGCGAGGATATATACAAGGTATTGTTTTAGCCCCCACCCGTGAATTAGCCGTCCAGGTAGCTGAGGAATTAAATAAACTCGGACAATATAAGGGCATCAATACATTGCCTATATACGGGGGCCAGGATATTAACCGCCAGATCAGAGCGCTTAAAAAAAGACCTCACATTATTGTGGGCACGCCCGGGCGTTTAATGGATCACATGAGGCGCAAAACAATCCGTCTGAATCAAGTCGGTATAGTGGTTTTGGATGAAGCGGACGAAATGCTGAATATGGGATTTGTTGAGGACATTGAAAATATACTTAAAGATATTCCGGAGGAAAGACAGACGATGCTTTTTTCCGCAACGATGCCGGCCCCTATCCGGGCTCTGGCCGGCCGCTTCATGAACAACCCGGAGGTTATCAGGGTTGAATCCCGGCAGGTAACGGTGCCGAACATTGAGCAAGGTTACATCGAAGTGCACGAAAAACAAAAATTTGATGTGCTGTGCCGCTTGCTGGATACCCAGTCGCCGGACAGGGCTATTATTTTTGGCCGGACTAAACGCCGGGTAGACGAGCTGTTTGAAGCATTGAACAAACGTGGCTATTCGGCTGAAGGGATTCACGGGGATTTATCCCAGGCCAGGCGGGACCAGGTGATGAGACAGTTTAAGGAAGGCGCGATCGAAATGCTGGTGGCTACTGATGTGGCCGCCAGGGGGCTGGACATTACCGGGGTAACCCATATATATAATTTTGACATTCCCCAGGACCCGGAGGGTTATGTCCATCGTGTCGGCCGTACCGGGCGGGCCGGTAAAACGGGTGTGGCCATTACTTTGGTGACGCCCAGGGAAATACATCACTTGAGGGTAATTGAAAATATGACCAGGGGTAAAATAGCCCGCCGCCCCGTGCCGACGCTAAAAGACGCTATTGAGGGGCAGCAGCGCATGGCAGTGGAAAGATTGCTTGCGGCTGTAGAAAAAGAAAACATAGAGAATTACCGGGTGCTGGCCGAAGGGCTATTGGAAGAAACCGATTCGGTTACGTTGCTGTCGGCGGCCTTAAAGGTGCTTACCAAGGAGCCTGATCAGACCCCTGTTGCGTTGACTGAAGAAATGCCGCTCAGGATTAAAAAGAATAAAAATATACGTACCGGTCAAAGGAGCTATTACGGCGGATCGGGTAAGAAGGGCGCCGCCGGGGGCGGTGGGGGCTTTAGAGGGAAAAAGCGGTCAAGCAGCCGGTCCTATTAAATGCATATTAAATGCAGAAAAAAGGGGAGTGTCGCAAAACTACTTTCTTGGAGTAGTGAGCGACGCTCCCTTTTCTAAATGCAGCTAATTATTCCGATAACAATCCGGTATTTTTATAAAAAGCTGCCGCACTATGACTCTTCAGCCCGTTGTGCAACAACCTATTTTGGGGTGGTTGCAGTGCCGGAGCCAATCTGCAGTTTTACTGTGGTCGACGCTTTTGCAGCTGCGACAATTTTTGTGGGACTGTCCCAGTCAGCGATGGCACCAAACGACTGAAATACGGTTCGAATCAAAGCAGGGCCGTTTTCGTTTGTTGTTGAGGCATTCGGATATGCTTGGCTTGTGTGTAAACATCGTTTACTATGATGAATTATGTTGACAAGTGTTAAGCGTATTGTTATTATTCAAATATGATAACTATTCAGTTAACTTAAACAGAAAGGGTGTGGTGACTTGACTTTATATGGTTTTCCCAACTCGTACAATTTTGATGATTTTTTAAAAAGAAGGGATAGCTATGATTATTATCGGGACGATGTTTTTCTGCAGAGGTTAGTGCGGAAATATGTTGGTGACGAATGGGGTGAACTGCACCGGGAGTTGCTGGTCTTTTCTTCCAAAGTATCATTCACTTGGAGAAACATGGCCGACTACATGGCAAGACCCGAAGTTCATCCTAAAATGCTGCACTATGACGCTCATAATCACCGTATTGACCGCATAATACGTCCTATGGAGACTTCGGTACTAGAAAAAGAAATCTTTTCTGAAGGACTATTCTCTGTCGGAACAACTCCTTGGGAAAGTTTTATTAAGCGCTTTTTGCTTCATCAAAACGGCGAATTCGGTATTATGTGTCCTTTGGCTTGCACTGAAGGTCTAATTGCTTTAATCGAGCATTATCCTGACCACGGTATTCCCGAACTTGGTAAAATCCTTCAGCATTGCAAAGAGGGAATTGACGGTGAATTTGCTATTGGGGCTCAGTTTATGTCCGAGATACAGGGTGGTTCGGATATTCCCGCGAACCTGCTGGCGGCGGTACCTGATGGAGATAACTACAAGCTTTATGGGAATAAGTTCTTCTGTTCGGCTATGCATGCGGATTATGCCGTAGTGACAGCCAAAGTAACCGGCAATGAAAAGGTCGGGACATTTATAGTGCCCGCCTGGCTGCCCGGGGATAAAGAAAAAGAACATCGGAATGACTATACAATTAATAGAATTAAGTGGAAAATGGGTACCTGTGAATTACCTACAGCCGAAGTTGACTACAACGGAGCAGTTGCTTATCCTATTGGCCCAATCGATAAGGGAGTGGCTAATGCCGTAGGTATTGTACTTACCTTGTCACGTATAGCTGTGGGGATCTCCAGCGGTGCGGCTATGCTTCGCGCTGCAAGGGAAGCTAAAATGTATAGTGAATTCCGTGATGTATTTGGCAGTAAAATTAATAAATTCCCGCTGGCGGCACGTCAGATCAGAGACATGATGAATACTTCGCAGAGGACAATTGCTGGTGCGTTTAAGCTATACGACATGTACATTAAGCTAGGACGCAAACTTGTCCCCGGACTGAAGACCAATGAGCCATTGAATGTCCTAAAACAGCGTTTTATTCTTCGGGAACTTATTTTAATGCAAAAAATAACTGCATCCTGCGAGGCTGTTGATGTACTACGTAAAGCAATGAGCGTTTTTGGCGGTCACGGAGTAATGGAGGAATTCTCCTCACTGCCCCGGCTATTTAGAGACGCTATAGTAAACGAATTATGGGAAGGCCCAAGAAATGTATTGCTTACCCAAATATATCGCGATCTTCAGAGGGCTTCAGCATGGTTTGACCCTAAAGCATTTGTTGTTGAAGCCTTAATGGAAGCCCCGAAAGATACAGTTAATGAGCTGTCTGAACAACTGCAACGTTTAATGAACGCTCCGGTACTCTCTGGCTCTGATGCCGATTCTTTGGAAGCCGCGGGAGAATGGGAAGCTTTCTGTGATGATTTTTTTGGGACATACCAGCAACAAGCACTAGCAGAAGTTATTGAGTAGAAATTAATTAAGTTGGGGGAGGGCAGTTATGATAAATATTGGTAGATTGATGAGTAATCGTGCCTATCTTTCACCTGGTCTTGAAGCATTTGTGGGGGAAAATTATCGGTTTACCTACGACCAGACCAATAAACGTGTAAACCAATTAGCCGTTTACTTGAAAGAACAAAAAATTTCCCGTGGTGAACGTATAGCTGTTTTGTGTAAAAACAATCATTACTTTGCTGCAGCTTTGTTTGCAGCAGCTAAAATTGGCGCAATTGTGATCCCGCTTAATTGGCGCTTACAGGCTCAGGAGTTAACCTATATTATAAACGATTGCGGTGCTTTCTTGATTTTATACGATGATGAGTTTAGCCCAATGATAGAAAAATTACGCTCAACCACACCAATACGTCTGTTTTTAAGAGCGGGAGGGGCGGGACCGGACCCTGAGTTTGAGGAAGTTCTATCCGGGCAATCCACCTATGAACCTGATGAGGTAATGAGCAAGGGTGAAGATACGGCAGTAATTATGTACACTTCCGGTACTACAGGTAAACCTAAAGGCGCCATGTTAACCCACAATAATCTTTTCTCAGCTTCAGTGGCCCTTTCCCATACGATTGACTGGCGCTATCGCGACCGTTTCCTTGCGGTGGCGCCATTCTTCCATATTGGTGGTCTTGCCCCGCTGATAACTAACGTTCACAAAGGCTGTACAATAGTTTTTATGCCTAACTTTGACCCCATGTCCGCCTGGACGATTATTGAAAACGAGAAAATTAATAATTTGATGTCTGTCCCCTTGATGTTGCTTGCCATGCTTAAAGTTCCGGGTGTGGAAAAATTAAATTTGAAAGCTTTGCGAACTATAATATGCGGAGGGGCGCCGGTACCGGACAGCTTAATAAGAGCCTACCTGGGAATAGGCATAAAAGTTGAACAGGTATACGGAATAACCGAATACTCCGGTGCGGTTGCCTTCTGGACTCACGAAATGCCACTGGAGAAAAGCGTTTCTATGGGCAAGCCTGTCTTTTGCGGCGACATCAAGATTATCAGCCCTGAAACTGATCGGGAGCTGTCCCCCGGTGAGGTTGGAGAGATACTTTGCGGTGGACCCCAGGTTTTTAAAGGCTATTGGAATAATCCTGAAGCTACAGAAAAGGCATTGGTCGGTGAGTGGTACCATTCAGGGGATCTTGGCAAAAAGGATGAAGATGGGTTTGTTTATGTGATTGACCGGTTAAAGGATATGATAATTAGCGGTGGTGAAAACATATATTCCGCTGAATTAGAGACAGTAATTAGCACCCATCCGGCAGTTGCTGAAGTGGCGGTTGTGGGTGTCCCCGATAGTAGGTGGGGCGAGATTCCCAGAGCGTATATTGTTAAGAAACCGGATACAGATGTAACTGTGCAGGATATAGTAACTATTTGTAAACAAAACCTTGCCGGTTATAAATGTGTCAAAGAGGTAAGATTTGTTGATACTCTTCCGAGAAATGCAGTAGGCAAAATACTAAAAAATGTCCTTAAACAGCAGTTTAGTTGATTTCAAGTTTATAATTAATCTATTATACTGAAAAACCCGGAAAGAGAAGTTGAATTGCAGGGGAATGGCTGTGGGCCTTGAAACCGGGCGGAACAATACCTGCGGGCTTTGTTCTCTGTCATAAATATGCTAAAATATAAACGCGGTTAACAAATTAGATTAGGAATAAATATGAATAATAATTGGAAAAGAAATACGGTAATCTTTCTGGCCGGCCAGAGCCTGTCGCTTTTCGGCACGTCCCTTGTACAGTACGCGATCCTGTGGTACATCACCTTAAATACGCAGTCGGGCGTGATGATGACTATATATATTATTTGCGGGTTTTTACCCACCTTTTTTCTTTCTCCCTTTGCCGGGGTCTGGGCTGATCGTTATAATCGGAAGCTGATTATTATGCTGTCCGATTCTATAATTGCGTTATCAACCCTGTTTTTGGCCGTACTGTTTCTCATGGGTTACAACGCGCTGTGGCTGCTCTTTTTGATGGGCGCAGTCCGTGCCACCGGCTCCGGTGTGCAAACGCCGGCGGTGGGAGCTTTTCTGCCGCAGATTGTGCCCCAGAAGCAGCTTACCAGGGTAAACGGGATTATGGGGAGCATCCAGGCCGCGGTTGCGCTGGTATCACCCATGGTCAGTGGCGCGCTGCTTACCGTGGCCAGTATTGAAGCCATATTTTTTATCGATGTTGTCACAGCGGCTATCGCTGTATTGGCGTTGCTGCTGTTCCTCCAGGTGCCCGTTCATGCCAAGGCGTTGGAAAAGCAACCCCTCGGTTATTTCAGCGATATGCGCGAAGGCATTATCTACATTAAAAATAATGCTTACATTAAGCAGTTCTTTATTTTTTGCACTTTTTTCTTTTTCCTGATTGCGCCGGCGGCATTTTTAACGCCGCTCCAGGTGGCGCGCAGTTTCGGCAGCGATGTCTGGCGGCTTACGGCAATTGAAATAACCTTTTCCATCGGCATGATCGCGGGCGGTTTAATCATGACCGCCTGGGGCGGCTTTAAAAACCGGGTGCATACCATGACCCTGTCAATACTGGTCAGCGGCGCCGGCACCGTCGCCCTGGGGCTGGTACCAGTCTTTTGGATCTACCTGGCTATCATGGGTGCGATTGGCGTGACCATGCCGCTTTTCAATACGCCCTCCATGGTTTTAATTCAGGAGAAGGTGGAGGAGAGTTATATGGGCCGGATATTCGGCGTGTTCAGCATGATCGCCAGTTCCATGATGCCCTTGGGTATGCTGGTGTTCGGGCCGGTGGCCGATTCCATAAAAATAGAATGGCTGCTCGTAGGGACCGGGGCGTTGCTTTTTATCCAGGGTTTTTTCCTGCTGGGCAGCAGGACGATGCTGGAAGCCGGTCAGCCGGTTGAAAAACCGGACCGGTAAACCAGGAGTAACGGAGATTAAAGCCGCTGTTCTAACGTGCCGGATATAAAGAATGAGATTGCTTACGTTCCGAACAAAACCCGGTAAAAGAAGCTGATCTTTTGACGGGTTTGAAAATTTATAACTTGGTAGCGCCATTTTTAAATATTTCCGCTGTTACTGAAGCCAATTTTAGCATATGCTTCCCTATTTCCTCTTCGTTCCGTCCCGGATATTTTCTAAAGGTGATTAGTATTCCGTTTAAGGCCGCAAAAAAAGCATGTGACACAAGACGTACATTTTGTTTAAGGCCTATCCTGATAAAGATATTATCAAAAATATTAAGTAAGTAACGTTCTATTGTGTTAAACTTTTCCAGTGATTTTTCACTTATCCCTCCGTCTATCATAAAGTGCGTCATCATCTGGAAAAACGAATCATGGTCTGCTAGATATGCCACGAAATCGCAGGCCATTTTTTCAATGGAGGCATTTTTATTCTCCTCAAATAGCTTTGCCAAGTTTTCTCCGATAACCTTGGCTTCACGGTATAATGCTTCAAGAAATAATTCATCACGATCTGAGAAGTAACGATAGATGGAAGCCGGTGATATTCCCGCCTCAGCGGCGATATCACGTATGCTCACCTGATTGAATGGCTTACGGGCAAAAAGGTTGATGGATGCATTAATGATAAGATCTTTTCTAATTTCCCGCTCATTTTCTTTTAGCTTAACTAAAGTAGATTTATGTTCCATTTATAGTATCCCTCGTGATAAAATTATAATTATCTATATTATTCTAAATAATATTCTATATAACCTGCAATAACAATTAAAAAGAGCAGCCTTCTTATCTTACCAAGCGCGGGGAAAAGTTGAACATAATTGGTTGGGGATATTACGAATCCATGTGCAATAGTAATTATCCGGCTTTGGGCCGCTATGTAGACAAACAGAAGATGAAGGGCATTTTATGCGTCATAAAAGCTTTTTTTGTAAGTATTCCTGCAAAAGTTGACTATTGCAAAATGTTCTTGACTTTGCTATAATGCATATAAGCACCATCCATACAGTAATCAGGTCGTACGGTATGCAAGAAGCGTCGGATTTATGGTTCGGGTTTGTTGCGCAAGTAAGCCAATTTATGGGTAGTGTTTTTGTGTTTGTTTAAGTTGTTGTTGGTGATGTAGGTTAACTAAATTGGTATTTCTGTAATTTCGGTCGGATCAAATTTGGTTGGGTAATACTGTTAAGACGATTGATCAAGTGAACGGTACGAATATTTTTGCTCCTTGGTGTTTGCAGTATAGTGTATAAATGTAATACAACGTAAAAACATTGTTTATGGAGAACTGCTTTGCATGTTTTGTATCAAAAAACTGTAAGGATGGTTGCTTATGAGAGAAGGTCCGACGCCTTCTCTCATTTATTTGCGGGTGGTTGCCAGACCTGCCAGTATTTAATTGGCGGTTGGGCGGCTATTATAAGTAAAAGGTCTTGCGGTTAAACTAAAAGATATGTATAATAAATATTGCGCGGTTGTTAGCGCTATAATTATATACAATGTGTAATGTAGACCAAGGAGAGATGGCTGAGTTGGTCGAAGGCGCGCGACTGGAAATCGCGTAGGCGGTCTGAATCCGTCTCGAGGGTTCGAATCCCTCTCTCTCCGCCATATGATATTTAGGAATGAGGACGGACTTAACCGATATATTACGGGTCCGTCTTCATTCCTAAACAGCCAGATTTTACTTTTGGCCGTGCTAGATGGGGAGGTAGCGGTGCCCTGTACCCGTAATCCGCTGTAGCGGGGTTGAATTCCTGTCCGAGGATTTGGCTTGTGAGGTCCGGCTTTTGTAAGGGGTGCTGACGATTGGGTCTTGCGCGACGGAGACTTTTGAACCGTGTCAGATCCTGACGGAAGCAGCACTAAGGAAGTTTATCCGGGTGCCGCGAGGGTGCCTGATCCGAGCTACCTGCAAAAGTAACGCTTGGAAGTCAGTATTCGACGACAGGTGCACGGCCATTAAATTTATTATATTTACGATAAGACCGGCTTAGGGCCGGTTTTCTTCTTTATAAAACCGATTTAAGATCTATGGCAGGCGATGGTTCCAGCGGAAGGGAAAAAGCGCCGCGGCAGCGAAATTAATTTAGTGGTTAATCTATGCGAGGGGTGTGGATGGTGAGTTATCTGGCTTTATACCGGCAGTGGCGGCCGCAGCAGTTAAGTGATCTGGTGGGACAAAAGCATGTGACTGAGACACTGCGCAATGCATTGATGGCGGACAAAGTGAGCCACGCTTATTTATTCTGCGGGCCTCGGGGCACAGGTAAAACCAGCACGGCCAAGGTGCTGGCCCGGGCTATTAATTGCCCGGAGCGGCAGGGGGGTGAACCGTGCAACCGGTGCCGGAATTGTCGGGAAATATTATCCGGTGCTACCATGGATGTAATTGAAATTGACGCTGCTTCCAACCGGGGTATTGATGAAATACGCGAGTTGAAGGAGAATATAAAATATTTTCCTTCGCTGGGAGGTAAACGGATATACATAGTGGATGAAGTGCATATGCTCACCAACGAGGCCTTCAATGCTTTGCTGAAAACATTGGAAGAGCCGCCCGGGCATGTGGTGTTCGTGCTGGCCACCACGGAGCCGCATAAGGTGCCCCTGACCATACTATCCCGTTGTCAGCGCTTTGATTTCCGTCCCCTACCTAACGAATTAATCGCCAAACGTTTGGAAGAAGTAGCGGCTAAGAGTAATTTTAACGTGGACGGGGATGCGATGCGGGCTATTACCCGGGCCGCCGGAGGCAGTATGCGGGATGCCTTGAGTGTGTTGGACCAGGCGCTTTTGTTAAGCGGGGAAGCCGCCGTAACTGCCGATACGGTGTACAGTATTTTAGGTACGGTGTCTGAAGATGTGCTGCTTGATTTAGTCACCGGATTGGCGGGAAAAAAAGCGGCTGACGTATTAAAGCAAATGGCCGTTATTGTTGCCGAGGGTAAAGATTTGCAACAGCTGGTCAGGGAATTAACGGAATATCTGCGCCGGTTACTGGTGGTTTGTCTGGTTCCCGAAGGCACGGGGGAAACCGGGTTTGGTACGCCCCCGGCGGAATTGTTGCAGTTGTTTACGCGCAATCAGCTGATCAGGGCTATAGATCGCCTGGTGGAGGCCGAGCAGACCATGCGCCGCAGCGCGCATCCGAGGGTAGTGCTGGAGTTGGCGTTGGTGCGGATTATGGATGACGATGATATGCCGCCGATAGATGAACTGTTGTACAGGATTGAGCGGCTTGAACAGGCGCTGGCCGGTGGGGAACAGTCAGAACAGCGCGGGCAAAGGCTGCCGGGTGTTAATAACGCGTCCGTGAAGGATGTTCCGGTGCTGCAAGGCAGCCGTCAACCAGCGCTTAAGTCTCCGGCGGTGGAGGTAAACACCCAGGCCGGTTTCCTGATTGATGGCAAGCAGCCTAAATCGGGTAATACTATAGCTAATCAAGTTATTGTGCCGGTGCCTGGCGTTGCTGACAATAATACGGCTGCCGGGCCGTTGTCGCCGGTTGCCCCCAATAGTGAAGATGATTCCCGGTCCTCGTTCGGGCTGGAGAAGTCACCTGCCGACACTCCCGACCCGGTGGCGGCTGCTGAAAAAACCGGTGCAGCGGCGCTTCAAACGGTTCAGCAAGCTGCGCCAAAGTCCGGTAGTGCCGCGACGTCTCCCGACCGGCAAGCTGCGCACAATGTTCAAGATGACCCCCGCTATAGTATTGGACAACTTAAGAAGTGGTGGCCGGAAATAATGGCCATGGTTAAAAAAGCTAATCCGATTGCCTATACCTGCTTGTGCCAGGCCTGGCCCGCGGAAATAAAAGAACATTGTTTGGTGTTGGGTGTGCCCCGGGGAGATATTTTTATCAAGGATATGGCGGGGGATCCCGAGATCAAGCAATTGTTGACTAAAACGCTGGATTCAGTTACCCGCTTGACTTGGCAGATACGCTGCGATTTTTACGATGCTCCGCCGCCGGGCTGGCTAAAGAAATCGGAACAATTGGATGCTGAGGAAGCGATAAGTCTGTTTCAGGGTGCGGTGGTGCCCCTGGAAAAGGATTTGGATAATAAATAAGGAGGTACTAAAAATGGGTGGGAATATGGCTAAAATGATGAAGCAAGTGCAAAAAATGCAGGCCGATATGGCTAAAATGCAGGAAGAACTGGGCAATCGGACGGTGGAAAGCACCGCCGGCGGCGGTGTGGTGCGGGTGGTGGCCAATGGCCGCCAGGAAATCGTAGCTGTGGAAATTAAGCCCGAGGCGGTGGACCCGGAGGACGTGGAAATGCTTCAGGACCTGGTTCTGACTGCGGTCAACGAAGCATTAAAACAGGCCCAGGATATGATGGCCAAGGAAATGGGTAAATTAACCGGCGGGTTAAATATACCCGGCTTATTCTAACGGTAAAAGGAGCCCTGTATAGTGAAGCAAATGCAATACGCCGGCGCGGTATCACGCTTGATCGGCGAATTGGCCGGATTACCCGGGATTGGCTCCAAAACGGCGCAACGTTTGGCTTTTTTTTTGTTGAGCGCTCCCCCGGAGGTGGCCGGCAGCCTGGCGGAGGCTATCAGGGAGGCCAGGGATAAGGTGCGGCAGTGTTCGGTTTGCGGTAATCTGACCGATGTAGACCCTTGCCCGGTATGTACTAACGAGACGCGCAACAACGGAGTAATCTGTGTGGTGCAGGATCCCAGGGATGTTGCGGCCATAGAAAAATACCGGGGTTTTAAAGGTGTCTATCATGTGTTGCATGGCGCTCTTTCACCCCTGGCGGGTGTGGGGCCTCAGGAATTGAATATTAAAAGCCTGCTGGCCCGTCTGGCAGGCGGCGCGGTGCGGGAAGTGATTTTAGCCACCAACCCGGATGTGGAGGGGGATGCCACCGCGCTCTATTTAGCTCGGCTGATTAAACCCCTTGGTGTAAAGGTGACCAGAATAGCCCATGGTTTGCCGGTGGGCGCTCACCTGGAATACGCCGATGAAGTAACCCTGGGCAGGGCTATTGAGGGCCGCCGGGAAATAGAGTGAACCCGTTCAGTTAAAGCTGAACATCGGGGCTTCAGATTGGGGATTCTACCCTGCCTGAAGTAAAGATAGGAACTCCCACCATAGAAATGGGAGTCCTGGAATTTGATAAACAGTAATTTTTTCCATTAATACCCCATATTATTTTATAAGCGGATTCTTGCTTCGGGTACGAGAACTACATCACTTTAGGACGAAGCGGGAATAATGGAGCCGGTTGGTATCGGATAGGCTTGATTGGGGGTACGGTTAATGGAATGGAATTTGCTTGTTATAGGATCGATGGCGCTGCTGGGCCTGTATATTATGACTACTGCCATGTACAGGCCGCTGCGCTGGCTTTTAAAGTCGGCTTGGTGTTTGGTTGTTGGTACGGTGCTCTTAATATTGCTAAATTGGGGCTTGGAATTTTTGGATATGCATGTGTCTTACAATCCCTTTACTGTGCTGGTGGCCGGTATATTACAGCTGCCCGGTCTGGTTATGTTG
This sequence comes from Desulfoscipio sp. XC116, assembly GCF_039851975.1. GTDB lineage: Bacteria > Bacillota > Desulfotomaculia > Desulfotomaculales > Desulfallaceae > Sporotomaculum. The sequence continues at coordinate 82,075 of NZ_CP156660.1, forward strand.
GTTTTAATGAACCACTGGTTTGTATGAAAAATACGGTATGCAGTGTAAAGATTCTGTAATATAGCTAATTTCTTGACGGGTTAATGTTGTTGCAATATACTTAAACAGTGTTGATGACAAAATAATTCATAAAAAGTTTCTAGATTATTAAAACTATAACACAAGATTTTAGAATTATTAAATTTATCGCGGGGGTGAAGATTATTGGCCCGCGGGTAGTAGAAGCTTACGTTGGAGAATATGCCAGCGGTAAAAGCGAAGTAGCCGTTAACAGGGCGGTTGATTTGGCCGCTTGTGGCCGGGGGGTTACCCTGGTGGATTTGGATATTGTGGAGCCGTGTTACACGCTGCGCCCCATAAAAAAAGAGTTGCAGCGCAAAGGGATTACCGTGCTGGCCTGGGAGACCAGGGATACCATGGGGTTGGGTGAAACAGGCAATGTGCTCCGGGCGGAAAACCGTTGGGCATTGCGCCGATCCGGCGATATTGTGTTGGATATCGGTTATGGAGTGGAAGGTGCTAAAACTCTAAACCTGCTGGAAGGAGCAGGTGCGGATCCCGACCTGAAGATTTATGCTGTTATAAATATTGCCAGGCCAATGACGGGCAGCGTGACGGATATAGTGGATTATGTCCGCGAGCTGGGTAGTGTACACGGTTTGATCAATAACAGCCACCTGGGAGACGAAACTGATGTGGAGATTGTTCAGCAAGGGGCCCGGATAGTGGATGAAGCGGCCGGGCAATTGCAATTGCCCGTGGTTGTTACTACAGCGGTCCCGGGAATTGCGGCATTAATCGGGCCGGTGGATATGGCCGGGCACCCGGTTAGGAAATTGGAAAGGTATATGCCGCACACGTTTTGGTAAATAAGTTTCACATGGAGTCAAGATTTTAGGAGGTGTACAAGTCAATGCCAGAAAAACCGATTCAAGGTGAAAAAAGGGTGTTCATGACCGGTAATGAAGTAGTGGCTTGGGCCGCCGCAGCGGCTGAGGCCGATATCATGTACGGTTACCCCATAACGCCCCAGAATGAGATTATGCATTACTGGACCAGGATGTTGCCCAAGTACGGCCGCAGGTTTTTGCAGACCGAGGATGAGCTGTCGGCGGGATTCACTACTGCGGGCGGCGTACTGGCCGGCAGAAGGGCCTTTACCGCCACCGCCGGTCCGGGTAATACATTAATGCAGGAACCCCTGAGCATGGCCGAGGCCATGCGGCTGCCGGTGGTAGTGATTGTGCAGCAGCGCGGCGGTCCTTCCACCGCTACGGTGATTTATTCACAGCAGGAAGTCACCTTGACCACGCTGGGCGGCAACGGCGAAGGATTAAGGGTGGTTTACTCTACCGCTACCCACCAGGAGCTTTTTGATTACACAATCAAGTCCTTTAATACCGCGTGGAAATACCGTTTCCCCACCTTTGTACTGGGTGATGGTTACCAGGCCAAGATGAGAGAGTCGCTAACCATGTATGACCCTGCGTCACGGGGCATTACCATGGTGCCCACCGAGCCTTATGTGGGCATGGCCGGGATGCCGGGAGTGGATAGGGAACCGACTCATTTAAGAAATACTTACAATGTGGAAGAAGAGCTGTTCGAGGTGCTGGAAAATTACCTGGCCGATTATGCCAAAGCGGCGCCCGAGATTGCTGAATACGATGCCTTTGATACCGATGATGCCGAGTTGGTGGTAATTTCCCACGGCGTGGTTTCCCGTGCCTGTAAGGCGGCGGTCAAGGAACTGCGGGAAGAAGGCTACAAGGTAGGCTATTTCCGTCCCATTACTCTGCGCCCGCTGCCGGCGGACCAGCTGCGGGATGTGGCCGGCAAGGCTAAACAGCTGCTGGTGGTGGAATCCGCCAATGGGCAGTTGGACAGATTGATTAAAGAAGTTATTTATGGAAACACAACAGAAATGCTATCCTTGTTTAAGCCGGGTGTGGGTATTACCACCGAGGAAGTGGTAGCCCGTGTGAAAGAAATAAAAGGCTAATGCTATGATATTATATATAATTAAGATTGCGCTTTATGAAGCGTGGGATCATACTAATTATGATTATTTGTTGAGAGAATTGAAAGGGGGCTTTTGTAATGTCAGTACAGCCTGCCATGCCCAAATGCTGGCGTGTGGAATCCAAACCCCATAAATTCTGTCCGGGTTGTGGCCACGGACTGGTGCTTAAAGCACTGGGACAGGCCATTGATGAGCTGGGCATTCAAGATAAGGTTGTTTTTGGCTGTGACATTGGCTGTTCGCTGTTGTCCTGGGACTTTTTCAATGTAGATACTGTACAAACTCACCACGGCCGCACAACACCGGTAATTACCGGTATCAAGCGGGCCAATTCGGAAGTAACCGGGATTGCTTACATGGGTGACGGCGGTGGTTACGCTATTGGCGCGCAGCATCTGGTAAGCGCGGCGACCCGTAACGAGCGGATTACGGCAATTTTGGTCAATAATACTCAGTATGGCATGACCGGCGGCCAGATGGCGCCGACTACCCTTCCTGGTCAGAAGACTGAAACTTCACCTTATGGCCGTGATGTAAACACTGCCGGTTATCCCACTCAGGGGCCGGAAATGGTGGCTGCTATCACTCAGGAAGGTGCCTATGTGGCCAGGGGTACCGTGGCCAATGTAAAGCAATTAAAGGGTTTTATTAAAAAAGCACTGGAAAATCAAATGGCCGGGAACGGGTTTAGTTTCGTGGAGGTATTATCCACCTGCCCCACCAACTGGCGTACCAACGCCGAAGATACCTGGAAATTTGTTGAGCAAGAAATGACCAAATATTTTAAGGTAGGGGAAATTAAAGTACCCGGTCCCCGGGAGAAGGAGGGACAGTAATAAATGGCTAAGCCGGTAAAAATTGTTCTGGCTGGCGAGGGCGGCCAGGGGGTGCAATCGGTAGCCCAGATTATCGCCGAGGCGGCTAACGAGGAAGGGCGCGAGGCGCTGTATATACCTAATTTCGGTGTGGAACAGCGGGGCGGTGTTTCCGTAGCCTATCTGCAGATTGGCGATGAGCATATAGGAGCGCCCAAGTTTCAAATCGGTGATATCGTTGTGGCCTTAAGTGACCGGGCCGTTCGACGCACCAAGCAGTATGCAGGGCCTGAAACCATATATGTTTATGACTCGGGCATTGAAGATATTGAAGATGAGTTGCCCAAGAACGCTAAAAAAGTACTGGGCATTCCAGCTATTGAGGTATCCAAGAATGAGCTGCATCCCCGCGTGTTTAACATTATTATCATGGGTGCGGTGGTGAAGGCCACCGAGGTGGTGGCCGTGGAGGACGCCAAGGCGGCTTTGGAGAAAAAGCTGGGCTATAAATTCGAGAAGAATCCCAAGCTTCGGGAAATGAATTTCCGGGCTATTGAACGCGGCATGGAATTAGTGGCCAGCATACTGTAAAGGGGGTATTTTAAATGGCTCAAACCTTCGAGGGGCGTACCCTGGAAGTGGAAAAAGGTTTTTGGACATTGTTCCCCGGGCTTTGCAAGGGATGTGGCCTGTGCATTCAAAAGTGTCCCAAAAAGTGCATGAGCTGGTCCGATGTGCTGGGGGTATACGGTACGCCTTCGGTAGAGATAAACGATGAATGCATTGCATGCGGCATCTGTCAGAATTTCTGTCCGGATTGCGCTATAGCAGTGGAGAAAAAGAAAGAAAAAAAAGAACAGAACTAAAATAGCAAGGTTAACAAGCTGCGGGAGGTTTTTTATACCCCGCAGCTTTTTAGTATGGCAAGGGTTAACATATACATACTTAGTGCCACTGGTAAAACTTGCAAATCGGGCTGTAGCGCAGTATATCGGGGCTTGGAAATATTTACTCTTTGGGACCGGCGGCGGTTCAGTTACATATATTAAATAAGGGTGATATCATGAGCGAGTGCGTTTGTTGCTTTTGCGGATCCGACAGGGTTATGAAACAAGGTATCTGTATTTGGGGATACTATATTTGCTCGGATTGTGAGGAAAAAATTTGTTGTTTAACTATGGACAGTATTGATTATGAGTATTATAGAAACGGGTTCAAAAGTATGTGGTGCTTGGCGGACAACTGTTCGCCCTCCGGCAATGCTTGTTTCTGAACCAGCCGGGCTTGGCGGTGAGCCATTTCCAAATCGCTTTTAATCCGGCTGAGAGTGGCTGGATTGATGCCTGTGCGACATGAAATCTCCAGGTCGGGGGTGCCTTTTTTCCAGGCCCGGATAAGGCCGGGCACATTGGTGCGATACTTCTGGGATAATTTATCTGTATTGATTTCTATTGTATTCACTCCTTTCATGCGCTTTATTTTTATTTTGGCCGCTAATCGGTATCTTTATGAAGTAAATGAAATGCAATTGAGGGTTAAAAAAGGTTTGGTTTCTAGCCCGTTGGTTAACAATATGATAAAATAAAACGTTAATAAAAATTTATAGGAGAAATTCATTGCTAATTAATCATGAGCATACTCCTTTGGTGGATGCTTTGGAAGAATACAGCAATATAAAAGCAGTACGCCTGCATGTACCCGGTCACGGTGGCGGTCCGGGGCTGCCAAAAGCAATGCGGCGGAGCAATCTGCCGGGTTGGGATGTTACTGAACTGGCGGGTTTGGATGATTTACACAATCCGACGGGAGTGATAGCCGCGGCTCAGCAAAGTGCCGCAGAGCTTTACGGCGCCCGGTGTACTTTTTTTTTAGTAAATGGCACCACTGTGGGGTTGCAGGCTTTAATTGCAGCCACTTGCAGTAAAGACCGGGCACTGGTGCTGCCGCGCAACGTGCACCGGTCGGTGCTGGGCGGATTGGTGATCAGCGGGGCCAGCCCGGTGTTTATAGAACCGGCTATTGTGCCTGGTTTTGATTTTGCCGCTGGATTTTCGCCGGACAAGCTGGATGCCGCCTTGCGGCAATCTTCGGGCGCGGGGGCTGTGCTGGCCGTGCATCCCTGCTATTACGGGGTAGTAGGTGATCTCGATGGGTTAAGCGAGGTGTGCCGGCGGCACGGGGTGCCTTTACTGGTGGACGAGGCCCACGGTACGCACTTGCGCCTGCACCCCGCGCTTCCTGCCGATGCGTTGTCCCTGGGCGCTGATGCAGTGGTGCAAAGTGTGCATAAAACCGGGGGCGCACTGACCCAGGCTTCCTGGCTGCATCTGGGCGGTAAGCGGGTAGAGCGGCAGAGGGTGGCTGATGCACTGCGCTTGCTGCAGACCAGTAGTCCTTCCTATATTTTAATGGCCTCACTGGATGCGGCCAGGAAGCAGCTGGCCTTTAAGGGACAAGCCGTGTTGGATGATTTATTGACCCTGGCCGTTGACGCGGCCTCGAGAATTAACCAAATACCGGGGCTGGCCGTGCTGAGCAAGGAGTATTTGGGAGGGCCGGGTGCTGTGCATTATGATCCCACCCGTTTAGTGATTTCGGTGCGGAAATTGGGGATTGGCGGGTACGCGGCAGCCCGGCGGCTGGCTACTGTACATGGTATATATGTGGAAATGTCCGATGCTTACAACCTGGTGGCAGTATTATCGTTGGGCACGAGCCGGGCGGATGTGATGGCTTTGGTGGGGGCTATGGCTGAAATCAGTCGCTCAGTGGGGGCGGGGCATGCAGCGGATCGAAACTGTAATGGACTGTCCCCGGCGGGCCCGCCGCTGCCGCCGCAGGTTATGACACCACGCCGGGCCTGGCTGGCGAAACAAAAAAAAGTGAATATTGAGGAAAGCCGGGGATTGGTTGGCGCGGAAATAATCGCGGTTTACCCGCCCGGCATAGCGATAATATATCCCGGGGAGGAAATTACCACCGAGGTTATAGAATACTTATTACAGGTGCGGAAAATGGGGGTGCATATCCAGGGTGCCGCAGATGCGACGATTAGAACCATACGGGTTGTGGATATTTAAATCTGTATGGCTTTAAACCAACTTATATAAAATATTGTTAGGCGTTTTGCATTTTGTGCTGCTATCCGGGATAAATTCGGAAACTTGCTTTGACAAGTGCTTGTTTGAAGCGCGATAGCGACGTGCCGGTCTTATAGATAATGAGGGTAACAGTGAAAACCGCTTTACCGCTGTTCGCAATCACCGGCCGTTCGAGTTTTTCCGAGTTTGCTCCACATGTAAGGAGAGTTTAAAATTGCTGGCGGGTAAATTTATCGTATTTGAAGGCATTGACGGGGCGGGTAAGACTACCCAGATGGAACTGCTGGCCGGTTTCTTGAAGAAGATGGATATTCCTGTGCTGTGTACCCGGGAACCCGGGGGCACCCGAATCGGCGGCAGACTGCGGGAACTATTATTAGACCCGGCCTGTCATGATATAAGCCACCGTACAGAGGCGTTTTTATACGCGGCGGATCGGGCCCAGCATGTTGATGAGATAATAAGACCTGCTTTGGTCAAGGGAATTACGGTGCTCTGTGACCGGTTTGTATATTCCACCCTGGCTTACCAGGGGTGGGGGCGGGGTATGGATATGGCGCTGCTGCGGCAATTAAACGAACTGGCCACCGGTGCTCTGGTGCCGGACGCGGTGGTGCTACTGGATATAACCGTGCGGGAAGGTATAAGCCGGGTGCTGGGACAGCGTCCCCCCGACCGCCTCGAAGGCGAGAAAAACGATTTTTTCCGGCGGGTGCGGGATGGTTACCTGGAAATGGCTCTGAGGTGGCCCGGAACCTTTCGCGTGGTAGAAGGAGACGGGCCGGTGGAAGATGTACACCGGCGCATTTTAAAGGCGGTCGGCGATTTAATAACACCGTAATATTGGTTCGCAGGGTTTCAGTGTTATAATTGTTGTATGCATATATGAAACTTTTATTATATGTTTATGCCATTTCGGCTGCTGTGTTTTGGTGTCAAAATTATAGTTATTGATCCGTACTCGCGGATAATTTATTGGAGGTAGGGTTGATGCCGCTTCTAGGGGACGTGGTAGGTCACAAAAAGATTAAAGAACGTCTTAAAAGTGCCCTGGCCGGAAGGGTCAACCATGCTTATCTTTTTGGCGGGCCGGTGGGGGTTGGCAAAAAAACAATTGGGTTGGCCTTTGCCCGGGCGTTATTATGCCGCCGCGGCCGGGGGGATGCTTGCGGAGAATGTGACGACTGTGTCCGTTCGGAACGGGGTGTGCATCCTGATTTGCATATTATCCGGCCGGAAGGGGCATCCATAAAAATTCACCAATTGCGTGCCGTACAGGACGGCGCTGCTATTACTGCCTTTGGCTCGGGCAGGCAAGTTTTCCTGGTGGAACAGGTCGAAAAAATGACTTTGGCGGCAGCCAACTGTTTTTTAAAAATACTGGAGGAGCCTCCGTCCGGGGTCGTATTTATACTGGTCACCGATGACCCGGCCAGGATACTGCCGACAGTGCGGTCTCGCTGCCAGCAGTACCGCTTTACTCCCCTATCCGGCGAGGAAGTGTTGCAGGTGTTGGCTAATACCGGTACCGGGGCGGAGTATGATGCTGATAGTACCCGGGTGGCCGCGGCGTTGTCCGGGGGATGTCCGGGACGGGCGTTGGCGATGCTTAGCGGGCCGGATAAACGCGGCGCCATGTTGGAGTTATTAATGCGGTTAGTCCGGGAAAGGCCGGGCAGCGCCTTTACTCCTGTGGAAGAACTGGCGGAGCGGGAAAACCTGGCGGAGTTTGTTAATTATGCTATTCCTTTTTTCAGGGATGTGCTGATCTGGCAAACAACCGGTTCCGCGGAGCTTCTAATCAATGTGGATCGGCATTCATATATTGTTGAATTGGCCGGTACTTATGCAAAACATGAGGTAATGGACATACTGATAACGGCGGAAAAAGCTTTTGACCGCTTGGCAAGCAATGTTAACCAGCGCTTGGTGCTGGATTTCCTCTTGTTCAAAATTACCGGCCTGGGGAACGATGATCGGGGGTAGTGGATATTGCCGTATATTGTAGTAGGGATCCGTTTTAAATCGGCGGGAAAAATATACTATTTTGACCCTGGGGAATTGCACTTATCAGTAAACGATGGTGTTATTGTGGAAACTTCCAGAGGGATTGAATACGGAACCGTGGTAATTGAACCGCGGGAAGTGCCGGAGGAGGAAGTGGTCGGTAATTTAAAAATGGTGCTGCGCCGGGCCAACGAAGAAGATATGGCTCAATTGCAAGCCAACCGGGAGAAAGAAATCAAGGCCATGGAAATCTGCCTGGAGAAGATTAACACTCACGGATTGCCCATGAAGCTGGTGGACGTGGAACAAACCTTTGATGGCAATAAAATTATTTTTTATTTTACTGCCGATGGGCGAATAGATTTTCGCGAGCTGGTCAAGGATCTAGCCGCGATTTTTCGGACCCGCATTGAACTGCGCCAGATTGGTGTGCGGGATGAGGCTAAAATGATGGGCGGTATGGGCTGCTGTGGCAGGGAATTATGCTGTACCACCTGGCTGGCCGATTTTGCGTCGGTGTCCATTAGGATGGCTAAAGAGCAGAATCTTTCACTTAATCCCACTAAAATTTCGGGTATTTGTGGCCGTTTAATGTGCTGTTTAAAGTTTGAAAATGAAGTTTATGAACAGGCCAAAGAAGGCTTCCCGGAACTTGGCAAAAAGGTAACCACACCGGACGGCGACGGCCGGGTAAATGGTATTAATATTTTTAAGCGAACAGTTAATGTGGAACTGCGGGAAAGTAAATTGGTTAAAGAGTATCCCTGTAGTGTAATTGAAGTGGAGTCTGTGGAAGGTGATCATGGTGAAGCCCCTAACGTTAAAAATGAAGGCGCTGGAGGCCAGGGCACAGGACCTGCTGTCCGAAATCAAAAATCTGAAAAATCTTGTCGAAATGCTCGAAACAGAAAATGCAAAGCTCAGACAACAGTTGATCCTGATGTATGATATGCAAGAAAGTGATAAAACCGGTTCCGCCGGTTTGCCGAAGGTGGTCTCGGGGCGGCAGAACCTGGTTAATTTGTACAACCAGGGTTTTCATGTCTGCAATATCTATTTTGGCCGAATACGGGAAAGCGAGTGCTTATTTTGTGCTGCTTTTTTACATCGCAAACAGGAGTGATTTAGATGCGGCCGGTTGAAGGGAGCGGCGTTTTATTCCTTTGTGCCACACCTATCGGTAATTTGGAGGATATTACCTTGCGGGTGCTGAAGGTGTTGCGGGAGGTGGATCTGGTGGCGGCTGAAGACACCCGCCATACCCGCAAGCTGTTTAGTCATTATGGCATCCATACTGCTCTGACCAGCTACCATGAGCATAACCGGCAGTCCAAAGGTGTTTATATTATTGAACAGCTGGCCGCGGGGCGAAACGTGGCTTTGGTAAGTGATGCCGGTACGCCGTGCATTTCCGACCCGGGTGAAGAATTAGTTGCGGCGGCTCTGGAAAGAGGTATCCGGGTGACGTCATTGCCCGGATCCAGTGCTTTGCTGGCTGCGCTGACCATGTCCGGACTGGCGACGGCCAGATTCGTATTTGAGGGGTTTTTGCCGGTCAAGAACAAGGAGCGACGCCGGCGGTTGACACTGCTGGCCCGAGAGTCCAGAACCATGGTATTATATGAGTCTCCCCACCGTCTGCTGAAAACATTGGGTGAGCTTGTAGATGTCCTGGGTGACCGGCGGGCCTGCACGGCCCGGGAATTGACCAAGCTGCATGAGGATGTGCGGCGCGGTACTTTAAAGCAGCTGCAGCAGCAGTCGGAAAACCGACCGCCGCGGGGTGAATTTGTGCTGGTTATTGATGGGTGTTCTGCCGTAGAGGAAAAAGAACAAGCTTTGGATAACGGTTTAGTATTGTCACCGGAGGAATCTGTGCGCTTATTGCAGGAGGAAGGGGTACCAACCAGCAAGGCTATAAAAATAGTAGCCCGCCTGAGGGATATCCCCCGGCGGGAACTGTATAATCAGATTAACAGGTCCACATAAAATTATACATTGGCTTATGTATCCTGCTGTTACATGGCTTTAACCTCTTCTTTTACATTTTCAAACATGGCTAAAGCGCAATTTCGACAAACCAGCTTGCCCTTGTAATGCTGTACGTCGGCGGCGTTGCCGCAGAATACGCAAGCGGGCTCATATTTCTTTAAAATTATTTTTTCGGCATCAACATAGATTTCCAAAGCATCTTTTTCATCAATACCGAGAGTACGACGTAATTCAATAGGAATTACCACGCGGCCCAGCTCGTCCACTTTTCTAACAATACCAGTAGATTTCAAGTCTTTCCCTCCCCTCAGCACGCATTATTTTAGTAGCTAAATAATGCATTATTCGACATAAATTGATTTTAATGCACAAGTAAATGGTACCAATGATGGCAGTAAAAGTCAACACTTTTTTTATAAAAACTTGGTTTTTATTGTATAAAAATTATTGTTTTAGGGAAAACTTGACAAGATAGACATCATTACTTTAAAATCATTATGTCGATACAGGTCATGATGGAGAGGAGTAAATGCGGAGGAACCGATCAGCGAGTGGGGTTGGTGCAAGCCCACCGGGGAAACCGTATTGAACATGGCTCCGGAGCCGTCGGTTGAATTCGCAAGTAGACCGTACCGGGTTAAGCGCCGTTATCAAGCTTGAGGTATCGGGATAGCAGTTCCCCGTACCTTAGTGAGACCTTTTCGATAGAAAAGGTGAAATAAGGGTGGTAACGCGGAAATAGTTTTCGCCCCTGGTTAAGCCGGGGGCGTTATTTATTGTATGGCTTTTTTAAATCAGGAGCAAGACCTTAAATAACCGATGGTGTAAAAAGTGATGCCGGATTGAAAATTTTAGGATTATTAGGAGGAGAAAAGTATGGAAGCAAAGAAAACTTTTTACATAACAACGCCAATTTATTACCCAAGTGACAACTTGCATATTGGACACGCTTATACCACGGTGGCAGCCGATGCCATGGCCAGATTTAAAAAACTGACCGGTCATGAGGTCTGGTTTTTAACGGGCTCCGACGAGCATGGTCAGAAAATAGAACGCTCGGCCCGTGAGCGGGGTGAAACACCCTTGGAATATGTGGACAAAATTGTTGCGGGTTTTAAAAATCTCTGGAGCAATTTAAATATTAGTTACGATGATTTTATTCGCACCACGGAAGACAGACACAAAAAAGTGGTGCAGAAAGTTTTTCAGAAATTATATGATCAGGGGGATATTTATAAGGCCGGCTACAAGGGTTGGTACTGTACACCCTGCGAAACATTGTGGACCGAGGCGCGCCTGGAGAAGGGCAACTGTCCGGATTGTGGCCGTTCAGTTGAACCGCTGGAGGAGGAAAGCTATTTCTTTAAGATGTCCAAGTATGCCGACCGCATGCTCAAGTATATTGAGGAAAATCCTGATTTTATCCAGCCTGCCTCCCGGCGCAATGAAATGGTCAGCTTTATTAAGAGTGGGCTCGAAGACCTTTGTGTGTCCCGTACCACCTTTGACTGGGGAATTACAGTACCATTTGATAAAAAACATATCATTTACGTGTGGGTGGATGCTTTGACCAATTATATTTCAGCGTTGGGGTACGGTGAGGAAGACGATACCTTATACCAAAAGTTCTGGCCGGCCGATATTCATTTGGTGGGTAAAGATATCGTTCGCTTTCACACTATTATCTGGCCCATTATACTTATGGCTTTGGAATTGCCCCTGCCCAAGCAGGTGGTGGGACATGGCTGGGTGCTGTTGGACAGCGGTAAGATGAGCAAGTCCAAAGGCAATGTAGTGGACCCGCTGGTGCTTATCGACAAGTACGGCGTGGATGCTATCCGCTATTACCTGCTGCGGGAAATGCCTCTGGGTGCGGATGTTATTTACTCGGAGGAGGCGCTGGTACACCGTATCAATGTCGACCTGGCCAATGATTTCGGCAATTTATTCAACCGTACCTGCGCTATGGTAAATAAGTATTTTAAAGGGCGCTTGGAAACACCGGAGGAGGCCCTCGAGGGCCCGGATGAGGAGTTGCTGGAGCTGGCCCGTAATACCCCGTCGGAGGTAGAGGAGCTTATGAATCGCCGGGAAATCTCCAATGCTCTGGCGGCTATATTGCGTTTGGTGGGCCGGGCCAACAAATACCTGGAAGAAACCGCGCCTTGGGCGCTGGCCAAGGATCCGGCCAAGCAGGGCCGCTTAAACACGGTGCTGTATAATGTGGCCGAGACATTGCGTTTTGCCACTGTAATGGCAGCGCCGTTTATGCCCGGGCTGCCCGGGCGGGCCTGGCCGCTTCTGGGCATTGAGGGGCAGCCGCACCTGTATACCTGGGAGTCGCTGCAGTGGGGCAAGCTGCCGGGCGGTGCGGTACTCAAACGCGGGGAACCGCTGTTTCCGCGCATTGACCCGGCTGCTTTGGGGGAAGCGTAATGGATTTACAGACAGGTTTGCCTGACGGTCGGACAGAGACTGCAAGTTCGGTGGAACTTTTTGACACTCACGTTCACCTTTATGATGAACAATTTGCTGACGACCTTGACCGGGTATTTAGCCGCATGGCCCAGGCCGGGGTTGCCCGGGCCATGTGTGTGGGTTATGATGTTGATTCATCGGAAAAAGCGGTAGCCATGACGAAAAGCCGTACCGGTATTGTGGCCGCGGTGGGGGTGCATCCGCACGATACCGGGAGCGTGGCGGCGGATTACCTGGCCCGGCTGGCTGACCTGGCCCGTCATCCTCGGGTGGCGGCACTGGGTGAAATAGGCCTGGACTATTATCGGGATCTTTCGCCACGTCCGGTACAGCAGCAAGTTTTTCGGGAACAGCTGGCTTTAGTGCGGGAACTAAACATACCGGTGATTATTCATGTGCGGGAAGCTTATGGCGACTTGTTGGATATTTTGCGGCGGGACGGCATCAGTCCTGCCGGTGGAGTAATGCATTGTTTCAGTGGCAGTTGGGAAGTGGCCCAACAGGCCATGGAGATGGGTTTTTACATTTCCTTGGCCGGGCCGGTGACTTTTAAAAAAGCTCCCAAGTTAAAAGAAATTGCCGTACGAGTGCCTGCAGACCGCTTGCTTATAGAAACAGATTGCCCCTTTCTGGCTCCCGAGCCATTTAGAGGGAGGCGCAATGAGCCGGCCTATGTGCGGTATGTGGCTGAACACATTGCCGTGTTGCGGGATATATCTCTCGGGGAACTGGCCCAAGTTACCACCGCCAACGCAAGGAGGCTGTTTAACCTGATTTAGTTGGCGTAAGTGCGCTATTTTTATAAGTGAGAGTACCATCTAATCTTACTCCCATGTTGCCATGAAAAGTATGGCTTTAGAGCAGGGAAGATGCTTTGGCCTGTCATTTGCGAGGAGCTAAGCGGCGTGGCCGTCTTATATTTGATTGTTGACGCTATGGGGATTACTTGCGATGACACTTGTGTAAGATTGACGCGTTGAAAAGATAAGGGGGGACTGATTTGTTAGAAGGAATGTCGGACGCTGCCAGGGGGTTGACACTGGTATTCACAGGAAACGGCAAGGGTAAAACCACCGCGGCGCTGGGTATGGCCCTAAGGGCCTGGGGCCAGGGTATGAAGGTATTGGTTTTGCAATTTATCAAGGGCGGCTGGAAATACGGTGAACTGAAGGCGGTGGAAAAACTAGGTTCCAACTTTGTAATGCGGCAAATGGGGGAAGGGTTTATCAAAGGTTCCGGTGAAGATGGTATGGAGGTGCACCGGACAGCGGCCCAAAACGCCCTGCAAGAGGCCCGAAAGGCTGTGCGGGAGGGGGCCGCCGATATGATCATCCTGGATGAAATAAACTATGCTGTACACTACGGGCTGGTGGACTTGGCGGATGTGCTGGATATCATCCGCAGCAAACCGCCCGGCGTGCATCTGGTGCTTACCGGGCGTAACGCAGCTGATGAGGTAGTGGAATTGGCCGATCTGGTAACGGAAATGAAAGAAGTGAAGCACCCCTTTGCCAAAGGCATATCCGCCCAAAAGGGTATTGAATTTTAACGATTGTTTCACTGCCCATATTAATAAGGGAGCTAAAAAATTGGCCGATATACCATTTGGTTGTGAAACGAATACAGATCAATAAAATATGGTTAAACAAATAAGGTGTTGCCCTTGAGTTGACAGATGCCGGATATAATAGCCGGCCCGTCGCCCGAGGGCGGAGCAAGTTGGAAGGCATTAGCCCCGCCGACTTGCTCCGGACAATTTAGTACTTGGCACTTGCAATGAGGGTTTTAAATCTTAAACCTGGCTACTGCTTGATTAAGTTCCGTAGCAATGTTAGCCAGTTCCTGAGTGGCACTGGAAACCTGTTGGATGGATGAAGCAATTTGTTCATTAGCGGTGGTAAGCTGTTGTGTTCCTTCATTTGATTGCCATGCAACATCGGCCAACTCTCTAATAACCAGTGTGTTCTTTTCCACCGCATTGATTATTTGTTCCAATGAAGTCCCGGCATTATTCGATAATATAACCCCTTCATTAACTTCCTGCATGCCCCTATCCATAGCCTCTACAGCTGTATTTACTCCAACCTGGATATCTTTTATTAAATCAGTTATTTTATGAGCGGCGTTGGCCGATTGTTCGGCAAGTTTACGCACTTCTTCGGCCACCACCGCAAAGCCACGCCCATGTTCACCGGCCCGGGCCGCCTCAATGGCCGCATTTAATGCTAAAAGATTGGTTTGATCTGCTATGCCGGTAATTGTATTGATAATTTCCCCTATTTGGTTGGATTGTTGTCCCAGCTTTTGAACTGCTTCAGAAGCATTGTTGGATACATCGGCTATCAAGGCAATTTTTTCGACGATATTTTTAACTGCTTGGTTTCCTTGCCGGGCAATAAGGTGAACTTGCTGGGATTCTTTGGTGGCTTCTTCGGCATTTTCGGCACCCTGGGTGGAGGTTGTGGCCACCTCGTTGGTTGTATTAGCTACCTCTTCAACTGTGGCGCTTACTTGCTCACTAGAGGCGGCCAGTTCCTGGCTGTGTGAGGCCAGTTGATCGGAAGTGCTCTGGATATTTGCTATCACTGCTTTTAAATTATTTACCATTTTGCTGAAAGCAGTTATTAAAACACTGATTTCATCCCGACTGCGGGTCTGGGTGATCTTTGGGGTAAGGTCTCCTTCGGCGATGGTTTCGGCAACCTGGCTTAAATTAATAATGGGTTTTGATATAACATGGGCAATAGCGGCTGCAATGAGCATCATCATAATCATGGCGGCTATGTTTACGATAATGCTCATATTTCTTATGCCGGTTAACGGTTCCATAATATCCTCAACGTTTGCTGATTGGGCCACCGACCAATTGCTTAACTCAATCGGAGCAAAGGCAAGCATCTTATCAGCCCCCTGATGAGAGTAAAAACCATATCCGTTTTCATCGCTGTTCATCTTTTGAAGAAGTTGTTTTAGTTCGGTATCGCTTGTTTCCATTAATTTTTTATTGTTTACAAATTGAGTGTCGGGGTGGGCGATGGTTATATTGTCATTACCCTGGATAAAGCCGTAGCCTGTGCCGCCCAGCTGCATATCTTTAACAACCCGTTCCAGATAATCCAGTTCCACAGTAACGCCAACCAACCCGTCCGGTGAATTATCATCATCTTTATAAACAGGGGCAACCACTGCAATTACTTGGTTTCCGGTGGCTTTGCTGATGATGGGGTCTGTAATCACTGTTTCGCCGTTTAATGCTTTGGAATAATAGTCCCGATCAGAGATATCCACCGGTACGTCATTGGTACCGATACCGTTACCGGTTTGGTCCGTGGCATATAAATATTCATATTCTTCGTTGGCTTCCTGAACTCGCTTTAATACCGGCAGGTAGATGTCCGGGTCCAAACTTTTTACAGTTGCACCTGCGGCTCTGTTATTTATATCCTTCATAATTCCATCAAGCCATTGGTTAATGATCTTGGCGTTAAAATCCGCGTTTTTGGCGGCGGCATTGGAAACCTCCGCCATAAGTATGTTGGCGGCTTTGTTATAATTAATAAATGATACCGTTGTCAAAATAGTCATGGTGGCTATACTGATTATAAAAATTATCTTTAATTTCAAACTTTTCATTAAATACCCCCTCTTTTTTTGTCTTGTCTAATAGCGGATATCAATACATAATAAATCACCATTCCTGATGTTAATTTTATGTTCCCAACACCCTCCTCCCTATTTTAGTGCTTAGTTAACAACAGTATTTGGCGAAAAATGTAAATTCCTGTTGTTAACTTATAATATATTACCATAAATTATAAACTTTAAATAAGCAAAATATTAAAAATATTTGAATTAGTGAGCGGATGGTCCGGTATTGACTGTTGTATATGCATCTAAAACTGTTAAAAACCGGACTTGGGCGCATTGAAAGTTGAGTTGGATACCTTTGCAGAATTAAACAGTTGCCTTAGTCGGCTTTTTAATTTTTGTTATTTTTTAACTGGGAAGCTTTTCAAATGCTGTAAAAAGTGGTAAAGCATTAAATGCCGGGGTTTGTACAGAGCAAATAACGCATAGATGGACGTGTTTTACAATTTAACCAGCGTGGCAGGAAAAAGGAAGTATGTGGCACTGTTGCCTATGGCGCTATCATTTCAGCTTACCAGGGGGCCAAAAAGTAATTTACGCTGTAGTACTAATGCAATACCCTTTTTACCCAAGCATAATCAAATAATCCCCTTGCGCAAAATTAATCAGCCCAATACCCGAGCGCCTCTTTCAAAAAACTGCGGCAATGGATATAATATGCCTAAGAAATAAACAGAGAGCCGGTGGTTGGCAACTATGACCGCGGAACAAACGGGAAACCTCTTAAGCCCTTTAAACGACCTGGTATTTAAAGCGCTTTTTGCCCGGGAAGAACCAAGGAGCAGAATTATTCTCATTGACCTGCTCAATTCATTGCTGGGTTTATGCGGAGATGAAAAAATAATCTCGATAACCCACTTGAACCCTTTTAATTACAAAGAATATCCAGACGACAAAAGCTCCATTCTGGACATAAAAGACACCTCCGGGAGAAATGAACCCGCTGGAATATTGGCTGACCTTTATGAAAAACGCCCATAAATCGGACGGCAAAGATTTACTCCAAAAATTAATGGGCCGGAAGGAGGAATTAGCTATAGCCATGGATATGCTGGAAGAAATAAGCGCCGATGAAAGGTTGCGGCAAAAAGCCTATGCACGGGAAAAGGCCAGACTGGATGCCATTTCCAGAATCAAATATGCCGAGTTGAAGGGTATGGAAAAAGGAAAAGTTGAAGGCAAGGCTGATTTATTAATTAAGCAGCTTTCCAAACGGTTCGGCAACCGCCTGCCGAAGGATTTGCAGACGCTGTTAATGGGCGCCGACGATGCGGTTCTGGATACGATTGGGGAGGAGATTTTCGATTTGCGGACTCCTGATGACATTTTAAAGTTTTTAAATTAAAACCAAGATCCGGCCTTGGCGGTTAAAAACGCAAAGGAGGTTTACGATCCTTATATGGGCGGCGGGGTTGTGAGCCTTCTTGGTCATCAAATATGGGCATAGTATTTATTTTTAAGTATGTTTTTTTCCGGAAGTAAGGTAGTGGCGTTCAATGTACTAATTGTGCACCCTAAAACCAGTCATTGAAAGTTGAGTTATATATCTTTGCGGAATTAAACAGTTGCCTTAGTGCGGCTGTTTAATTTTTGTCATTTTTTAACTGGGAGGCTTTTCAAGTGCTGTAAAAAGTGGTAAAGTATTGAATGCCGGGGTTTGTACAGAGCAAATAATGCACAGATGGACGTGTTTTACAATTTAACTAGCGTGGCAGGAAAAAGGCAGTATGTGGCGAATATATATTAGGCCAAGTGTTACCGATGATGATAGTCTCTAATTAATTTAATTGATTAAACGATTTCAGCATATGTTAAAAGTATGAATTCTTTACAGATTAATTAAGTGGTTATTGCAAGCCGTGTTATGCGGTTTTTGAAGGAGGGATAATTATTATTTTGAACAATAATGCAGCGGAACGCACTTCGCCCGACAACTTCTTTGATGGCAGAGTTGCGGCAGCTTTATTGGCTATAGCACTGTTGGTTATGGCTATCATTTCAGCTTACCAGGGGGCCAAAAAGGAAGTTAATTTGCTGGTAGACGGTAAACAATATCAGGTGCATACTTTTCATAATGATGTCAATGGGCTTTTAAATGAAAATGGCATTGTTCTTAAGGAAAAGGACAGGGTATCTCCGGTTCCGGCAACTGTCCTGAATGACGGTATGACGGTCAAAGTGCGCCGGGCCGTGCCGGTGCAGCTGCAAGTGGGCACAGAACAATACCAATTAATCAGTTCGGCTGAAACAGTTGGCGAGGTGCTCAAGGAAAAAGGCGTGGTGCTTGGAGAGCGGGATGTGGTTACCCCCGGACTTTCGACCCGGTTGGATAAAGAAGCCCGTATTCAAGTGGACCGAATTACTACCCGGGTAATTGAGGAAAAAGCACCTATCCCCTACCGAATCCAGCGGGAGAATGACGCTACATTGTTCAGGGGAGTTGTCCGGGTTATCAACAGCGGTCGCGAAGGATTGGAAAAGAAGATGTGGGAAATAGTATATAAAAACGGTGAAAAGATGGAAAAAAATCTTTTGGCCAGTAGTGTATTGGAAGTACCTGTGGATCGGGTGGTTCGGGTGGGGACTATGCAAACTGTTAACAGGGGCGGCAATACTATTAGGTTTTCCCGTGCTTATGATATGGTAGCTACCGCCTATTCCCATACCGGAAATAATACTTCTACCGGGATTAGTCCCCATGTGGGGGTTGTTGCGGTTGACCCGTCGGTAATACCCATGGGAAGCCGGCTTTATGTGGAAGGGTACGGTTACGGCAGGGCAATGGATAAGGGAAGGAGCATTAAAGGAAGCAGAATTGATGTTTTTCTGGAAAGCCACAGCCAGGCCGTCAGCTGGGGAAGACGTACAGTAAAAGTATACCTGCTTGAATAAAATGTGAGGGGCTTGCGCTCCTCCTTTTTATTTTTTTTGTCTAAACTGGTATGATATATAACAGTGATATAAATTCGCGACAGGGAGGGGGTACATTATGGACCCTGCATCACCCAGGGTAGTAAGGGCTTTATTGGAACAGCATCAATTCAGGATCAAAAAAAAATTTGGTCAGAACTTTCTTGTTGACGGTAATATTATAAATAAAATATTAAATGCTGCTGAGTTGAGCAACATGGATGTAGTAGTCGAAATCGGCCCGGGGGTGGGGGCGCTTACCTATCGCTTGGCACAGAAGGCCCGGCGGGTGGTAGCCGTGGAAATTGACCGCACCGTATTTCCATTGCTGGCGGAAACTTTGGATGGTTTGGATAATATTACGTTGGTGGAGGCGGATGCTCTAAAAACCGACTTTGATCGACTGGTGCGGGAGCGGGCCGGCGCCCCGGCCAATGGATACAAGGTGGTGGCTAATTTGCCGTATTATATTACCACTCCCTTAATTATGCATTTATTGGAAGGGCATTTGGGCGCCCGTAAAATAATTGTTATGGTGCAGGAGGAGGTGGCCCGGCGGCTTATTGCTTCCCCGGGTGCCAAAGATTATGGGGCCCTCACTGTGGCCGCCAACTATTACGCGGTGGTGGAATTGGCCTTTAAAGTGCCCCGCACCGTGTTTCTGCCACGCCCCGAAGTAGATTCGGCCGTAATAAGTATGACGGTAAGAAAAAGTCCGGCAGTTTGCGTTAAAAATGAGCAAGTTTACTTTGCCCTGGTCAGGGCGGCCTTTCAGCAGAGGCGCAAAACATTGCTTAATGCATTGGGCAATTTGAATAAGGAATTTTCCAGAGATAAGTGGCTTAATATTTTGCGGCAGGCTGAAATTGACCCGGTGCGCCGGGGTGAAACATTAAACTTACGGGAGTTCGCTCGCCTGGCTGATGTCTATGATCAATGCAGGTAATATAAAAGGAGATGGACTAATTGTTCTTTATCAGTCCTTCCAAGGGGAAGCTGTCATTTATAGAAATGATGAATGATGTTATCGACTATATCAGCGGTCTGCCCAGTTCATCTTATAAAATTATTATCGGAACCGACTCCATGGTCAGGGATGAAACCTGTTTTGTTACCGCCGTTGTGGTGCACCGCCTGGGCAAAGGGGCCAGGTACTATTATCGTAAGAAAGTGCAGCGTAAGATAAGAAGTCTGCGGCAAAAGATATTTTATGAAACAGCCCTCAGTCTGGAGTTGGGTGGCAAAATAGCGGAATATTTTTCTGAAAGCGGTTTTGCCGAAATGCCGGTTGAGGTACATATTGACGTGGGTGTCCAAGGTGAAACCCGCGACTTGATTAAAGAAGTAGTGGGTATGGTTGTCGGCAGTGGCTTTCAGGCCAAAATTAAACCCGATGCCTACGGCGCTTCTTCTGTGGCGGATAAGTATACCAAGTGAAATTAGCTTTAAATAGTTATGTGTGTATCGGGATATCAAGATATAGGTCGTTATTGTTGGAGTTCTGTGATATCCAATTTAAGGTTTATATACATAAAGCTGTCCGGTTAGTTTTATAAATAAAAGCCTGCCTCCAGGCTTTTTTTATTTTACGGCTATTCACACCTTTGCCCTGCTATTTCATAACATGTAGAAAAAACAATGGGGGCTGATTAATTGGATATAAAAGTTGGTGATGTGGTAGGGCGAAAGTCATATGGTATGGATGTCTATTTTAAGGTGATGGAAATTCATAATGATAAATTCGGAAATTCAATGGCCCGTTTAAATGGTTTGGATATGAGGCTTTGTGCCAATGCACCGCTCACCGATCTGGTAAAAATAGAACCCGGGAAAATTGCGGATTACTGGCGCATGACCATGACCAAAAACCACGAGGCCATGCGCAGAGTTTTTATGCGCCGCCAGAAGGACCGGGAAAGAACATTGATGCGTTCATTGCCCGGCACGGAGGCAGAGGAATTGGATAGCTTTGATGTGCCGGGACGGGTATTGCACATCGATGGTGACGGTGAATATCTTGACTTATGCATGACCACGTACCGGCAGCTGCAAATTCCCGCCAACGGATTTAACATTGCGGAAAGCCGGCAAGCGCAAAAAGTATATGATTTATTGCTGAAGCACCGGCCGGATTTACTGGTGCTTACCGGACATGATGGTTTTAAGAAAGATATTAAGGATTTTTCAGACATTGCCAACTACCACAACTCAGGCCATTTTGTAGCCGCTGTGCAGGAGGCCCGGCGATATGAGAAAAGCCGGGATGACCTGGTGATATTTGCCGGTGCCTGTCAGTCTCATTATGAGTCGCTGCTTGAGGCCGGGGCAAACTTTGCCAGCTCTCCCCAACGGGTGTTGATCCATGCCTTTGACCCCGTGTTTGTAATGGAAAAGATCGCCTACACATCCATCTATGATCCCATAAGTCTGAGGGAGATTATTTTATCCACAATAACCGGATTTGATGGTGTTGGAGGAATGGAAACCAGAGGGAAATACCGTATGGGAGTGCCACGTTCGCCTTATTAGACGGTAACCCTTTCTTATTGGCATGCATAACATGGCATCAGTAGAGGAGGTGTGGCTATGGAAAAGTATTATCGCGTTCTTGATAAGGTTCGTGGGCGTATTTTGCAAATGCCCAATGTTGTTGGTATAGGAGTGGGATATAAGCGGGTGGGGATGACCCGTACCGATAAGCCGGCGATTGTTGTTTTTGTAAATAAAAAGGTATCCGCGGTAAGCCTGCGCCGCAATCAGAAGGTGCCGGGAGAGCTAGATGGATTAGACACCGATGTGGTTGAAATAGGACGGGTACGCTTATTGGATAGGGTTATGAAAATGCGCCCCGCTTTTCCCGGCAGCAGTGTCGGTCATTATAAAATCAGCGCGGGTACTTTGGGGGCTGTGGTTAAAGATAAACATACCGGTGAAAAGTTTATTTTATCCAATAATCATATACTGGCCAACGGTTCAAGCGGAAGTGACGGTCGGGCCAAGGCAGGCGATGCCATTTTGCAGCCGGGCCCTTATGACGGGGGAAAACAAAGTGATAAAATTGCTGAACTGGTGAGGTTTATTCCGCTGATCAGGACTTCGCAGCAATCTGATTGTCCGGTGGCGGCCGGTGTGGCGGGTATTGGCAATCGGTTTATTAAACTGATACGGCCAACGTATGAAATGCGCTTTTATAAATATAGCCGTTCCACTAATGTAGTGGACTGTGCCGTGGCCAGGCCGATGAATAATAGTCTGATCGGTGAAGAAATAGTAGAGCTCGGTTCGGTTTCCGGGGTAGGTGAAGTTCAGGAGGGTACATGGGTGCAAAAAAGCGGCCGAACCACCGGGGTTACCTCCGGGGTGGTCACTGCTATGGGAGTTACGTTAAGGGTTGAACTTTCCGACGATGAATCCGGTTGGTTTAGTGACCAGGTGGTGGCCGATGTAATGTGCCAGCCGGGTGATAGTGGTTCGCTGATTTTAAACAAAGAAAACAAAGCAGTGGGCCTTTTATTTGCCGGCTCGGATTCACACTGTATATTTAATCGTATTCAAAATGTACTTAAACTATTGGAAGTGGAATTTTAGTTGCTAAACGGGGGCCAACAGTATATGTTGCCGGGGGAGGTTCGAACGTGAAGGTTTACCAGACCAGCGATGTAGCTCTCACTTTTTTTAATGATATTCCGGCCATCGGCCCCCGCTTGCCAAGCAAGGAAGACGCACTGAAGGTGGCGGAAAGCTACTTGCGGTTAATTGATAAGCTGGCCCGCGAAAAAAAAGGCAACCCGCGCTGCAGCATCAGTTTTCTGAAGCAAACCGACGGGCTTTATACATTGATATTGAGGGGTTCCGGTATGGCCTTGGAAACACTTAGTAATTTGGATGAGCTCATGCTGCAGCGCTTTAAAAAAGGATTGAAAAATAAATTGTTTATTTTAACCTGTTTTTTTGACGACCAGGATGGTAAGGTGGCGTGTCTGGCCTTAACTGAAGGCGTGGGCGCCGTCCTTTACTCACCGGGGTAGAGAGGCAACTTCCCGTGGTGCCGGGTGTTAAAGGTTGAAAGATTAAAAGTCTTCAACCTTTCAACACCCGGCACCGGTCTATTGGTTACCTATACCATATAGCAGTTATTTTGCGCCAATAAAAACCTCGCCCCAGAAACTATTAATTTAACATAATTTATGGGGGATAACCTTAATTTAGCCAAATTGCTAGACTTAAATCATATTGGTATTATTAATATCAGCCGGCCAGACACTGGACAGGCATACTTTAAATGTTAGCGAGTATGTTTCCAAAAAAGAGGTATCCACAAGAAAGGGGAGAGTTAACAAGTTGCATGCACAAAACAAAAAGATAGCATTGATCCCTGTATTGGTTTTATTAGCGGCGGTTTTATTGCTGACCGGGCCTGTTTGGGCTGCGGACAGTCCAGTGGATGCAGATGGCGACAACTTAACGGCAGCGGAAATGTTGTCATTGGGTGAAATGGCAGTCACGGATGAGTCTCCGGTGGACAAGGTGGGCGTGAACGGGCAAGATGTTGCTTTTGGTTTGCCGATGGTAGTGGGCAGCGTGGAAGGAAGCGAATTATCAGTTGAGGCCAACCAATTGTTTAACCTGATTAATGATGAGCGGGATAAAGCAGGCCTTGAGCCGGTGGCAGCGGACAATATGTTGACCGTACTGGCCCGGCTGAAAGCCAAGGATATGGCGGAGAAAAAATATCTGGGGTCACGCTCCCCCATTTACGGTACTGTGAATGATATGTTAAACGAGGCCAAGGTGCAGTATCATGCGGTTGGCGAAAACCTGACCCGTGCCGGCAGCGCCGAGTCGGCTCATACATCGTTTATGCGATACAACAGCACGCTAAAAAACCGTATTTTAAATCCCGCTTATGATCGCGTAGGAGTAGCGGTGGAACCGGCGGGCAGTTGCTATTATGTGGTGGAAATCTTTATTGACAGCGCGGATCAAAATCAGTCGCAAACCCCGGATGCCGACGAAGAAAACGGAGCGGACGATCAGCCCGAACCGGCTCCTGTACCGGACCCGCGGCCCGCTTCCGGTATGTCGGCCGACGAGCGGCAGATGCTTGATTTGGTTAACCGGGAAAGGACCCGGCGGGGCCTGAGTCCGCTGCAATTTGACAGCGCACTGCTGCAGCAGGCCCGTTTAAAGGCCGAGGATATGGCAGAAAACAATTATTTCAGCCATACATCACCAACCTATGGTTCACCCTTTGATATGCTGCGGGCTGCCGGTATCAAATACAATTACGCCGGTGAGAATTTGGCCATGGCACCATCGGTTCAGCGGGCCCACGACGGTCTGATGAATTCCAGCGGCCACCGGGCCAATATATTAAACACAAGCTTTGATCGTGTCGGTATTGCTGTGCAGAGTAAAGGCAATCAAAAATATTTTGTGCAGTTGTTTACAGGGGGGCAGCGCAATACCAGCCCGACCCCGACACCGCGGCCCGATCCTGCGCCGGCACCGCAGCCCGAGCCTGAACCTGAACCTGAACCAACTCCACAACCGACGCCACAGCCCGGTAACGGATCCAATGTTACTTCTATGACGTCCGACGAACAGAAAATGTTCCAACTGGTTAACGAGGAAAGAGCCAAGTACGGGGCAGCCCCATTAAAGGTTAATAATGAGTTGGTTAAGTTGGCCAGCCTAAAGGCTCAGGATATGATAAGCAAAAATTACTTCAGCCATACTTCGCCAACATATGGCTCACCCTTTGACATGATGAAGCAGTTTGGTATTCGGTACGGCTACGCAGGTGAAAATCTGGCCGGTGCCTCCGCTGTCGGTACGGCCCATCAAAACCTGATGAATTCCTCGGGCCATAGGAAAAACATACTAAATACCAACTTCACCGAGGTGGGTATAGGGATTGTCGATGGCGGACCTTACGGCAAAATGTTTGTGCAAATGTTTATACAGCCGTAAATAATAATATCCGGCTGTGTGAAGGGGCTGTTGCACCGCGAGCTATAAGCTCGTAGTGCCGCAGCCTCTTTTGGTTGCTAAATGTAAACAGCGGGTCCCCAAGAACTGCTGTTGGAGCTGATATCCAGCATGATCATGCCATCTTTAATCTTCGGATAGTCCAGTACGCTTCTTTTTCCACCTGGTCGGCAAACCGGCCCGCCGGAGCCAAGTACCAGCCGTCGTAATCGTCAGCCGGAGCGTCAAACAACTGTTCCATATAACTACTCCTTTATTAAAGGAATTAAATAGTCTGGGTCATGTGCTATTTGAGAAGACCTGCGCTCACTTCTTTTACTATTGATTGAGCATCAAGTCTGTATATGCTTTGAAGCTCATTTATCAAACCGTGGGCAATGAAGTGGTCGGGATATCCGAACATTTTTGATTTTATATTTATTCCTCTCCTGCTCATAGTCTCAAGAACCTTGCTTCCAAACCCACCGGTTAAAGCATTATCCTCAATGGTTACGAGAAACCTTGTCTTACCCGCTGAATTTAGAATAAGTTTTTCATCAATTGGCTTTATGAATCTTGAATATATAATATCACAGGTAAAATTCATTTTTTCCAGCATATCTGCAACGAGCAGTGCTGTCTCTACTTTATTTCCAACCGCCGCAATGGTTACATTAGTACCTTCCCGCAAAAGAAGTGATTGCCCGTATATGAGAGGCGGCGTTTCAACAAGCTTATCCGATCCTTTTCCTCTGGGATACCTTATGGCAACTGGCCCTTTATGCTCTTCAAGTGCGTATTTTAACATCTTGGCAAAATCATTATAATCGCAGGGCGCCAATATGGTCATATTTGGTATATGGCTTAAGAAAGATATATCATAAATACCATGATGAGTTTCACCGTCTTCCCCCACAATTCCGGCTCTGTCAATTGCAAAAACCACATGAAGGTTCTGAAGAGCTACGTCGTGCATCACCTGGTCATATGCTCTCTGTAAAAATGAAGAGTACAGCGCAACAACAGGGTTCATGCCGTTTGTGGCAAGACCAGCTGCCAATGTAACAGCGTGTTGTTCTGCTATTCCCACATCAAAAAATCTCTCGGGAAACTTCTTTGAGAAAAGATCAAGCCCTGTACCATGGGGCATTGCTGCTGAAATGGCTACAATGCTATCGTTATTTTGGGCTATTTTTGTAAGTTCCCGACCGAATATTTCTGAATAACCGGAACCACAGTTCGCAATGATTTTCCCCGTCTCAATCTCAAAGGGAGCTATGCCGTGAAAGATATGAGGATTTTCCTCAGCATAGATATATCCTCTTCCCTTTCGTGTGCATATATGCACAAAAACTGGTCCTTTTATTTTCTTTGCCCTTGATAAAACCTTTTCAATCTCCATTATATTGTGTCCATCAATAGGGCCTAAATACTTAAAACCCAGTTCTTCAAATATTATACCAGGCATTATCATGTATTTAATAGAGCCTTTAAGCCTACCAAGAACTTGAGTAGCACTTTTATTGATAAGAGGTATTTTATTTAACAAAAAACCAATATTTTCTTTAACTTTGAAATAAAATGGTTCTGTCCTAATCTTACTAAGATAACTGGATAAGCCCCCTACATTCTTTGAAATAGACATTTCATTGTCGTTTAATATTAGGATAAAATTATTAGAAAACCGTCCCGCATCATTCAATGCTTCAAACGCCATTCCCGCTGTTAGAGCTCCATCTCCTATAATAGATATCACCGAGTAGTTTTCTTTTTTTAAATCCCTTGCTCTTGCAATTCCAAGAGCAGCGGAAATAGAGGTGCTGCTATGCCCTGTATTGAAAACATCATGTTTACTTTCATTAACCTTTGGAAATCCCGATAATCCGTCTAATTTCCTGAGCGTATGAAATTTGTTCTTTCGTCCGGTTATAATTTTGTGAACATAAGTCTGATGGCCGACATCCCAGACGATCTTATCGGAAGGTGAATTGAACACCCGGTGTAAAGCCAGTGTTAGCTCTACCACACCTAAGTTGGAAGCAAGATGGCCTCCGGTTTTAGATACCTTATCAATTAAAAACATTCTTATCTCATCTGCCAGTTTAGTAATCTCTTCCAGATTAAGTTTTTTAATATCATCTGGCGAATTAACTTTGGATAAAAGGTTAGCCAAATAGGTTTCACCTTACTTTCAGTTTCGCTTAGGTTTAAAATTACATATAACTTATTTTTCCAATTAAAAGTTTTAAGAACATTTCAATGCTTGCAAGAGCCTTCAGTATTCCATTTACGGACATCAACGTATTCAAACTTATTTAACTTATCAATTATCCTGCTTATTTAATCATAGAGCATTGTCACTGACGATTATTGAAACCAACAATACTATGTAATCTATCAAAAACGCCACGGTCGCATTCGTCACAAATAGACACGGTTTTAACATCATATAACTTACCAAGCTGTGCTAAAATCATGCTGAGTCGTTTATCTTCATTCACTAACAGATACATGCGACTTTTACTCCCGTCTTCAATAGGCGCACATAAAATACCATCAAGATTGTAATTCCTTCCTGAAAAAAGCTCTGTAATGCGCGACATGACCCCAGGATAGTTGTTTACAGTCAAAACGATAATAACTCCCTTTGTCATTCTATTGCTCCTTCCATAACATTGTAGTATTCCCTTCGCCCGGAGGAACCATAGGAAATACTTTTTCTGCATGATGGATCGGGATATTAATGAGCATAGGCTTTTTGCATTGCACACCCATCCGAAGCGCATTTTCCAAATCTTTAGGATCCGTATCCTTTTTGACATCAATGCTATCAATCCCAAATCCCTTTGCCAATAAAGCAAAATCTGGATTCGTTTTAAACTTGCTCGCCATGAGGTTATTGTTGTAGAATAGCTCCTGCTGTTGCCTGACAAGCCCTAGATGCTGATTCTTGAAAACAAAAATCGTAAGATTGCAGCCTAAATCTGCGGCTGTTGTAAGCTCCTGAATATTCATCAGAATTGAACCGTCGCCACTGAAGCATACGACTTTTCGCTTTGGGTTTGCTATACTTGCTCCGATTGCCACCGGCAACCCGAATCCCATTGTACCAAGTCCGCCTGATGTAAGAAGTGTTCTTGGTTTTTCAAAAGGATAAGCCTGTGCGACCCACATCTGATGTTGACCAACATCTGTGGCGATGATAGCATCATCCGGAAGCAAAGTTGCTGTTTTGCGGATTATTTGATATGGACTGAACGGATCATCATATATTCCTATCGAGGGGTAGGAGTTCTTAATATTTAATATCTCCTGCAACCAAGGCGTCCTGCGGTTATCTTCAATCAATCTCCTAAGTTCAATCAATACCTCTTTGGCATCTCCGACGATCGAGTATTCCGCCTTTCTGTTCTTATTGATTTCAGCACAATCAATGTCAATATGAATAACCTTTGCATTTGGGCAAAATTCCGAAAGTTTGCCTGTAGCACGATCGTCAAATCTGCTTCCGACAGCAATAATAAGATCCGCTTCATTCATTGCCATGTTCGTATATCGTTCCGCATGCATACCAAGCATGCCAAGGTTCAGGGGATGCGAATGCGGAATAGTACCAAGCGCAAGCAGCGTTGTCACAACTGGAATACTATTCTTTTCCACAAACGAGATTAAGTATCTTGATGCATTTGCATGAATGATACCACCGCCTGCGTAGAGAATAGGCCTTGGGGATTTGTTTATGGCTGCTGCGATTTTGTTCAAACCGTCATTCTTATTTTGAATAGATATATCAATCGGTTTTCCGGGGTTGGGCCATTCTTCTACGTCCACTGTTTCAAGCTGAATGTCTCTCGGCACATCGACAACGACAGGTCCGGGCCTTCCGGACGAAGCGATTGTGAAAGCCTCCGGGATCAAAAAAAGAAGCTCCTTTGCTGATTTAGCAATGAAATTATGCTTTGTTATCGGTATCGTGATACCATAAGTATCAACCTCCTGAAACGCGTCGGTTCCAATTATTGAGGTTGCAACCTGTCCTGTGATAATCACTATCGGAATTGAATCAAGCTTTGCATCAGCGATTGCTGTTATGATATTTGTTGCACCCGGGCCGGAGGTGGTAATTGCGACCGCCACATTCCCTGTTGACCGCGCAATCCCTTGTGCGATAAACCCTGCTCCTTGTTCGTGGCGTGCAAGAATATGCTGGATGCCGCTTTTTGCTAAGGCATCATAAAGCGGTAAATTTGAGCTCCCCGGAATACCCGCTATTATCTTAATCCCTTGGTTCTCAAGTAGTTTTACTATAATTTGCGCTCCATTGTATTTCATAAATTCATCTCCCTAATATGTACTTTAGTATTTGCTTAATTAGTTGCGAGGTGATGATGATTATTGAATTTATTGAAATTCTAAAAGCCCTATCTGATGAAACACGATACAAATTACTCAAACTTTCCTTAGGTCAAGATTATTGCGTGGGGGCACTGACAGAAAAGCTCATTCTTGTCGTGATTCCGTTTGGTTATTAAATAACCCCTGGTACGGATAATATTGGCGTTGCTTAAACTAGACGCAAAGTATTTGTAATTAAATGGTATCACAAGTGGGCTAACTAAAAAAACCGAATTTATCTTGGAGGGAATAACCTGGCTTTTACTATTTCCTAATCGATTTCAAGATTAACTCGGAAATATTTATTAATCCTGCTCTTATTTATCGACTTCTGATGTTGGCTATTAGGGGTAATATCAGCGGAACTGATAACAGGAGCAAAATAGATTCAATAAATGTGGTTTTCGCCTATTGCCAGCAACGCTGGCAATAGGCGAAAACCACTAATAATTTAAAAGCCTATGGTTCTTTATGTTCGTTACACGATGACAATCCTTGCTGAATTCGTTTGGTTTCCTCCTTTAGTGCTTTAAATTTATTAGTCATTTATTAATATACAATAACCTAACACAGTTTGAACTATAAATCCAATGCATGTTTTGCATAGTTATTATGCGTTATGGTAATACAAAAAGGCAGGCACCAATAATTAAATTGGTCACCTGCCTGAATTAAATAATATGTTTTAACTATGATTAGGCGATAACATTAATCAATCCGGGGTCGTTTACTATTTCCCCTATCTCCTCCGCCAGCGTTACTTCCGGGTCTTCGTGCAAAGCGGCCAGCAGGCGATCCGCATTTTCACGGGACACAACCATCAATAATCCGCCGGAGGTTTGCGCATCGCAAAGAATCAGCCTCATCTCACTTGATAGTACCTGGTCCCACTGCACCGTGTCACGAAGATAGCGGTAGTTGTTGTGGGTACCCTCGGGCACCGCGCCGGCCCGGACCAATTTTTCAGTTTCCGGCAGCACGGGCACCGCGGCTGCGTTAACCCGTGCCCCTACCCCGCTGGCGACGGCTATCTCCCGCAAGTGCCCCAGCAGCCCGAACCCCGTCACGTCGGTGCAGGCATTGACCCCGATCTCCAGCATAATCTCTGAAGCCCGCCGGTTTAGTGTCAGCATAATATCTGTAATTTTTGCTGCTTGGTCTTTATGCACCTTCCTATAGTCTATACCGGTGGTAATTATCCCAATACCCAGCGGCTTGGTAATAATCAAGCGGTCTCCCGGTTGGGCTCCGTTTTTTCTCACCATCCGTCCCGGATTCACAAAACCGGTAACCGCCAGGCCGTACTTTGGTGCGCTGTCGGTAATGGAATGCCCGCCGACGATGGTGACACCGGCTTCAGCGGCTTTATCCGCTCCGCCTCTGATGATGTCCTCCATAATAGACAGCGGCAGGCTTTGGTTGGGAAACCCGATGACATTTAGGGCGGTCACCGGCCTGGCGCCCATAGCGTATATGTCGCTTAGAGCGTTAGCCGCGGCAATCATTCCAAACTGGTAAGGGTCGTCGACTACCGGGGTGATATAGTCAATAGTTTGGATCATGGCCAATTCATCATTAAGCTTGTATACCGCAGCGTTATCATCTCTGCCGGCCAAGACGTTGGGGTCTTTCACCGGCGGCAGACAGCGCAGAACCTGTGCCAGGTCCGCAGGACCTATCTTACATGCTCACCCCGAACCGGGAGAATAAGATGTAAGCTTTACGTTTAACGGCTGCTTCTTCAATATTCACACCCCAAACCTTTAGAGGCTGTTTATCTCCGCATAGCCTGTAAGATCCCGCTGTGTTTTCTTAATATTGATAACACAGTGTGTAAGAAACGGCCTGCGTTCCACATTTTGCAACAGCCTCTTAATACTTTATTCTATTTATTGTCTTGTGGTACCTAGTTTAGGATTTCATTAAGGAAGTCGTACATGTTTTCTTTGTCCAAAGCTGTTTCCCTGGGAACTAATTGGCCATTTACAAACACATTGGTAGATGATAACAGAGTGTAACCCTTTGCCTCCACTGAATCATTTAGATAAATGTTCAGTTCAATTTTGTCACCGAATTTTTCCTTCATTTTTTTGGCTATAACTATAGCCATCCGGCAGCTTTTTCAATTTGGATTTCCGCTGTGAAAAACAACCAAATTAACCATTAAAAAACCTCCTTTGTTTTGTATTGGGATTTTGAGATAAAGAAGTAATAACTGTAAAGTCGTCGCCTTTCATATAAGGTCGCCATACCTTTTCTTCCACCATTCCCAGTATGATTTATCGTCCATAAAAGACTGGTCGTCCGGGGTCCAAACTTCATTTTTATCCATAATGTAACTTTGATCGTTTTTATCCCGGGTCAATATTTCATAGGCTTCAG
This sequence comes from Desulfoscipio sp. XC116, assembly GCF_039851975.1. Lineage (GTDB taxonomy): Bacteria > Bacillota > Desulfotomaculia > Desulfotomaculales > Desulfallaceae > Sporotomaculum. Next base: position 113,796 of record NZ_CP156660.1, read on the forward strand.
AGATTTGCTTAAATTTATCGGTTAAGTTCCGGTCCCCGTCATTGAGGTCGGGATGAAACTTTTTTGCCAGCTTCCGGTACGCGCATTTTATCTCTTCGATACCTGCTTTGTCGGACACACACAGTATAAGTCTTGCTTTTCTTCTTAATTCCTCCCTTTTCATTGCTACATCACCACGCTAATTTTAAAAATTTCGCTGCGCAGTAGTTGCCTACCGTCCTAAACAATGGTAATAGTTGTCCGTGACATATTTTTGTTCTAAGAACTTCAATCAAAGGTTCCTTAATCTTTTGAAAAACAAGCATAAGGAGTCCCCACGAAGTCTGGGGATAACAACGGGACAATAAAGCAAAGTGTTCTGCGTTTGAAATAGGGCCTAATTTAAGCAAAGAAAAAACAGCTTAAGTTAATTGGTTAAAAAATTATAGGAGGGCTAACCCTTCCAGGTATTTTTCCGCGGTCACTGCGGCGATAGCTCCGTCGGCGACGGCGGTGACCACCTGGCGAAGCAGTTTTTGACGAACGTCTCCCGCGGCAAATATACCGGGGATTGAAGTTAGCATATTTTCGTCGGTAATAATATAACCCTTTTCATCAAGTCTGACCAGTTTTCTAACCAGACCTGAACTGGGCCGGTAACCCACGTAAATAAATGTACCGTCCACATTTAGTTGAGTTTTAGCACCGGTTCGCACATCTTGGATTAACACAGCTTCTACGGTATTCGTACCGTGGATTTCATCGACGACACTGTGCCAGATGAATTCTATTTTTCCATTCTCAAAAGCCCTTTGCTGTACAACCCTGGTAGCTCTTAACTCGCCGCGGCGGTGAATGATATAAACCTTTTGCGCAAATCTGGTAAGGAAGAGGGCCTCTTCAACAGCTGCGTCACCTCCTCCGACAACGGCAACTTTTTTGTCGCGGAAAAAGGCGCCGTCACAGGTAGCACAATAAGAAACACCACGGCCAGTATATTCCGCTTCACCAAATACGCCCAATAGTCGAGGCTGAGCTCCAGTAGCTATTATCACTGCGCCAGTTGATATTTCACCGTCATCGGTTTTAACGACAAATTCTTTTTCAACGGGCACAATCTGTTCTGCATTGGCGGATGCGATTTCAAGACCAAAGCGGCAAGCCTGGCTTTCCATCTGTCTCATTAATTCAGGGCCGCTGATGCCTTCGGCGAAACCAGGATAATTTTCAATAAAATCTGTGCTAACCACAAGGCCACCTGAGATCCCCTGCTCCAGGAGAACGGTGTTCATGGCAGCCCTGGAAGCATAAATTCCGGCGGAAAGGCCGGCCGGACCACCACCGATGATAACTAGATCTTTTTTCTCCATGTCTATATTCATTCCTTTCGCTTCGCTCAAGGCACAAAACATAATTAGATGTATTGGCTCAAGCTGTTTTTTAAAAGATGCATTTCCTTATTTAGTGAAATGCTTTTATTTTAAGTAGCTTGGCATACTCAGTTTATCCCAGGATGCGGTACGCTGCGCAGTAGTTGCTCAAAAATCGTTTAACGCTGAATCTCTGTTGTTAGTTGGAAAACCGGTTATTAAAGTTACTGTTTACAGGGTAGCACAGGATATATTATAATTCAAATGCAACATATGCATAAGTAGTATGCATTTAAGTTATGGATAGCCGGAGGCCGGGTAGACAATGGGCGAATTAAGTTTATACCACCTAAAAACCTTTTATACCGTGGCCAGGCATCTTAATTACTCCCGGGCCGGGGAAGAACTGGCCATCAGTCAGCCCGCCGTATCACGACAGGTGGCGGCATTGGAAAAAAACCTGGGTATGGACTTGTTTGTGCAGCGGGGCCGTAAGGTGGAACTTACTGATGCCGGCAGGAGTTTGTTTGATTACGTTGACCGCATATTTCATTTAGTAGATCGGGCTGAAAGGACACTGGCGGAATATAAAGACCTGGAACGAGGAAAAGTCTTTTTTGGTGCGGGTATTACCATCGGAGGTCGGTTAATCCCACAGATACTGAAAAGCTTTCGGCAAATGCATCCCCGCATTGAGGTATCGTTATTATTAGCCAACAGTTCCACTATAGAGCGCATGGTTGCATGCGGAGACCTGGACCTGGGATTTACAGCCGGAAGCGTAATGGACTCTGCGCTGCATATGGAATCTGTTTTTCGAGAAGAATTGGTGCCGGTTATTTCTGCGCAGCACCCTTTGGCTCGACCGGATATTACGCTGGCCGAGCTAAATGGTGAAATGCTGCTCTGGAGGGAAAATGGTTCCGCAGCTAGGGATGTGGTGGAACAATATCTGGAGGAGGAAGGGCTAACTTTTAAAAACCGGGCGGAGATAAGAGATTCCGGAGCTATCAAACAGCTGGTGTTAGAGCAGTTGGGCGTTGCCTTTCTGCCGCGCCGCGCGGTAGAGCGGGAACTTAAATCGGGAATTCTACACCGGATTGCATGCAGCGATTCTGCAATTGCTTTAAATTGCCATATTGTTTCGGCTAAAGATATGCATTCATATCCCGCCGTTCTTGCCTTTTTGAATTATGTGCGAAAGTGGGCAAGTGAACATAAAAGCAAACGTTCCAAAGGTAAGTGAATTATTCGATGATCTTATCAATAAAAAAGCTATTTAGGTGAGACGTCCAGTCGTTTAAATCACTTATTGGATTAACGTTTGCTCTCGTTTGCTCTAATGATATAATTATTACATGGAAAAAAATAAACCACCGGTTACGACAAATATGCAGGAATCATGGAAGCTATCTCAATTTATCCTTTCCAACGCTACCATTGGTAGTCCGGGAAAATACATTAAAGATCACTCGGTTAAAGGATGTTACCATTATTTATGAGAAAGAAAACGGGAGCCCGAAAGCAGAAAAAATATTTCCTGGTAAGGCCACCCGGGGATAATAAAATAACATTAATTAACCCTTAGAGCGTTAAAATTATATTATGGCAATAATATGAGAAAAGAGGATTAAGGGGGATTAGCTTGAAAATTGAATCCCTATCGATAAAAAATTATAAAATATTTCGAGATGTGACCATTAAAGATTTACCTAACATGGCAGTTTTTCTTGGTGCTAATGGTTCAGGTAAATCCACTTTATTTGATGTATTTGGCTTTTTACATGATGCTCTAATGGATAACGTTAAAGCAGCTATTACTATGCGCGGTGGCTATAAAGAAGTCGTTTCTAGGGGTGAAAAGGGACCAATTGATTTCGCCATTAAATTTCGTCCCAAGCCCGGGGATCCTGTAGTTACCTATCAGTTAAAAATAGGTACGGATAACAGGGGAATACCTGTTGTTAAGCGGGAGGTGCTTAGATACCGCCGTGGTCAGAAGGGGCAGCCGTGGCATTTTCTTGATTTTTCTGAAGGTGCCGGAGTAGCCATTGTTAATGAGATGGAATATGGTCAACCGGATGCCGAACCAATACGCGAGGAGCAGAAATTGGATTCACCCGACATACTGGCTATTAAAGGATTGGGCCAGTTTCAAAAGTTCCCTCAGATTGCTGCATTTCGCCGTTTAATTGAAGGCTGGCACGTTATGGATTTCCATATTCAAGCTGCGAGATTTAGTCAAGATGCCGGTTATAGCGAGCATTTATCGCCCACTGGAGAAAATTTACCACTTGTGGCCAAATTTATGTATGAGCATTACCCAAAACAGTTTCAGGAAATATTGAATAAAATGTCCCAGAGGGTACCTGGAGTTACAGATGTTCAGGCTACCGAAACTACTGATGGAAGAATAGTATTGCGCTTTCAGGATGGTTCATTTAAGGACCCGTTTATTGCCCGGTATGTTTCAGACGGCACAATAAAAATGTTTGCTTATTTATTGTTATTACATGACCCCAATCCGCACCCTTTACTTTGTATAGAAGAGCCGGAAAGCCAGCTGCATCCAGAACTTTTATATGAACTAGCAGAGGAATTTAGGAGCTATAGTGAAAGGGGCGGTCAGGTATTCATATCTACTCACTCACCTGATTTTGTGAACGGCGTAGATATCTCTGAATTGTTTTGGCTAACTAAGCGGCAAGGCTTTAGTATTATTCAAAAAGCTTCTGAAAATAAATTGGTAAAAAGTCTTATAAAAGAAGGGGACTTACTTGGCTCACTGTGGAAACAAGGCTTTTTTGAGGGAGCCGGGCCACGATGAGTAAAATTGTTTTTATGTTGGAAGAGCCCTCAATGAAAGAATTGCTGGATAAGTTACTGCCACAACTGCTTCCGCAGGGGGTGGACTTTATGACGGTTCCACATGAGGGAAAGCAGGATTTGGAAAGATCTATCCGCCGCAAGCTGCGCGCATGGAATGAGCCTGGAGTGCGCTTTATCATTGTACGTGACCAGGATGGTGGGAATTGTTTTAGAATAAAAGGTGATCTCCTAAATATTTGTAAACTGGCCGGCAGGCCAGATTCCGTAATTCGCATTGTTTGCAACGAATTGGAATCATGGTTTCTGGGGGATTTAGTTGCGGTTGCTGCTGCTTATGATAAACCCCGGATTGCAAGGTTGCAGGGAAAAAGAAAATATCGTAATCCTGATAATGTTACCAACGCGGCAGAGGAATTAAAAAAACTGGTCCCAGAATATCAGAAGCTTCAAGGAGCCAGGAGAATCGCAAACCACATTGATAGAGACAGAAATATATCAAATAGTTTTCGCGTATTTTTAGAAGGGGTTTTACGGGTAGCTAATAGTAATTAAGTCTATAGCTTTCCTTCACAATTACGTGGCTTACAAGGGCTATGGCACCGCGGCGATCGTGGGGACTGAAAGCTTCACCGACGCAGCCGCTGTCCACGATTGGGCGCGGACCGCCGTGGAGTGGGCGAACGCGGAAGGGTTAATCACCGGCCGCACCCCCACCACACTCCGGTACCCGGCGGCGACGCCACCCGTGCGGAGGCTGCTGTGATTTTGAAACGGTTCATAGAAAACATTGCAAAATAAGGTAAAGTGTCACGAGGCGAGGATATCCCCGCCTCGCTGAAGTTTGTCTAAATTAATATTGTCTAAACCTGATGCGGTACTTGTCCCTCGGCGGTAGGTTTTGGGAATGGAGAACCCCAAACTTGCCGCAGCACAGCTATTTTAAATTCTCATACTAAAAGGAGCATTGCTTGCTACTTGAAAAAGTAGTTTGTGACGCTCTATTTTTTTATTTTTATGTAGTTAGACAAATATTGTCTGCACATTTTAGATAGTCCCTCATATATTATTATAGAACTCTCATGAAAGGAGGAGATTGTATGGTTGCTGCCCAGACAACTGTTAAGGAAACTATTACCGTAAACCAGGTGGTGAGCGAGAATTCCCAGCAAACTGTGGTACGCGGGACCTTCATGATACCTGACCCCAAACCGGATGTGGAACAGATTATCTCAATAGATAAGACGGCCAGCGTCAAAAAGACCAGACTTTTACCTGATAAAGTAGTGGTCGAGGGAAGACTCATTTTGCAAATCGTATACGTGGCCTTCGAACCGGATCAATCCGTCCACCATATGCACGGGCAGGTTCCTTTTACCGCCTACGTAGACTTGCCGGGTGCGCTGCCCGACATGGATGTAAGAGTGGATGCCTTTGTCGAGGATGTTAAACTTAATCCCAGCAGCAGGGATGTTCGGCAGTATGATGTGATAGCGGTACTGAATGTATCGGCTAAGGTGACTGAAACCAGGGAAGTCGAGGTGCTAACGCAGGCGCCGGATGACATGAACGCCGATTATGACGTGATTCACATTGATGACGTGATAGGCCGGGAATCCGCCCAGGTGATTATAAGCGAGGATTTTGACGAACCGGATGAGAAGCCGGAGCCGGCAAAAATACTGGATGTGGATTCCATCGCCATGGTTACGGATGCCCGTATTGTAGCAGACAAAGTGATAGTTGACGGTGAATTAACACTGCAGATTATGTATGTAGGCGCAGTGCCGGAACAGTCCGTGCATGATATGCACAAAACCATCTACTTTACTGATTTTGTTGAAGTGCCCGGGGCCGACCCGGAAATGGATGTGATTGTGGATGCTTTTGTGGAAGACTGCGATGTCGAGATTAAAGGTGATCCATTTTTCAGCGCGAGTTGTGTGATTAGGCTTGATGCCCGGGTTACCGAGCCCCGAGAGGTCAGGGTCGTTACCGAATGCGCCGGTGCTACGGTGGAAACTCTTGAGTTAAATGTTGAACATATCATTGGCGAGGACTCTTCCCAGGTAGTGGTGCGGGAAACCGTTGAAACTCCTGATCCCAAGCCGTGCCCGGAAAAGGTGCTCAATGTATCCATAGATGAACTTAAAGTAACTGAAACAAAAATCATTAAGAACAAGGTAATCACCAAGGGCTATGTGGATATCAAGATTATTTACGTCTCTGCCAAGCCTGATCAGGCTGTGCACGCCATGCATCAGCGCCTCAATTTCCGCACCTTTGTGGAAATTAAAGGGGCCGCCGACGGCATGGATGTGGTTGTCAAGCCGATGGTGGAATATATCAATGCCGAGGCCGAGAATTGCGACGTTAATGTCGAGGCGGTTATCAAGGTCAGGGTCCGGGTTACAGAAACGATGCGCCGGTCCGTGTGTTCCGGCATTGTGGAAGAGGAAGAAGAACCTACTGAAGAGTGTCCCGTTGGCCAGGTAATTGATTACACTGTTAAATCCGGCGATACGCTTTATCAGTTGGCCCAGCGCTACAGTACCAGCGTAAATAGAATATTGGCCGAAAACCCGGGGATAGATCCCAATAATTTGCGGGTCGGTCAGGTCATCAGGATTCCCTGTGGGGCTAAGGGCTAATTAATAATTTTTTAAAAGGAGGTTGTGACATGCCTATACAATATTTTTACAGCGAGCCCGATAATGTTTTATGTGTAAAAATAAAGGTTCCGGTGGTTCTGGCGGAGGAAGAAGTGCAGGTGATTGTCGATAACGTAGCCGCTCTGCCCGAACTGGCCCAGAAAATTGACCATATTGATGCCCGTTTGGATGATTTCGAGGCCCGGCCTGTATTCATACACGAAAACGGCGGCCGGTGGATCAGTGTAATCGAAGAAGAGGGCTGGGACCGCTTTGGCTGGCACTGGGCGGAGCACCGTCAGCCCGTGGTGAAAAAGGTGCTGGTCAGCGGTACGCTGCACAAGCAAATTTATTACGTGGATAAAAATGACCACGTCAAGCATGTGGGAGAGGATATTCCCTTTGCCGACGATGTGACACTGGATGTCCCTCAGCCGGTGGTAAATGAGAATGATGTGTTCGTTCAACTGCACCATAAAAAAATCGATATGCGCTGGGATTTGCGGCGGGGCTCCCGGCTGCACCAGACCGGGGTCATGATTTTCCAGGTCAAGGTGGTGGAGGAAAGACAGATTTTCGTGCAGGTTTGCCCGCAGCTGGACCGCAAGTGCGTTCGTGGTGTTAACCTGCTTAAGGACGGCAGCTTTGAGGCCTGGGGTACCAACACTACCCCGGTATTTTGGGGAGCCAGCAATGTATTGCGCTATAACAACGGTGCTTTACTTGGCAATATCCCCAATGAAGCGGCTTCACTGTTCCAGACTGTTAACCGGCAGGGCGCCAACAACAACAATATTGTGCCTACCGGGGAGTACCGTTTGTGTTTTGACGCATCGGAGATTCCTAATTTCAGGACGGTTTTAGGGGGTACGGCTTCCTTTAACCTAACGGCGGAACTGCTGTTTTATAATATTTACGGCGAGCTCGTAAACGGTGAGACCAAAACCTGGAACGCCGGAAACATAGCTGATGAGTCGTTTACAAATTTGTGCCTCAATGCCGTTGCTCCCGAGGAAGCCCGGGAAGCTCTGGTGAGATTTAGCTTTGAGCCCAACTCGCTGAACACCAGCGCAGTGGTAATTGATAATGTCAAGCTTGAATGTATGAGAGTGCAAAATCGCTACTTCGAACAATTTACGCAGGGATAATTGGTAATTAGCGATTGATTTCGCTGCCAAAATCTATTATTAAGACAAAGGGATGGTTGAAGACCATCTCTTTTTTCTTAAATGCGGAGTTGTTGAAAGCGGTTGCAAGCGTAACTTATTAACAGGAATTTATTGTTATCGGTTAGCTTAACTATTTTAACTTTTAAGGCATATATTTGATAAGAGTGAAAACGAAGGGGGAAAACAGACAATGAATAATATGGGCAATTTCATGCCGCTTGTACAGGAGTTGCAGGAACAGCTGAAAAATATGACGGTGAAAGTTAATGCGGGTGAGGGGGCGGTGCAGCTGGTAATGAACGGCAATCAAGAGGTGGTGCAGCTTCACTTTAAGCCCGCCTTGCTGCAGGACCCTGCTCAGTTGGCTCAGTTGACCGCGGAGGCTTTTAATGAAGCTATGCGGGAATCCAAAAAAATGGTGCGTGAGCAATTGTCCAAGTTGACGGGCGGACTGGCCATACCAACTGTGCCGGGTTTAATTTAGTGAACTCGTTCAGCTAAAGCTGAACATCGAGGCTTCGGATGGGGATTCTACCCTCACTTGAAGTAAAAATGGGAACTTCCACTTATAGAAGTGGGGAGTTCCGGAACTTGATATAAATAAAGGTGGTCGAATATTATGCCCGACGCCGGTCTGGAAAAAAGCATGGTTGAACTGCTGGAGCTAAAGGATAAGTATCATTTAGATAATGATAAATTGTTATTGTTGGTGGGCTTGGTGAATTTAATGGGTATTATTAACCTGCTGGAGGTACGTGTCGCTGCCGGTGCGGAGAAGAGCGGCGCCGGCCGTTCCGCCTTGCACCAGGAGATGGCGCCCTTATGGGGTATGTTCGGTGGTCCCAAGGGCAGGCAGCCGGTCGACGGTGCCGCTAAGTGAACTCGTTCGGCTAAAGCTGAACAGCGGGGTTTCAAATGGGGATTCTGCCCCGCCTGAAGTAAATAGGAAGGGGCTGTTGTACAACGGGCTAAATAGTTTATAGTGCGGCAGTTTTTGGTAAAGATATCGGATTATTATCGGAATAATTGGCTGAATCCAGAAAAGGAAGCGTCGCTCACTACTCCAAGAAAATAGTTTTGCGACACTCCCACTTGGAATTTGATAAAAGGGCTGCCGGCGGACCGCTCTCTCACCGGCTGAACAATTATATGGGTTCTTACACTTTTTTGCTGCCGCGGCATTGTCCCAATTGAAATGTAGTATTGGGTTCAGCGCTTATCAGTGCCGCCCGGGTGAAAATATTAGTGTTTGCTCTTACGGGGCATTTCGGCGGGGAGCACTGAGGGGGGCGGTTCATCCGCTGTTGCAATGGTGATATCACCGGTGTCCGTTTGTGATGTGTTATAGTCACTCTCCGCAGCTGCCGTTTGCTCATCTGCTAATTGTTCCGCAGTCTGTTCAATTGGCAATTTAAAATCCGGTTCATGCGGGGTTTGGTAGTAGGGCTGATCATCAATTGGTGGCAGATCATTAACGGGCGGATTATTAGGCTCGGTCTCGGGTTGTTCCTGAGGTGTATTGCTGTCAGGGGGCATTATTAATTGATAGACGGCACCGTGCAGCGTGTTTATACCCTTTTGCATCTCCTTTACGGTATTCTGGGTGCCGTTAATCATGTCGATTAACTGGCGCATCCAGGGTTCCAGGTCTTGCCCTTTCAGTGTAAGCATAATGAATACCGGAAGCATTTCCCACAGGCTTAACGATGAACGGCTCAAAATAATTCTCCTTTCTTATAATTGGTTTTTATATAAATCATGAAATATACTATGTAAATGCTTAATTAACTGCTACCTTGGGTAAATATTGAATTGACTAAGGGGGTGTTTGAAAATTGGATAATGATAAGATTGAACATACTCTGGTTAAAATATTGGAATATCGGTCCGAGCATAAGGTTGACGACGACAGTATTCTAATTATGCTTAGTTTGCTGAACCTGATGGGAATGGTTAATGTGTTAAACCGTGATGAGGATAGCGGCAGTGCCGCAAGTGCCGGGCCGGGCGGCGTTCCGGGAAATATGGAAGCGCTGCTTGGGCCGCTGATAGCTCTGATGGCCGCGGGAATGGGAAAAGGCGGTGGCGCCGGCGGCGGGCAGGGTTCCTTTAATCCCGCAGCGTTGCTAAGCCTATTGGGAGGCGTCCAGGGTAAGGGGGGGATACCTGATCTTTCCGCACTATTTAGCCTGCTGGGGCCGCTGATGGGCATGGGGGGAGCCGGCCAGCCACCGGGCCGGACCGGCGGCGGCAATAATGAGTCGGCGGCTAAATCGCAGCCTGTTCAGCGGGAGATAAACCTGGATAAAAAGTATAAAACCTCCGGTACTGGTACGGAAAACGGCGGAGAGCGGACTCCGAGGAAGGAAAAAAAACGGCCGCCCAAGCCCGGTGAGGTATTAAAATGGAAATTCGGGACATGATAAACAGAAAGACCAACCGGAGGTGATTATTTGGGCGATAAGGCCGGAACCGCCCGCGAAACCATTTGGGTGGGTGGATTGCACGATGTGGATGGCAGCCGGGAAATCGAACATAATTTAATCCAGGTGGATGGGGTGCAAGAGGTGCAAGTGGCGCTGGATGAAGGGAGCGTCACCGTGAATTATGACCCGGCGGTTATCAGTGGGGAATATCTGCGCCGCACTTTAAATTCATTGGGTTATTCTCCATATGTACGCTATTAAAGCGGGCTTTGCGGGGCCCGCTTTTTACATTAAAGCAACAAACTATAAGGCAGGGATGTACATGAACGCCAAGCTGTTGGCTTTGCTGATTGCCGCCGGATCCGGGGTGGCTATGGCGCTGCAGGGTTCGCTTAACGCTGCTTTGGGTAAGATAATCGGTCTTCTGGAAACTACCTTTATAGTGCATTTGGTGGGTTTGGCGGCAGTTTTTTTATTGCTGTTTGTGTTCAAGCTGGGTGACGGCGACTGGCATCGTTATGCTGAGGCGCCCTGGTATGTCTACCTGGGCGGTATACTGGGCGTGATTATTATATATTTAGTGGTTCGTTCCATTCCCGTTTTGGGGGTGGCGGCGGCTACCACCGCCATAATTGTGGGCCAGGTGCTGACCGCTTGCCTGGTAGATCACCTGGGGATGTTTGGATTAAATAAGGTGCCCTTTACCTGGTACCGGGTGGCCGGTACGGCTTTGATGGCTTCGGGCGCTTTTTTATTATTAAAAAAGTGAATTTATCCGTGCCATAAATAAAAAGCCGGCTGCTGCGCCACAGAGGGCAAAAATTGCCTGGTTGTTAAACGACGCGGGCACCAGCTTTTCAATTACGATAAATATCATGGCGCCGGCGGCCAGCGCTAAAAGCAGTGCATTTAAGGCAGGTGAAGCTTGCAATATAAATAAACCCAGCAGTGTGCCCAAAGGGGTTACCAGGCTGATTAATCCATTGAGGGCAATTATCCGCCCGCCGCCCATGCCGCTGGCTCTCAAAGGGGCCGCGGTAGCCATGCCCTCGGGTATGTTATGCAATCCTATGGCCAGGACCAGCAGCGGTCCCAGCTGTGCGGAAGTTGAGTAGCCCGCTGCTATGGCAATACCCTCGGGCAAATCATGCAAAGCAATCCCCAGAGCGATTAAGTAACCCATGCGCAGGTAAATCTGGCTGTTATGACGGCCGGGCATTAATCGGGTTAGTATAAAATCCAGGCCGGTCAGCAGTAAGAAGCCGCCGGCAAATCCAAGCAGGCAAACGCCCGGGCCGCCGTAGGCCAGAGAAGTGGGCAACAGATCCATGATGACTACTGCTGTCATCACCCCCGAGGCAAGCCCCAGCAGCAGGGCCAGCACCCGTTCTTTCATTTGCCCGAACAACATAATTAATGCCGCGCCCAGGCAAGTGCCCAGCCCGGCGACAAGGGCGTAAATTAATATACCAATCAATTAATCACCTTCCAGTGTCAGGGGATGAAAATGGTTTGCCCTATTACTAACCGGTCGGGAGCGATAAGATTATTGATAGCGATTAGTGTTTCCAGATTTGTGTTAAAGGATTGGGCTATTTTCCACAGGGTGTCCCCGGGTCGGACCGTATATGTTTTGCCGTTGCCGCCGTTGCTGCCGTTGCCGCCGCTTCCGGCTGTGGGCTTGAAAGCGGGAATTGTTTCTGTTTGGGAACGGTCGTAAATATGTACCGGGGTGCCGATAGGTACTTGGGGAAAGAGTTCTTCAACATGGTAGTTATGCATGCGGATGCAGCCCAGCGATACGGCCTGCCCGATGGATGAAGGGTTATTGTTGCCGTGAATGCCGTAATTGCCGCCGGGGATAGTCAATCCCATCCAGCGGGTGCCCAGTACGCCGCCGGGGTTGACCATTTTATTCTTAATTTTGTAGTTGCCCGGAGGGGTGGGCGTGGACGGTTTACCCACGGCTATGGGGTATTCTTTTATAAGGTGTTCTCCGTTATAATAATGCAGTTTGCGGGTGACCGTATTGATGGATAAGCGGCCACCGGCCTCAGTCCTGGCAGGTGCCAAATAACCACGCTCCTTTCACCTTAAATGTATGTAGCGGATTGGACAAAAATGTCTTATAACGGATACTTGTCCTTCCGGCATTTTTTGGATATACTTAAAACCGTTAACTGTGTGCAAAGGATTTGGTGAATAATAAAAATGATGGTAAATGCTTATGCTAAGATTAACCTGGTTTTGGATGTGCTGGGCACACGTACGGACGGGTATCATGAGCTGGTCACTATTATGCAGACCCTGGAGCTGCATGACAGGCTGGAATTCAGTAAAGCCGGTGCAATAAAACTTGTCGTAGAGGGGGCCGATTTGTCCGCCGGTTCCGATAACCTGGCTTTTCGCGCGGCCGATTTGCTGCGCCGCCGGTCGGGTTACGCCGGTGGCGCCAATATTAAGCTGGTGAAGCGTATCCCTCTGGCGGCCGGGCTGGCCGGGGGGTCGGCGGATGCGGCTGCTGTTTTGCGCGGTTTAAATAAACTTTGGGGTTTGGGTATGGAAATGGAAGAGCTGGCGGATTTGGGCGCCGCCATTGGCTCGGATGTGCCCTTCTGTCTGCAGGGCGGCACTGCTTTGGTGCGGGGGCGTGGTGAAAGAGTCGATCCCCTGCCCGGTTTACCGCCCTTGGGTGCTGTGCTGGCCAAGCCGCCTTTCGGGGTGAGCACGGCCCGGGTTTATCACCGGTACGATGATATTGTTAAGCCGCTGCACCCGGATGGTCAGGGTATGCTGCGAGCTGTGCGCGGGAGTGATGTGGGACGTGTGGCTGCCTGCCTGGGTAACGCTTTGGAACAGGTAACGGTTTCCATGTACCCGCAAATAGGAGAAATTAAAGAAATTGTAGCCGCGGCCGGTGCTCTGGGGGTTTTGATGAGCGGCAGCGGACCCACAGTGTTCGGTTTGTTTGATGATGAATTTGCGGCGCGGCGAGCGGCGGATGGGATAAAAAGCGGCGGCTTCAGGGTGTGGGCCACCAGGTTCTGCGATCCCCGGGTCGATCACTGAAGCCTTGCGGGTTTAATTGAAATAATGATAAAATATATAAAACAAGTATTCTGAAGGAGGCGGGGGAATTTTGAGCGAGCCGAGATTAATACCTATTAAGCTGGATAATTATAAGCCCCTGCGGGAAATAGTATTCGAGACTTTGCGGGAAGCAATTATCCAGGGTCGGCTTGAACCGGGGGAGCGGCTGATGGAGATCCAGCTGGCCGAGGAAATGGGGGTCAGTCGCACCCCGGTGCGGGAGGCCATCAGGAAATTGGAGCTGGAGGGCTTTGTGGCCATGGTCCCGCGCAAAGGGGCTTATGTGGCGGGCATTTCTGTAAAAGATATCGTGGATGTCTTTGAAGTGCGGACTGCGCTGGAAGCACTGGCTGCGGGTTTGGCTGCGGAAAGAGCTACTGCCGAGGAGATTGAGGAAATGGAGCGGGCTTCGCTGCATATCCACGAGGCCGGCGATGGTCAGATAGACAGCATAGTGGAACGGGACACAAATTTTCATAATTTAATATATAAATCCAGCCGCAACCAGCGGCTGATACAAATTATCACCCTTTTAAAGGAGCAAATACAGCGTTTCCGCACCGCGTCACTGTCCCAACCGGGCCGTTTAAAGCACGCTGTTGATGAGCATAAGGCTATTATAGAGGCTATTAGTGACCGCAACGTGGAACTGGCTTATAATCTGGCACGTGAACATATTGAAACTGCTGAACAGACTTTCCTTAATGCCATGGGGGAGGCAAAAAAAGGTGATTGACGCTCTGGTTTTGGCCGGCAGCCCTAATAACGGTGCTTTGAAGGAGTGCAGCGCCGCCAGGTATGAAGCAATGATTGACATCAAGGGTAAATTAATGGTGGAATATGTGGTCGATGCGCTTAAGAAATGTGAACGCATTGGGCGGATAGCCATTGTAGGTCCCCAAAATGAGCTGGCAGCGCACTTTCAAAGCGGCGGTCGGGAAGTGCTGGTGAATCACGGTGGTAATCTCACCGAAAATGTACTGCGGGGCCTGCGCGAGCTTCCCGGCACCCAAAAAGTTTTGCTGGTTACCTCGGATATTCCGCTGATTACTCAGCGGGCTATTGAAAACTTTATTGATCTCTGCGGTGATGGGCAGGCCGACTTGTATTATCCCGTGGTGCCGCGTGAAGTGGTGGAAAAACAGTATTCCGCCACTAAGCGTACCTATGTACAGTTAAAAGAGGGTGTTTACACCGGCGGCAATATTTTTTTATTTAACCCCGGCATTGTGGAAGAATGTATGCCCCGGGGACAAAAGCTGGTGGATGCTCGTAAAAGCCCTTTAAAACTATGCCGTTTAGTGGGGCTGATATTCTTAATTAAGTTTTTAACGAAAAATATTTCTTTGCAGGAAGCGCAAAAAAAAGTATCGCGATTGCTGGGTATTAAGGGGCAAGTAGTGATTAGTCCCTATCCCGAAGTAGGAGTGGATGTGGATAAACCCAGCGACTTGGAATTAGTGAATAAACAATTAGAGTTGGCGTGATTTAAAGCCCGGTGTGTTAAACAAAACACCGGGCTTTAAAAATTTGGCCTTTTTATGTACAAAGAGTAATGCTGAATTCTATTTTTTCTCATCCTTCGGTAAATCACCGAACAAGGTACTTGTATAATTCCGCCTGCCGTATGTGATTCCAGACACGAAGACAAATCCATCTTTACACCTGTAAAATATTAGGCAGTTGGCGCAGACAAAAAAACGATAGTCTGTCTGGATATCCACGACGGAAGATAGCGGTGCGCCAATCTCGGGAAGATCAGGGCGATGAAAAGGGTTGAAGCTGAACGCAGAATAGCCGCCAACGCGAATAGAGAGAAAACGGCGGTTGACTACATAGGTAAAGTAAAATTTCTTGGGTTTGCATTCCAGCGCTGCAAGGGCAAAGCGAGAGTCGGAATTCATCCGAAATCCGTTGCCAAGATGAGAAATAAAGTGAAAGAATTCGTCTCAGGAGCAACGGGATGGGCAATGGAACTAAATGAGCGCGTTTTTCTTGTGGGCGTTATTGGGTTGATAGTATTTTAATGGTCCTATGAACAAAATTTTTATAAAAATTTCTAATGTGTATGGATGCTTGCAGGGATTTTTATCTATTTGTAGAAGGATTTATGATAAAACTTGGCATAAATGGTTAAACTGGAAGGTGGTGAATGCATGAATGTTACCGATGTGCGGGTGCGCAAAGTGTTGACCGAGGGGAAAATGAAAGCAATTGTTTCGGTAACCTTGGATGATATGTTTGTCATCCATGACGTTAAAGTGGTGGAAGGTCAAAACGGGCTGTTTGTGGCGATGCCCAGTCGTAAAACCCCTGGCGGTGAATTTAGGGATATAGCCCACCCTATCAATACTTTTGCACGGGAAATAATTCAGGACGCGGTGCTCAAAGCTTACAGTGAAGCTATATAATTATAAAAGGCTTTACATGATAATAAAAGAGAGCTTAGGCTCTCTTTTTTAGTTGATGGTCTTGGGGGATCGGACGACTGTACCGGGTCAAAAATTTGTTATTGTGAAAGGGAATAGCATTTTTTTGTTGAATTAAAACAGCGTGTGCCATAATATAATGTATGCGATAATATAACCGGTAGGAGGTTTTTGGTCACATGCGCTTAGCGGCAGTGGTACTGGCAGCAGGTAAGGGAACCAGGATGAAGTCGGGCTTACCCAAGGTTCTGCACCGGGTTTGCGGGCGGCCCATGGTGGAGCATGTGCTGCTGGCGGTGCGAAAAATAGGTGTTCAGAAAACTGTTTTGGTGGTGGGCCATCAAGGCGATCTGGTAGCGGAGTTGGTTGGTGATAAGGCGGAAACGGCTTATCAGGCGGAACAATTAGGCACGGCTCACGCGCTGCTGCAGTGCCGCGACGCTCTAAAAAACTTTAACGGCGATATAATGGTGGTTTGTGGGGACACACCTCTGCTGCGACACCAAACCTTGTCCCAATTGCACACCGAGCACAGCCGCAGCGGATCGGCTGCTACCGTGCTGACAGCGGTTTTGAACGATCCCGCCGGGTATGGCCGGGTTATTCGCAACACTGCCGGCGGTATTATGAAAATAGTAGAGCAAAAGGATGCCGCTCCTGCTGAATTGGCGGTGTCGGAGATCAATACCGGTGTCTATTGCTTTAAAGCGGAGGGGTTGTTTGAAGCGCTGTCGGAGATTCGTTCGGATAATGCTCAGGGCGAATACTACCTCACCGATATAATTGAATACTATATCGCTCGGGGTGAGTCCGTGGGCGCTGTGATCGCCGGTGACGCTGCTGAAGTTATGGGCATTAATGACCGGTGCCAGCTGGCCGTGGCGGAAAAGGTGCTGCGCCGGCGTATTTTGGACAGGCTGATGATGTCGGGGGTTGCCGTTATGGACCCCGCGTCAACGTTTATAGATGATACTGTACATATTGGGGCGGATTCTATCATCTACCCGTTCACCTTCATAGAAGGAAAATCGAAAATTGGCGAGAATTGTACTATAGGACCATCATCCCGGTTGTTCAATGCAACATTGGGTTGTCGGGTTAACGTGCAGAACTCGGTGATTGTTGAGAGTCGGGTGGCGGATGGGTGTAATATCGGCCCCTTTGCTTATATTCGCCCCGGATGCGTACTGGAAAAGGACGCCAAGGTGGGTGACTTTGTGGAGCTTAAAAATTCCCGTTTGGGTGAAGGAAGTAAGGTGCCGCATCTTAGTTATGTTGGCGACGCCGAGGTGGGGCGAGGATCAAATATAGGCGCCGGTACTATTACCTGCAATTACGACGGTGAAAATAAATGGCGCACTAAAATTGGTGAACATGCTTTTATCGGCAGCAATACCAACCTGGTGGCCCCGGTGGTGGTTGGTGACGGGTCTATAACCGGAGCGGGTTCCACTATCACTAAGGACGTGCCGCCCGGCGCGTTGGGTGTAGCTCGGGATAAGCAAAGAAACATTGAAGGCTGGGCTAAGAGAAAAAAAATATCTGTAAAGATTGACTAATAATTTTTGGAGGTACGCGCACATGTCATCCCGACAACGGCTAAAAATATTTACCGGGAATGCCAACGCCGCTCTGGCAGAAGAGATCGCCCACTATCTTGGTGTTTCCGTGGGAGCTGCCAAGGTAACCCATTTTAGTGACGGGGAAATACAGGTCAAAATAAATGAAAGTGTGCGGGGGTCGGATGTTTTTATTATTCAGCCCACCTGCGAGCCGGTAAACGAGCATTTGATGGAGTTGCTTGTCATGGTGGATGCCGTGCGCCGGGCATCGGCCCGAAGAATTACTGCGGTAATCCCTTACTACGGGTATGCCCGACAGGATCGCAAGGCGCGGGGCCGCGATCCTATTACCGCCAAACTGGTAGCTAATTTGATCACGATCAGTGGTGCCCGCCGGGTTATTACCATGGATTTGCATGCCGGACAGATTCCGGGTTTTTTTGATATACCGGTGGATCATTTACCCGGTGTGCCGCTTTTGGCTCAGTACTTTATGCAGCAGAAGGTGGACAATGTGATAGTAGTGAGCCCCGATTTGGGCGGTGTGCAGCGGGCCAGGGATTTGGCCGAAAGAATCGGCGCTCCCATCGCCATTATCGATAAAAGACGTCCGGAACCCAATGTAGCTCAAATAATGAGTATTATCGGTGATATTCACGGTAAAAATGTGATTATGGTTGATGATATCATAGACACGGCCGGTACTATCACCCAGGGAGCCGCGGCCCTCAAAAAATGGGGAGCGGAGGACATTTATGTTTGCTGCACTCACCCCGTGCTCAGCGGTCCCGCGGTGAAGCGGCTGGTCGGCGCGCCTATACGGGAAGTGCTGGTTACCAATACCATCCCTCTGCCGGAAAGTAAAATGATAGATAAGATAAAAATACTGTCCGTGGCGCCGCTTTTGGGAGAAGCTATTATCCGTATTCATGAAGATTTATCGGTAAGTAAACTTTTTGACTGAAAAAAAGCCCCGCTAAGAGGGGGCCTTCTATCTGCTTTTTTTGTGTAAGTTTCGGGTGTTGTGGCTTGGTTTTTGCAAAATTATTCTTTATTGGCTCGATTATCTGGTGTGGTTGGTTCTTGAGGTTCATCTTTTGTCGCGGGCTTTGCCGGCTTATCCTTACTTGTAGGCTGGGTGACCGGTTTATCAAGCGGGGGGTCGTTCATTTCATTTTCTTTTTTGTTGCGTTTGATCTTGGTGATGGAACTATTTATGTTAGAGCCCAGTTCTCTGGTCTTCTGTAAAGTTGACTCCCAAATATGACTGGTGGAATCCTTTACGCCGCGTAATTTTTCCTGTAAACCCCCGTCCAGTTTAAACGCTTCATCTAAAGCCTGGTCCCGGCAGACTATCATATCCTTGCCAATGGTAAGGATATGATTAATATCTAAAAAGGCTTTGCCGCTATACAAGCCGTTTATAAAACTGCCGCTGAATTCCATACCGATCATTTCGCCCGAAGCTTGATTTACGTAATAATCGTCCGCTTCACCCAGCAATGTACCGCTTTCGGTTACGACACGGGCCCCGCTTATTTTTACTTTGTTTTTGGTCAGGCTGATAATTTCCGGCAGGTTGCCGCCTTTTTGTATCATGGCGCCTTGTCTGATCGTTACGGCGTCTTCGCCAACACTGTGTACATTGCTGTAAGGAATAAATTTTTGATCGTTAAACCAACCCTTTTGTTCTATAATCAGGGCGGCCACCCTTTTTAACCCGGGGTCAACTACCAGGCCTTTAATAATGCCGATCTGTTGACCTTCTTCCAAGCTTATTACCGGCATGGAAATAAATTGTTTACTCTTGCGCATTATTAACACACCCCCTGTGCGCCTAATTATTCTACTAAATGTTATGTAGATGGCGGGCATGATATAACTATTAAAAGGGAATATTATCCTTGAGGAGGTTTAAAAAATGGCGAATCTAAATTTACAGGTTAGTTACAGGCAGCAAAAGGGAAAGAGCTATCGTAAACAATTAGCCCGCCGGGAAATGATACCGGGTGTGGTCTACGGTAAGGCGGTGGGCAGTATTCCAATCGAGGTGGAGCTAAAACCGCTGAAAAAGATTTTATCGGCGGGCGCCAATTCGCTTATCGACTTATCTGTCAAAGGACCGGAGACGGAAGAAAGACACTGCAAAGTATTAATTAAAAGTATGCAGTATGGTGCTGTAAAGCATAATCTGCTCAGCGTGGACCTGCATCAAATTTCCCTGGAAAGCACTATTCAGACGGCCGTGCCGATTAATTTCAGCGGTGCGGTAAACGATGGCCTTGTGCAATACGCTCTGCGGGAAATACAGGTATCCTGTCTGCCTACTGATATTCCCCGGGAAGTTAATGTAAATATAGACGGCCTGACTATAGGTGATACCATTGCTGTCAGGGACGTTGCGATTCCGAATAACGTAGATTTGGTTGACGACCCTGGTACTACGGTGGTAACCGTAGTGGCGCAGCGTGCCGACGAAGCGCCTGCTGTTGAGGCGGCGCCGGGTGAAGATGAGCCCGGTGCTGCCGCTGATGGAACACCTGCTTAAAAGTTATGAACAAATTCCCCTTGTCGTGCATATTCTGGGATATGCATTGTATAAGGAGGCGATATTAATGGTTGACGCTGCTGGGGCCGGATATCCTCCCGGAGGGTATCCCGGCGGTGGTATGGGGGGATCGTGCGGTCCCGGATACGGAATGACTTTCTCTGACCGGCTACAGAGCTCGGTGGGTAAAAATGTTACCGTTTATGTGGGTGAAGGGTCCTCCCCGGTCACCGGGACGCTGCATGGTGTTGGTTCTAATTACGTTGAAGTGCGTCGGACGAACAATAATGCCGGAGAGACTATGTTAATACTTATGCAGGCCATAACAGCTATTTCCGTGCCAACGTAGATATTTTAAAATTCAGTGCTTGGCTACCCTCTTTCTTTGGGAAGAGGGTAAATTATTTTTAAGATTGAATAGGGGTTATAGTATAAAATAATAGCGTGGTATTAATGTCCGTGGAGATGCAACTTCCCCCCGAAGCTTAGAACTGCGAATGCATGACCTGGTTGGCATTGTACTGCCACTCACAGAAATAAAAGACTTACGCCAAGTTAATCGGGTTAAAAATATAGTCTCGGTAAATTAGAAAGCGGAGGTAATGTGTTTTGAAACTGGTAGTGGGATTAGGCAACCCGGGGCCTAAATATGCGTTAACAAGACATAATATCGGTTTTAGAGCGGTGGACCGGCTGGCGGGCTGGCTGGACGCGGCGGCAGATCGTTCTTTTTTACGCTCCCTGGTGGGACAAGGATTATATGCAGGCGAAAAAATTATATTGGTTAAGCCTCAGACATATATGAATCTAAGCGGGGAAGCGGTAGTTCCGTTGCTTAACTGGTATAAATTGCCTCCCGCCGATCTGACGGTTATTTACGATGATCTGGACCTGCCGCCCGGCCGGTTGCGCATTCGTGACCGGGGCGGCGCAGGCGGGCACCGGGGACTGGCTTCCATTATCGACTTATTGGGTACCGGTGATTTTGTCCGGGTGCGCATTGGCATTGGGCGTCCCCCCGTGCCCGGTCCGGAAGTGGCCGATTGGGTACTGGCCCGGCCCGGCTCCGGTGATGAGGAGAATATTGTCCGGGTGCTGGAAACCGTGCCTGAAGTGGTGGGGGAAATCATTAATGCCGGGGCTGTATCCGCTATGAATAAGTTTAACGGTAATAAGACAGTATAAGCGCACCGGCAGATGTCAATATTATTAGCAGGGGAATCTATTTGTTTGTACTGGCAGGTTTATTGTCCGCGCTGACAGCCCGCTTGATATTGGGCCTCGTTGGCAAGGCACGTAATGTACTGATAATTGTAATGATGGCGCCGGCGGTGGAGGAATCGGCTAAATCAGGGCTGGCGCTGCTTTTGGACACTAATGTGTTCTTAGCTCATGCGGTATTCGGCGGTGTGGAACTGGTTGCGGATTCCCTTGGCGGGCGCGGTATTTGGCCGGGCCTTGCCGCATTGGTACTGCATAGCCTGTTGGGTTTTGCCACCGTCTGGCTGTTAACATATGTCGGGGTGGCCATGGCGGTGGTGCTGGCGGCGCTGTTGCACGGGTTATGGAATTACACGGCGGTTCGGTTGCTGTGACCGGCTTTAACGTTATTATGGCAGGTGAAATGTAAATGAAAATTTACCACGTTTGTGAGTGCTGTGACCGGGTCTTTAAAATTACCGAGTCGGTTGGCCGGGAGCTCCGCGTTGACCTTGATAACTTGACTGGCGGTGAAACCGGGGATATAATGAAGGGAGAACCTGAAAATGGAAGTGGTGTGGCCGCAGGTTTGTGCAATGAGTGCCGCGAAGAAATATACGGCGGCGTTGACCACTTTTTTTATCCCGCTAGATTAAATTAAAAAGGATAAGGCCGGAGCTTTAGCCTGATGGCGCTAAAGCTTTTTTTGTGATGCCTTCTTACGGCTGGTGATCTGATAAAATGCAGGGTTTATTGAAATTGATTAAGGATACCACGGAATATGCGGGCCTGGTGAAGGGTTTAACTGTTCACCGGAGCCAGCAGCAGGTATTTGGACTGACCGGTGCCCAGCGCAATTTAATGATAGCGTCGTTGGCGAGCTCCGGATATCCGACCGTGCTGGTGGTCACGCCGGGAGAGGTGGAGGCCGGTCAGGTGGCGGATGACTTATTCGCGCTGCTGCCGCAAATGCGGGTGCTGCAATTCCGCGTTAATGAACAGTTGCCTTACCAGGTGCTGGCTCACGGTATGGAAGTGACGGCTGCCCGGCTGGGCGTGCTGGAAGGTTTGTGCCGTTCTGAGCCAATGGTTGTCGTGGCGCCGGTGGAGGCGCTGATGAGCCGTTTAAGCCCGCCGGATGTATTTGCCGGCGCCGGTTTGGAGTTGGTCGTGGGTAACCGGCAGGATACCGGTGAACTGGGACAGCGCCTGGTGGCTATGGGCTATGAAAGAGTTGATTTAGTGGAACGGGGCGGGCAGTTTAGCGTGCGCGGCGGAATTGTGGATATTTTCCCCATGACCTCCGCTATGCCCGCGCGATTGGAATTCTTTGATGATGAAGTCGATTCCATCCGCCTATTTGAGGTGGAGTCTCAGCGTTCCGATAAGAAAATCGACCGGCTGATTGTTTTCCCGGCCCGTGAAATGACAGCAAGCCGTGATCTATGGGCCATGGGACATTCCGCCGTTAGCGCGGAGTACCGGATTGGGCGGCGCAAGCTGGCTAAATCCGGCGATCAGGCGGCGCTGGGTTTTTTTGAGGAACACTTCGGGCATTTGCTGGATATGCTGAACAACGGTGTTTATTTTCCCGGTCTTGAACAATTTATACCGTATTTCTACCCCCGGCCGGTAAGTTTGCTGGATTATCTTCCGCAGGGAACACCTGTATTAATTGATGAGCCGCTAAAGATCAGGGAAGCGGTGCAAAGTATTCAACGGGAGCGGGCTGAGACATATGCCGATCTCCTTACCCGGGGTAAGGTGCTGCCGGGTCAAATCAAGTGTTACCTGGATTGGGATGAGCTGTACGAAGGTATTGCCGCCCGGCGGACGGTGTATTTTTCTTTTATGCCTCGCCAGGCGCCGTTTATCCACCCGCAAAAGATAATTAATTTCGCGGCTAAATCCATGCACAGCTTTCTGGGACACACCGATATCCTGGCTGATGAAATACGCCAGTGGCGTCGCAACGGCAACGCGGTGGTGCTCCTGGTAACGGGGCGGGATCGGGGCCAGCACCTGCTGGACGCGCTCAGGGACGAAAAACTGGATGTTTTTTACATGGCATCCCTGGACCGGGAGGTCAAACCCGGCCATGTGGTGATTAGCCACGGCCAGCTTACCGGAGGCTTTGAACTGGTCAACGCCCGGCTGGTGGTGATCACCGAGGGTGAGATATTCGGACAGCGCAAGCGCAGAAAACGAGAGCAGCCCCGTGAGGCAAGCAACCGGCTTGAACCTTTTACCGATCTCAAAGCGGGAGATTACGTGGTGCACGTGAATCACGGCATAGGCCGCTATCGGGGTATTGTGCCGCTGGATATAGGCGGTATTCGCAAAGAATACCTGTTGATTAAATACGCGGGCGAAGATAAACTGTATGTACCCACCGATCAGGTATCCTTGCTGCAAAAATATCTGGGTGCCGAAGCTGACAGCCCGCGCCTTTCCAAGCTGGGCGGTGCGGAATGGAACCGGGTGAAAAGCCGGGTCCGGGAAGCGGTACGGGATATGGCCCAGGAGCTGTTGGCCCTTTACGCCGCCCGGGAAACGGTGCGGGGATATGCCTTCGGGCCGGACACTGTGTGGCAGAAGGAATTTGAGGATGCCTTTCCTTATGAAGAAACACCGGATCAACTGCGGGCTATCGATGATGTAAAACATGATATGGAAAGCCCGCGCCCCATGGACCGGTTACTTTGCGGTGATGTTGGCTATGGAAAGACCGAGGTGGCTCTGCGGGCGGCCTTTAAAGCGGTAATGGAAAGCAAGCAGGTGGCCGTGCTGGTTCCAACCACCATACTGGCACAACAGCATTATAATACCTTCCGGGAGCGTTTTGCAGGTTATCCGGTAACGGTGGAGATGCTCAGCCGGTTTCGGACGCCCCGTGAACAACGTCCGATTATCCGGGGACTTAAGGAAGGCGGCATCGATATAATTATCGGTACTCACCGGCTGGTGCAGGAGGATGTAATCTTTAAAAACCTTGGCTTGCTGGTGGTGGATGAAGAACAGCGTTTCGGAGTGTCACACAAGGAAAAATTAAAAAAGCTGCGTACCAGCGTAGATGTTTTAACTCTTACCGCCACTCCTATACCTCGCACGCTGCATATGTCACTGGTGGGCGTGCGGGATACCAGCTTGCTGGAGACGCCGCCGGAAAACAGGTTTCCGGTGCAAACTTATGTGCTGGAAGAAGATCCGCTCTTGATCCGGGAGGCCATCCGGCGGGAATTGGGCCGGGACGGTCAGGTGTATTATGTGCACAACCGGGTGGCCGACCTGGACAACGTGGCTATGTGGATTAAGGGACTGGTGCCCGAAGCTCGCATTGTCACCGCTCACGGTCAGATGCGGGAAGAAGAGTTGGAACAAATTATGCTGGACTTTATAGACGGAGCTTATGATGTCCTGGCGTGCACTACCATCATAGAAAGCGGCTTGGATATTCCTAATGTTAATACGTTAATTATTAAAGAAGCCAACAACTTTGGATTAGCTCAGCTTTACCAGCTGCGCGGCCGGGTAGGTCGGGCCAACCGGCTGGCTTATGCTTACCTTACCTTTCGTAAGGATAGGGTATTGAACGAGGTGGCTGAAAAAAGATTGGCGGCGATCAGGGAATTCACTGAGTTTGGTTCGGGTTATAAAATCGCCATGCGCGATTTGGAAATCAGGGGAGCCGGTAATTTGCTGGGTGCGGAACAGCATGGTCATATTGCCGCGGTGGGCTTTGACTTGTATTGCCGCCTGTTGGAGGAGGCCGTGCGGGAGGCCCGGGGCCAAAAGGATGAACAACCGGTGGAAACCGTGGTGGAACTGCCCGTGGAGGCTTATATACCCAATGAATATATTTCCGATGCCAATCAGAAGGTGGAAATATACCGGCGCATTGCCTCTCTGCAGCGGGTAAGCACGATTGCCGATCTGGAAGAAGAGCTGGTTGATCGTTTTGGTGATTTGCCCCCGGCAGTACAAAACTTGCTGAGGATATCTAAAATCAGGGTCATGGCCGGACATCTAAAGGTAAGATCGGTCAACAGGCAGCAGGGTTTTTACCGGCTGATCTTTGCTTCGGGGCATGCTCTTACCGGGGAAAAGCTGGTGGCGGTAGGAGAGTTTTATCGCAATAAAGTAAAATTCAGCCATACCGACGGTGAATTTGAGATCCGTTATAAAATTCGTGAGGCCGGGCGCTTGCCCACCGAACAATTGGATGAATTTGAAAGATTTCTAGCCAGACTGGCTGATTAAATACACATAGAGGATATGACAATAGCTCCGTCTAAATAACCGGCGCAGGTCATTATGGCACAAATTGTGTGTATGGGTACGTTGGGCCGTGCTATTGTGGGGCACGTTTCTTTGCTATATAATTAAGTAAGTTGACGCCGCCCCCATTCGAGGCGGCCTACTATTAGGGGAGGAGATATATTTTGCGTAAAAACGGTATTATTTTTTTAAGTTTAATGCTTTTACTGGCAACCTTTGTGCTTGGTGGCTGCGGTGGCAGCGGCGATGTGGTGGCTACGGTGAACGGTGAAAGTATAACGTCCCGGGAGCTGGATCAGGAAGTAACCACTTACAAGAACAATCTGACCCAACAAGGTTACAACTTGGAAGGCGAACAGGCTAAAGAATTGGAAGAAATGCTGCGCCAGCAAGTTTTAAGTCAGCTGATTGACCGCCGTTTGGTAATGGCGGAGGCTGAACGTTTGGACATGATGCCCGCGGATAAGGAAGTACAGGCAGAAATTAAGAAAATTAAAGAACAGTTGGGCAGTGAAGGTGAATTTAAGAAATTTTTAGCGGCCAACGGGATTAACGAGCCCAAACTGGATGATTTTATGAAAGAGCAGTTGGCTGCAAACAAGCTGTACGAAAAAATAAGCGCTGAGGTTTCCGAACCGACCGAGGACGAGATAAAGGATTACTTTGCCGAGAACGGCGCCCAATATAGTGACCCGGAACAGCGTCAGGTCAGTCATATTTTAATCGGCGTGGGTGAATATTCGAATGGCAAAAACCGCACGGACGTGGATGCTAAAGTACTGGCGCTGCAGGTTGTGAACAAGGTGGCTTCGGGTGCCGACTTTGGCGAGTTGGCCAAGCAATACAGCGATGATACGGGCAGTAAAGACAACAGCGGCCAATACCCGCCTTTCAGCAAAGGCAGCGGTTTTGCGGAGGAATTTGAAAACGCCGCTTTTGACCTGCAGGAAAGTGGTCAGTATACTGCCGAGCCCGTCAAGACATCGTTCGGTTATCATATTATCCGGTTGGACAAAATAATTCCCGCTAAAACACATACGCTGAACGAGGTTAAAGATCAAATAGCCACCAGCTTGCACAGTGAGAAAGTTAACCGGAAAGTCGGCGAATATATACAGGATTTGCGTGATAAAGCTGATGTGGTAAACAAGTTGGCCAAGGAATCGGATACTAAGTCCAAGGAAGATCAATCGACAGGAAAATAGACATTCCCTGGTAAGACGAAAATAATTTTACTTTGTATTGGAAAAAAATGAATAATTGCCCCCCTCTGGTTATATACTAACATAGAAAGTTTTATCGTGATTATTTACTGCTAAAGGAGGGAAGGGCGGCCCATGAAGGCAACGGGTATAGTGCGTCGTATTGATGATCTCGGCAGGGTGGTTATCCCCAAAGAGATAAGACGGACTCTTAGAATCCGTGAAGGCGATCCGCTGGAGATTTTTGTTGATCGGGAAGGTGAAGTAATTTTAAAAAAATATTCGCCGATCGGTGAGCTGGGCGACTTTGCCAAAGAGTATGCGGATTCGCTGCACGAAGCGCTGGGACACATATCCTTAATTGCTGACCGGGATGCCGTTATAGCTGTTTCCGGTGCATCCAAAAAGGAGTTTTTGAATAAACCGATAAGCAATGCCATAGAAAAAGTTATGGAAGAACGTAAGGCGGTGGTCATTAATAATCCGGGAACCGATCAACAGGGTATGGATGGTATGATTATCGAGGACGGAGAATGCAAATATGCGGCGGAGGTTATTGCGCCTATTATTTCCGAGGGTGATCCTATCGGCGCGGTAATTCTTGCCTCCCGCGAACCGAATGTGAACATGGGAGAACTGGAATTAAAGCTGGCTGAAACCGCGGCGGGTTTTCTGGCCAAACAAATGGAACAATAACGGCCCCAAAACGGGGGCCGTTTTTTTTGTGTTCCGGGAGATGTTGTGAAAGGATTTTCGTAAATGCCCGTGTAATTGGTAAGAATAACAGTATGCTTATAATTATTCGGGGGGTTACAGATATTGACAGCCAAAGTAGTTGTGGTGGGGCTTGGCCCCGGTGGCAGGGACTCCTTGCCCGCGGTTAATCTGGAGGTACTGAAAGGGGCCCGGCGTCTTTTTTTGCGCACCGCCGTACATCCCGTGGTTGATTGGATTAAAGAGCAAGGTATTGTGTTTGATACCTTTGATAAGTATTACGAGCAGGCGGACAGCTTTGACGATGTTTACCGGCGGATTGTGGAGGATGTGCTGACCGCCGCCGGGCAGGGACCGGTGGTTTACGCCGTGCCCGGTCATCCGCTGGTAGCCGAGACGACGGTGGATATGATCATGCGCCAGGCCGGGCAGCGGGGTATAACTGCCGAAGTGTTGCCGGCCATGAGCTTTTTGGACGAGCTGTACGCGGTATTAAAAGTAGATCCGGTGCAAGGGATACAGATCATTGACGGACTGCAGCTGGATGGCCGTTTATTGAATCCGGCGCTGGGGATAGTAGTGGTACAGGTGTACAGCCGGCTGGCGGCAGCCGATGTTAAGCTTTCCTTGTTGGAGGCATACCCCGCGGAGCACCGGGTGGTTATTGTTCGGGCGGCCGGTGTGCCCGGTGAACAAAGGATAGAATATGTGCCGCTGTTTGAAATAGACAGGCTTGACTGGGTGGATCATCTCACCAGTTTATACGTACCTCCGTATAGCCATGCCGCTGCCAAAATGAAAGCGGATTTTCCATTGGACCCGCTGGTTGATATTATGGGCCGGCTGCGGGGAGAGGGCGGCTGCCCGTGGGACAGGGAACAGGATCACCATACTCTGACCCCGTATTTGCTGGAGGAAACTTATGAAGTTTTGGAAGCTATTCAACAGGAAAATATGTATAATATCTGTGAAGAATTGGGAGACTTATTACTACAGATAGTATTCCATGCTCAAATAGCACGGGAAAATGGTTTATTTGATATTAATGATGTGATACATGGTATTTGTCGAAAGATGATCCACCGTCACCCGCATGTCTTTGGTAATACGCAGGTTAATAATAGCGATGAGGTCCTGGTTAATTGGGAAATTATCAAGCAAAATGAAAAGGGGGGTGGTGCGGAAAAGAAGGTGTCTGCATTGGACGGGATACCCCGTGGCTTGCCGGCCCTGCCACGCTCATATAAAATACAGGCTAAGGCTGCCCGGGTCGGTTTTGACTGGCCCGACTATCGGGGGGCATTGGATAAAGTCGATGAGGAACTTGCTGAGTGGAAGGAAGCACTGGCGAGTGGACGGCGGGATAAGATTGAGCTGGAGACAGGAGATATGTTATTTGCTGTGGTTAATGCAGCCAGACTGACAGGTATTGATCCCGAGGTGGCTTTATCGGCCACAATTAATAAATTCACACATAGATTTAGATATATGGAAGAAGAAGCTGCCCTTGAAGGTTTGGATCTTGCCCGTATGACTCTGGCCGAAATGGATGAGCTGTGGGAAAAAGCAAAAAATAAAGAAAAATGAGGAAAAAAATGTTGTAAAATTTAACTGCAAAGAAGGAACTTAAAGATAAATAGCGAATACGAATAGCTTAGTGAGTAATTACGTTATCATCACGTTAAATTTCTTGAGGGGGGTTTTTATGAATAAGGCAGAATTGATTGCCAGTGTGGCAGAGAAGTCCGAACTGACCAAAAAAGATGCTGAAAAGGCTGTAGGTGCGGTACTGGCAAGTATTGAAGAGGCCTTAGCCGGTGGCGACAAGGTTCAACTGGTTGGTTTCGGTACTTTTGAAATCCGGGAGAGGGCTGCCCGCAAGGGACGCAATCCGCAAACAGGTGAGGAAATCAATATTGCCGCCGCCCGTGTTCCGGTATTTAAAGCCGGTAAGGCTTTGCGTGAAACTGTTACATCATAAAACACCAAAATGTGATTAGAACTGAGTTGTTTTAATGTGCGATTGGATAAGTTTCTAAAGGTTTCTCGAATAATCAAACGACGCACGTTGGCTAAAGAGGCTTGCGACCGGCAGCAGGTAAAAATTAATGGCCGTGCGGCTAAAGCGGGTACAGATGTACAGCCGGAGGATGTGGTGGATATTTCATTTGGACAGCGACGTTTAAAAATCAGGATAATTACCGTGCGGGAAGCTGTCCCCGCCAGACAAGCGGCCGATCTATATGTTGTTTTGGAAGATATGCGCTCAGAAGACGGCTAGTCACTGGTTTAGCAAAAGGTCCCAGGGGATCTTTCTGTTTTCGTGTTGACTTGATAGATACAAGGCTGATGAATAGCTTGGTTGAAATTATAAGCTGAATCCCAAATTGTGGTGATAACAAGTATTTTTTATATGTGTTTCTGTGGGCGGGCTGACTAAGGCCTGCCTTTTTACTTGTCTTGAGGCAGAGGAAAAATTACTATTAATGAGTATCAGGGTTTTATTCTTCTTATATCCCCCAACACCGGTAAATATGGCGTTTGCATGCATATGGTAACATTTACAATAAATAGCAATAAGGTTTGGGGTGTTAAAATGCTGTGGAAGGATCATGTGCGTTTAGAGTTGAAAAGTGTTTGGGGGGTAGTGCCATGGCATGGA
Source organism: Desulfoscipio sp. XC116 (assembly GCF_039851975.1). GTDB lineage: Bacteria > Bacillota > Desulfotomaculia > Desulfotomaculales > Desulfallaceae > Sporotomaculum. Next base: position 143,902 of record NZ_CP156660.1, read on the forward strand.
GTCGCCTGGTGTAAGATAAGGCAATTTGGCTGGCTGCTCTGCCGGGACGGGAGTCTGCAGGCCATTTTTAACGGGCAACAGAAGCCGTTTCTGTCTATATTAGGCTGCGCGGGAACCGGTGAGCTGTCCTTTGCCGGGGGAGTGAGGCCGCAAGGTGCGGCAAGGCTGACGGGAGTGTTGCATTATTTCACCAGGGGGCCCAATGAATAAAATTAGCCCGCGCATATTTTAATATCATCCCACAAAAAATAATAAAAAATTTGGGGGGGATGGTATTGCGCATAATAAAAATAGCGCTGGTGGCCCTGATTTTAACCGGATTGGTGTGGGGTTGCGCCAGAGGACCGCAGCGAAAGCCGGTGGAGCCTGTTCCGGGCGCTCCTGACAGAGAACCCACCATTAGCTTGTATGTCAAGGAGCAAGGTATTAAAAAGAATATTAAGCTGGAAGAATATCTCGCTGGAGTGGTGGCAGCCGAGATGGAACCCAGTTGGCCTAAAAACGCTCTCTCCGCTCAGGCGATATTGGCCCGTACCTTCACCATGGAAAATATTCAGGCCGGGCGGGTAAAGAAACTGCATGGTACTGATGCATCTACCGATGTAGAGGAGTTTCAGGCTTACGATCCATCACGGATAAACGATAAAGTGCGCCAAGCCGTGGCCTCCACCAGGGGGCAGGTAATTACCTATCGCGGCGATTATGTAAAGGGATGGTTCTCGGCCTGTGATGGGGGCATTTCCGCCACGGCACAAGAGGGGCTGGCCTATACAAAGGAGCCCACACCATATATCAAGGCCGGAGCGCGGGATGGTTGCCCGGCGATTACTGTGCCGGAGAATCAGCATTGGCGTGTCGAATTGCCTTTGGAACAAGTGCGGGCAGCGGTGCAAAAAATTAGCGGAACAGACCCGGGCAGTATTAATGCCGTTGACATTGCGGAAAGGGGGCCTTCGGGAAGGGCGACTAAAATAAAGATTGGTTCCGCAACGGTGAGCGGCCCGGATTTGAGACTGGCTTTGGGCAGTGATAAAGTGCGGTCCATGTTAATTTCCAGTGCCCGGGTGCAGGACAACAACCTGGTGCTGGAGGGCAAGGGCTACGGGCACGGTGTAGGATTGTGCCAGTGGGGGGCGAAGAAATTAGCCTCGGAAGGGAAAAGCCCCCAGGAGATCATTAAATTTTACTATCGGGATGTCGACATTCAAAAACTTTGGGATTAGAAGAGTGATTCGTAACGGATCACTCTTTTTTTGCATAATTATGGATTGCAGGCATAGATATAAAACAAGGGTTTACCCGTGCCCACGGAGGTGAAAATAATATGGAGCCTAATACAGGTTTTAGTAACCGGATTGCTCTTACCGACCGCAAACATTTATTGGTGGACGGGGTGGAACATGTAGGTAATTTCAACGAAAAGGAGATTGGCCTGGTTACCAATATGGGTTTCCTTACTTTGCGGGGTGAAGGATTGCATATTACCCAGTTAAACTTGGAACGCGGCAATCTGGTGGTAGAGGGGCGAATCTGCGCTATGGATTTTATAGAGAATAAAAGCGCCGGGAGTTTCCGGGGCAAGGGGATGCTAAACAGGATTTTCAAGTAAAAGAACCCTGGTGTTCAGGCTATTATCTGGAGGTAATTATTTTGGCGGAGCCGGTAACCAGTCAGTTCATGGTTTTCTTATATACCTTGTTAACCGGGGCAATGGCCGGGTTTTTATATGATGTTTACGCTGGTATCGGTCATGTTTTTAAAATTAAAAAAATGGGTACATTGCTGGGTGATGTTTTGTACTGGCTTTGCGCAACCATTCTGGTATATGTCTTATTGCTGCGTTATAATCAGGGTGAAGTGCGTTTTTTTGTGCTTCTTGGTTTGTGTATGGGCGCGGTGTTTTATTTCCGGCTTAGCCGGCGCCGGATGAGGAAGCTTGTTGTTAATACCGTGGAATTTTTGATTTGGTTAATTAAGTGGTTGATGACCATATTATTTTTCCCCGTTCGCATTTTGTGCATTATTTTAATATTTCCCTTTAAAATACTAAAACTGGTATTGGGAAAAACAGGCCGCTTAGCCGTTATAATCTTGAAACGTCTGATGCCCGCGCCTGTAAAATCATTATGTCGCCGCTGGAGAAAATGGTATGCCGGTGTTATCGGCAAGCTAAAACGAAAAAAGTAAGGCTTATTAAAAAGGGGGTGCCGCAAAACTACTTTCTTGGAGTAGTAAGCGATACCCCCTTTCCTAAATTCAGCTAATTATTCCGATAATAATTTGGTATCTTTATAAAAAGCTGCGGCACTATGAACTATTTAGTCCGTTGTGCAACAGCCCCTTTAAATAGCTCTAATATCTTAAAGCGGTATTCAATCTTGGGTTTTAAGCCGGCTTTCGCTGTACTGTCGGCTAATTTTTCAATGCGCTGTTCTTGCGCGGCGGAAGCGGTTGACAGGGTTACGGGCGGGGCTGCCTGTTGTAAATCTACAAAGCACAGTGGCGGATATAGTACACACCACCAGTTGGCGCCATCCCCCGAGCCTATAATTACCCGCACCGCTTCGTAGTGTCCCGGCGGTAAAGTTAACGATGCCATCCGGTTTTCTTCCTGGATGGTATATTTTTTGGCCGGGAAATAATAATCTCCCCGTACTACCTGCACCGGGTAGTCAAAGCCTCGAAGCCGTATCTCTTCCTCGGCAATACTGCGGATAGTTTCTAAATTGGCATCGGCAACCTGCCTGGCTGTCTCAATGCCGGTCGCCTGGCTGAAAACCGGCGCCATTTCACTGACGACACGATCTTTTACCCGGTATTTAAGCGTTTGGTCATAGAAGGTATTACTGTTGGCAATGATGTGCAGTCTGATTAAGCCCGTTGGTTTAGCGCGTTGCTGTTCATAAACATAAAACACTCCGGTGCTTGCTATAAGTAAAAGGATTAAAAAGATGCCGGCTTTTTTGTGCATGTAATCACCTGCTTTTTATTAGTTGATTAGTATTATTGTTTCCATATTTTTATAAAATAAAACGCTTATTAATTAAGAAAAAAATGTTAACAATATAGATAGATAAAGGAGGAGGTCTGAACAAATGATTGGGACTACAACATTAGTGGATTATTTGGTTAAAGCAGGTGACCGGTTGCCTGAAGAGGCTGACCGGGTTCTGGAGGCGCTGGTTAGCGAAGGGAATATGAACAAAGAGGATCTGTCGCTGCTTTCCCGTGTTAAAAGGGCTGTACTTGATCATGTGATTATGCAATTATATGCTCTGGGGTTGGTGGATGTCTCCACGGAGGGTAAAAGTAAAATATGCAGCCTTACCAAATTGGGTGAAGAATATGTCAGCTTGCTGGCAGAGAAAAAAGCCGGTTAAAACAAACCGGCTTTTTTTTACGCAATCAATTCATTGATAGGTGCCGGGTGTAATTGTTGAAAGTTGAAAATCAACTTTCAACAATTACACCCGGCACCACAGTTGTCTTTTTTTTTGAAAAATACTGTTAAGCAAGCAGGGAATGGCAGTCGGGCATAGAATATTTGTAATGTTGATAAGGGGGGGGTGGAAACCGTGGCTGTTAGCGATGTTTCCCGGGGGGAGTCCAAGCAGTACGTCAAACGTCGCAGGAATTTCAATTTCTCCCGCAGCAAACTGCCGATGATTATCATTACCTTGTTAATGTTGTATATTTGTTTTTCCTTGGGTTCCAGGTTCGATCAATTATACGCCATGCAGCGAAACCTTGACGATATGCAGGCGGAGATTAAAGATTTAAGGGAAAAAAACGTCGGATTATATGAACAAGTAAAGATGCTGCAGTCAAATGACTATATTGAACAGGTAGCCAGGGAAAAGTTGGGCCTTGTTAAGGAAGGTGAGGCCAGAATAGTGCCTGCTCCGTCCGGTGCGGGAGAGGCTCAAGAAACACCACCGGTTTCCGAGATAAAGGATTAATTAACGCTTGACATGCTATGAGGCTTTGATATAATTAATAAAGCCATTCGGTAATGGGAGGATATATTTGCGGTTATGCCAGTGCAAGCAGGAAGAATTGTCGAAGGGAAAGTAACTGGGATTACAAATTTTGGTGCCTTTATTGAATTGCCGGATGGAGAGGTCGGTTTGGTACATATTTCTGAAATAGCCGAGGAATATGTCAAGGACATTAATGATTTTCTGAAAGTAAATGATCCGGTTAAGGTTAAGGTTATTTCCGTAGATCCCAAGGGCAAGATCGGCTTATCTATCAAACAAACGGTGGAGACGGTTAAGCGCAGGCCGGCACCTCGTAAAAAGTTTGAGGTTTCATTTGAAGAAAAACTGAACCGCTTTTTGAAGGATAGTGAAGAAAGGCAGCAGGGTTTGCGACGAAATGCTGATGCCAAACGCGGTGGTCGCGGTAATCGGAGGTCATAAAAAGCATTTCCTAACGGAGGTGTTTTTTTTATCTCATTTACCGGCAAGGCGTAGCCGGCAGACTTGCTTTAATAAGGCAGGTGCTTAACTTATGAAGATTGCGGCCGTTGATATAGGCACAAACTCCACCAGATTAATGGTGGCCGAACTATCCCCGGAGGGTAAGGTGCGTCCTGTGTTAACGGATTTGAAGACCACCCGCCTTGGGCAGGGTATCCGGCAAGGGCGGCTGATGCAGGCCGCGATGAATAGGACGCTGGACGTAATTGCAGCGTTTGTAGACCGGGCTGAACGGGCCGGTGCGAGCAATATTGTGCTGGCTGCCACCAGCGCGGTGCGGGACGCCGGCAACCGGGAAGACTTTGCGGCTGCGGTGCGTTCCGTTACCGGACGGGAATTGTGGGTGCTTTCCGGTCCCATGGAGGCCCGATTGAGCTATCTGGGCGTGACAGAGGCGCTGGGTGATGTCCGGGATGCGCTGGTTATTGACATCGGAGGCGGCAGTACGGAATTTATCTGGCGCTGTGCCGGACAGACCAGGTTTGTCAGTATAAACGCGGGGGCTGTCCGGATGACCGAAGGCGGTTACGGCAGCGGGCAGATCCAACGCGCTATCGGTGATACGTTATCAATTATCCGATTGGATAAGCCGGGCGAGGTAATCGGGGTGGGAGGAACGGTAACTAGTTTGGCTGCTATGGCTCAGAAGATGCGCCGGTACGACCCGGAAAAAATCCACGGCTTTCGCTTGGCTGCAGCCAATGTCGATGATTTGTACCGCTTGTTGAGCGGCTTAACCGTTGAAGAAAGAAAACAATTGCCGGGCTTGCAGCCCCGGCGGGCCGATATCATACCGGCCGGTGCCCGCATATTAAGCGCTGTTTTGCATGGCTTGGGCCGGGAAAGTGTATTGGTAAGTGAAGCGGATCTGCTCCAAGGTTTAATACTGGAGAATGATAGTGTAACGCGAAGAATGTCACAATAAAATTGGGACAAAATACCAACCAAGTGCTTCAGTGTCCACCCATTTGTAATATAATGGAATTATCATTATGCGCAAAGGGGTGGATTTGTTGTTTGGGAAGGCGGAAGTTAACTCGTATCAACAAGGTCAGTCAAAAGAGGAACGGTGTAAGGATGAACATTATACCGCCGGGAGCTCCGCAAGCCGCCGGCTAAATATTTTTACCGGATTGCGGGTGAGAGATGGGGCCGGCCTGGTTGCTCTGTTTGCGGCCGGTTTTTTGCTGGGCCGGGCTTTTTTGCTGGGTGAACTGCTGCCATTTGGAGCGGCTCTGGTGGCTGCCGGTTTTGTTGTTTACCGGGAATATGCCCTGGCGGCGCTTATTGGGGCGGCTCTGGGGCTATATACTGTCGTATCCGGTTGGGAGCTGGCTGTTCGTATGGTTGGGCTGGCAGCGGTAGGCGCGGCTGCCTTAACTTTGCCGTCGCGTTCCGCGGGACTCCGCCTTTGGCTGGGCGGGGCGGTTTTTGCGGTGCTGGTAATTGCCGGTACCGGTTATGTGGCGCTTACCGGGCCAACTACATATGATTATGTCAGGGTACTTTTTGAATCAATATTCAGTGCGCTGCTGGCGGTAACTTATAGGGCGGCCTTCATAAGCTTGGGACGGTACACCGCCAGCCATCGAATTAATGGAGAGCAGGTTTTTTGTTTCATTATTTTACTGCTCAGCATAGTGGCCGCCGCCGGGCAGGTGCGCTGGGGAATGGTCAGCCCGGGTGGAATCCTGGCTGCTTTTACAGTTCTTGTGGCGGGGTATGTCGGGGGTGCCGGTCTGGGGGCCGCTGCCGGGGCTGTTATAGGGGTAGTTCCGGGTTTGGTGTTTGCTGTTTCGCCGGTAGCGCTGGGGGCGTTTGCCTTTGCGGGTTTTTTGGGCGGCTTGTGCCGGGGCATGAGACGAGTAGGGGTTGTAGCCGGTTTTTTACTGGGAGGCACATTGCTTACCGTTTATCTGGGCAGCGGCCGGGATATAGCCGGTTTGATGGCGGAGACGGCGCTGGCCGGACTGGTATTTTTAATACTCCCTCAGAAGGTATTAGCGCTTGTGCAAAGAAATACGCCGCCGGCCGGTCCGTGGGTGACTGCGGTTCAGCCGTCCGAAGGCCGACTTAAATGCTGGGAAGTCCTATTCGAAGAAGTTTCCCGTACATATGACCAGGTCAGCGACGAGCTGGAACGTCGAGTGCAGGATGTTCAATGGCATTCCCCGGTTCAGGAAGTGAAAAACATGGTCTGTAATGACTGTGTATTGCATAAGGTCTGCTGGGAAAGGGAGCGTCAGCGCACCTTTCTGCAATTGGAAGCTTGCTTTGCGGTTGCCGAAAAAAACGGGCGGGTGACGAAAGAGGACCTTGATAAGCAATTGCGACAGTATTGTTCACGGCTCCGGGAATTGATTATGGGTATTAACTGTGCTTATCAGTTGTGGCGCACACAGCAATTTTGGGGTCACAGGCTGCTGGAGAGCAGAAAACTGATATCTTGGCAACTGCGTGATATGCGCGGAGTAATTGAAAATTTGGCACGGGAGTTTGAGTCGGGAAGCGAAACTTGGCAGCGGCGCGCGGAATATATTAAGCAAAGTCTGAAACAATCAGGTATAACTGCGGCCTCACTGGCCTTGTACCCATGTGCCGGGGGATGCGAGGCGGAGGTAGCTATACCGGCCTGCAACGGTAAAAAAAGATGTGTTTATGATGTGGCGCCGATGTTAAGTCAATTGACGGGTGAAAGGTTGGTCTCCTCCTGCACGGATTGTACTAACTGGGATAGGGGGGACTTTTGCACTTTTCGCTTATATCCGGATTTGGTTTATCAATTGAGTCTCGGATTGGCCCGGTGTTCCGGTAAAGGCAATAATATATCGGGTGACAGTTGTGCGGTAATGCATCTAAGTGGTGGGCGGCTGGCTATTTTAATTAGCGATGGCATGGGTTCCGGGGCGGCAGCGGCGTCGGAAAGCAAAACAACTTTGTCGTTGCTGCAGCAGCTGTTAAAAGCAGGTTACAGCCGGGACCTGGCTATTCGTATAGTTAACTCGGTTATGATGCGCCACTGTCCCGAGGAAGATAACTATGCCACTGTGGATATGTGCGTGGCAGACCTGTATGGTGGAAAGTTTGAAATAGTTAAAATAGGAGCCGCGCCCAGCTTTTGGGTCCGTCAAAACCAGGTACGGGTTATTCGGGCCAGTTCATTACCGGTGGGCATTGTGGACGATATTAATATTTTTGTTCAGCATGGTGAGATGAATAGCGGTGATATGCTGGTTATGGCAACAGACGGAGTCAGCGACGCTTATCCCGCGACAGAAGAAAATGAAGATTGGATTGCTTCCGTTCTTGAGGAAATCGTTGATTTACCGCCTCAGGAAGTGGCGGAGCTAATATTGCGTTTGGCCATGAGCGGTTCCGGCGAGGGGAGTGGGGCGGCGGATGATATGACTGTGCTGGTAGCGCGGGTGAAGAGCTGTGAGAAACAATAATCCGGATTTAATAGATTACTCTTAGACGGCGTGCGTTACAGGTATGATTGGCACGCTTTTTTTTCTTGACATGGTTGATATTGCCAGCGGGAGATATTTATCCCGACAATTTTACATATTGTTTCTAGAAAAAAATATTATAAGAAGGAAATTTTTTTGCCGGTGTGGAAGTTTAAAAAAATAGGAATAATGTGGGTGAAAAAATGTCTTTAATTCAGCTGGTCACGGAATATATACGCAGATACAATATGGTGGCCACAGGTGAAACAGTGGTGGTGGGTGTATCCGGGGGGCCGGATTCCATGGCTTTGCTGCATATCCTTTACAGGCTGCGGGAAACCCTGGGTATAAATCTGGTGGTGGCCCATTTAAATCACCGGTTTCGTGGTGCTGAAGCGGATGCTGATGCTCAATTTGTTTTAGATGCGGCGCGGCGGCTGCAATTGACCGCTTTTGTGGAAGCTCGGGATGTGCCGGCCTACAGCCGGGGACGTGGTATTTCCCCTCAGGTGGCGGCCCGGGAAGTGCGGTACAGCTTTTTAGGCGAAGTGGCTGTTAAAACGGGGGCCTCCAGAGTGGCGCTGGGTCATCATGCGGATGATCAGGCTGAGACCATTTTGCTGCATATACTGAGAGGTACCGGTGCGGGTGGTCTTAAAGGCATGCTGCCCGTGCGGGATGATTTCTATATTCGCCCATTATTGGCTGTCAGGCGCCGGGAGATTGAGCATTACTGCCGGCGGCATGATCTGGCCGCCAGGCTGGATTCCAGCAACGTTAAGCCCAAATATATGCGCAACCGGGTTAGATTGGAACTGCTGCCGACTCTGGAAAAAAAATATAATCCTAATTTGGTGGAGTCTTTAAACCGGTTGTCTGAGATATGCCGGGATGAAGACGATTACCTGGAGCATCAGGCGGAGCAGGTTTTCTTGGACGCCAGACTTGCATCTCCCGGCAATGCCGTATGTCTTGATGCGGGGAGATTGTCGGTTGTTCCCCGGGCGCTGCTGCGCAGGGTGATGCGCCGGGCCTGGACCGAAGTGTGCGGCGATCAGGCGGATCTAAATTATCGGCATATTGAACAAGTTATAGCAATAATAAATGGTGGAGGTGGTTATAGGCAAATTACTTTGCCAAGGGGGATAACGTTTAAAAAATATTATGAGGTACTGGAGTTTACCCTGGACCGGGAATTTAAAGAGATACCCTTTTATCAATATTTCCTGAAGGTGCCGGGTATTACTTTTGTTCCCGAGGTTGGTTTGTCTATAGGCGCCGAAGTTTTACCTGTCGGCAGGGCTATGCAACCGTCAGGTCTTGACTCGTGGCAGGTTATTTTAGATTATGATCGTTTAGCCACTCCCTTAATAGTGCGCCGCCGGTTATCCGGTGATCGTTTCAGCCCGTTGGGTTTGGACGGCACCGTGAAACTGAAGAAGTTTTTCATAGATCGTAAGATTCCCCGCCACTCAAGAGATTGCATCCCTTTGGTGCTATCAGGAGATGATATCGTATGGGTGGCGGGCATGCGTCCGGGTGAAAAGTGGAAGGTAACCGAAAATACGGTAAAGTGTCTGCGTTTATACATAGTCGATTACGAATAATGTTTTTGTGACAAGCTAATAAGTAAAAAGTAAATATACCAAGCTATATTGATAAAAAATCCTTTGTTTGTTAAAATTAACGTTACCGGTCAAGTATCACCGTCACTGAGAGGAGTGGCTTGTTTGAACAAGGTGATTAAAAACCTTAGCATATATTTATTAATTGTACTGGTTACCATAGCTTTGATTAAATGGAATACCCAGGATAACACAGCCATCAAGGAAATGCGCTTTGATGAATTCTACGCCGCCCTGGGCGGGGGTAAAATAAAGCAGGTGACTATCCAGCCGGATGACTATACCACATTTATAACCGGTGAGCAGGTGAGCGGTACGCAGTTTCAAGTGCGGGGCACGGTGCCGGGCGGTGAAAAGGTGGAAGCCATCCTGCAGGACAAGGGTGTGCGGTACAATGTCAAGGAACCGCCCAAGCCGAGCTGGTGGACCGGCTTGTTGACTACCCTGCTGCCTATTTTAATTTTTGTTCTATTGTTTTTCTTCCTTATGCAGCAGACTCAGGGCGGGGGCAACCGGGTTATGTCCTTCGGTAAGAGCCGGGCCAGATTGCATACCGATGATAAGAAAAAGGTTACCTTTGCGGATGTGGCAGGCGCCGATGAGGTTAAGGAAGAACTGGAAGAGATTGTGGAGTTTTTGAAAAATCCCAAGAAATTTAATGAGCTGGGAGCCCGTATTCCCAAGGGGGTATTGTTGTTCGGTCCGCCAGGCACCGGTAAAACGCTGCTGGCCCGGGCCGTGGCCGGTGAGGCGGGAACACCTTTTTTCAGTATTAGCGGCTCGGATTTCGTGGAAATGTTTGTGGGGGTGGGCGCCTCCCGGGTAAGGGATTTATTTGAGCAGGCCAAGAAAAATGCTCCCTGTATAGTATTCATAGATGAAATCGACGCCGTGGGCCGTCAGCGGGGCGCGGGCCTGGGCGGCGGCCACGATGAACGTGAACAGACATTGAACCAGCTGCTGGTGGAGATGGACGGTTTTGAAGCCAATGAGGGCATTATTATTGTTGCCGCCACCAACAGACCGGATATTTTAGATCCGGCTTTGCTCCGGCCGGGGCGCTTTGACCGCGAGGTGGTGGTGGGCATTCCGGATATCAACGGCAGGAAAGAAATACTCCAGGTGCACGCCCGGGGCAAGCCTCTGGCTCCCGGGGTGGATATTGGCATACTGGCCCGGCGTACACCCGGCTTCACCGGCGCCGACTTGGCCAACTTGTTAAATGAAGCCGCTCTGTTGGCGGCTCGCCGTAATAAAAAGGATATTGGCCAAAACGAGTTGGAGGATTCTATCGAGCGGGTTATTGCCGGTCCGGAGAAGAAATCACGGGTTATCAGTGACTATGAGAAAAAACTTGTTTCTTATCACGAAGCCGGTCACGCGGTGGTAGGCTACTTGCTGCCTCATACCGACCCGGTACACAAGGTTTCCATCATACCCCGGGGGCGGGCCGGCGGATATACTCTGCTGCTGCCCAAGGAAGACCGCTATTATATGACCAGGTCGCAGCTTTTAGACCAGGTGACCATGCTGCTTGGCGGCCGGGTTGCCGAGGATTTGGTGTTAAGGGAAATTAGTACCGGCGCCCAGAATGACCTGGAACGTTCCACTGATCTGGTGCGCAAAATGGTTATGGAATATGGCATGAGCGATGCGTTGGGACCTATGACCTTCGGTAACAAACAGGAAGCTGTGTTTTTAGGCCGGGATATTGCCCGGAACCGCAACTACGGTGAAGAGGTCGCCGGAGCTATTGACCGGGAAGTCCGGGGAACTATAGAAAAGAAATATAAGTTAGCCAAGGATATGCTCAATAAGCATATTGAAATATTGCATAAAATTGCCCGTGAATTGATGGAAAAAGAGACTCTGGAAGCCGAAGAGTTTGCGAGTATTATGAGTGAATCAGGCATTGAGGCCAATAAAGCTTAGGGAGGTTATTAGCGTTGGAGCGGACTTATGTAATGGTTAAGCCGGATGGGGTGCAAAGAAATCTGATCGGGGAAATTGTATCCCGCTTTGAAAAAAAAGGGCTGAAGATTGTGGGACTGAAAATGCTGCGGATTTCCCGCGAACTGGCTGAACGTCATTATGGCGAACACCGGGGCAAGCCCTTTTTTGAACCTTTAGTGGAGTATATCACTTCCGGCCCGGTGGTGGCGATGGCCTTGGAAGGTAAAGACGCGGTGAGCACGGCGCGGGAGATGATGGGGGCGACTAATCCTTTAAAAGCCGCTCAGGGAACCATACGCGGCACTTTTGGCATGGATATCGGCCGTAATGTGGTGCATGGTTCGGACTCCGCCGAAAGCGCGGCCAGGGAATTGGGACTGTTTTTTGCACCGGGGGAAATTGTTGACTATAAAAGGGATTTGGATAATTGGCTTTATGAATAAAAGCGGCGTAGGGCCGCTTTTTGCTTTGGGGACCTTAAGAAAAATAAATGAAAAAATAAATGCGGCGTTCTTTTTTGCAGGAAATATACTCAACTATGTAGAATAAATTCCTGTTAACCTGAGTAACTTGGCGTGGGTTGGCGCAGGTCTCTTGGCGTAAGTTTCCGTCTTTATAAACGGGGGTACAATGCCAATTAAGATGCTTTTACGGTTTTGAAATTGAGGGGGAATTTTCTCCTTTTGAATTAAGGACTTGCTTTAAAAAGTTGAGGTGATACCGGTGTCCATAACTGATCGAATTATGCCGGGTTTAAACGGTTCGGCGCAGGCGGAGGTTAACGGGCAAAATACCGCTGTCGCTTTTGGCAGCGGTGATATTAACGTATTTGCCACTCCTGCCATGATTGGACTTATGGAAAAGGCGGCACTGAGCTCCGTGGATCCTTTGTTGCCTGAAGGTTATACCACGGTAGGTATCAAAGTCAATGTGGAGCATGTGGCCGCAACCCCTGTGGGCGGTCTTGTGCGGGCGCAGTCCAAACTTCTGGAGATAGACGGGTGGCGGCTGGTTTTTGAAGTGCAGGCCCTGGATGATACCCGGTTGGTTGGACGAGGAATTCATGAGCGGTTCATTGTACGGGCCGATAAGTTTCTGCAGCGGGTGGCCGGTAAAAAATAGAATAATTTTATTAAATTTTCAGCAATCTAAAAAGCAATGCTATCTTATTTTCCTTCACTGCCAAAAGTATTGTGGTCTGGTCCATAATACTTATATTGAAAAAAATAATCTTAAGTAAAGGGGGTTAAACAGGGAGGACAAACAGTTCGAAACAATTGAGGCTATAGTAGGATTAATCGAGAGGAGAGGTAAAAATTGGCATACGATGCAACTAAATTAAAGGACTTTGAAATCGCCGAACAGGCGGAGAAAAATATGCCCCTGCCTTATGAATGGCAGGAGAAGTTAAACTTGCAGAAGGATGAAATCATCCCTTACGGCAGAATTTGCAAACTGGACTTCATGAAAATTATCGATCGTTTAAAAGACAAGCCGGACGGCAAGTTCATTGAAGTTACCGCTATTACTCCCACTCCGCTGGGCGAAGGTAAAACCACCACTTCCATGGGTCTGGTGGAAGGCCTCGGCAAACGGGGCATGAACGTTGGCGCAGCTATTCGCCAGCCTTCCGGCGGCCCCACCATGAACATCAAGGGCACCGCTGCCGGCGGCGGCAACGCGCTGGCTATTCCCATGACCGAATTCTCACTTGGCCTTACCGGTGACCTGAATGATATTATGAACGCTCACAACCTGGCCATGGTGGCCCTTACCGCCCGGATGCAGCACGAGAGAAACTATGACGATGCCGAACTGGCCAAGCGGAATCTGCGCCGCCTGGATGTGGATCCCACCAGGGTGGAAATGGGCTGGATCATTGACTTTTGCGCCCAGGCCCTGCGGAACATCATTATCGGTATCGGCGGCCGGATGGACGGTTACATGATGCAGTCCAGATTCGGTATTGCCGTGAGCTCGGAAATTATGGCTATTCTCGCCGTAGCCCGGGATCTGAAAGATATGCGGGAGCGTATCGGTAAGATTATCGTGGGTTACGACAAGAAAGGCAAACCGGTAACCACCTCCGACCTGGAAGTGGCCGGTGCCATGACCGCTTTCATGCGCAACGCCATTAACCCGACGCTGATGAGCACTGCCGAATACCAGCCCGTACTGGTACACGCCGGCCCGTTTGCCAACATCGCCATCGGCCAGTCTTCCATCATTGCCGACCGCATTGGTCTGAAAATGTTTGATTACCATGTCACTGAGAGCGGATTCGCCGCTGACATCGGATTTGAAAAATTCTGGAACGTCAAGTGCCGCTTCAGCGGACACGTTCCCAACGTTTCCGTGCTTACCGCCACTATCCGGGCGCTCAAAATGCACGGCGGCGGCCCCAAAGTTGTCGCCGGTCGTCCGCTGCCCGAAGAGTATATCAAGGAAAACGTCGGGCTGGTTGAAAAGGGTTGCGAGAACCTGGTGCATCATATCAATACCATTCGCAAAGCCGGTATCAACCCGGTGGTTTGCATTAACTCATTCCATACCGATACCAAGGATGAAATCGCGGCAGTACGCCGTGCCGCCGAGGCGGCCGGAGCCCGCTGCGCCATGTCTGAGCACTGGCTCAAGGGTGGCGACGGCGCCCTGGAGCTGGCTGATGCCGTTATTGATGCTTGCAAAGACGAAGTTAACTTCAAGTTCCTTTATCCGCTTGAAATGCCCCTGCGCCAGAGGGTGGATGCCATTGCCCGGGAAGTATACGGCGCTGACGGCGTAAGCTGGACACCGGAAGCCGAAGCCAAGGCCAAGGCGTTTGAAGAAAATCCGGAATATAAAGACTTTGCCACCATGATGGTGAAAACTCACCTCAGCTTGTCCCACGATCCTACACTGAAGGGTGTGCCCAAGGGCTGGACACTGCCGGTGCGCGACGTTCTGATCTTTGCCGGCGCCAAGTTCCTGTGCCCGATGACCGGTACCATCAGCCTGATGCCCGGTACCAGTTCCGATCCGGCTTACCGGAGAATCGATGTGGATACCGAAACCGGCAAAGTGCTGGGCCTGTTCTAATAAACAAGTTGTTGATTCTCAAGAAAAGCGCGCTCATTCAGTTTTGGCGCGCTTTTCGCTTTTGGGTAGTTTAATCCTTAGCTTGCCATAAATTCGGCAAGCATAATTACCAGGGTGCAACAAAAAGGTAGTGTCGCAAAACTGCTTTTAAAAGTAGCATGCGATGCTCTTTTCTTTTTAATATTAGTCATGCTGTGGTGTGGCGCTGAGTTGCCCTTTCATATTATAATAGTGTTAAGAGTGTAACGCGGTATCTTATGCATAACTATAAAATATAGCAATTATTTTTAATACTTATCGGCAGGAGAAAGACTATTTGTAATAGAACTATCATATGATTATAGTTAAACTACAACGGGTGAAAATGCCTATCATTTTCAAATACATGAAATGGAGTGCATAATTATGTCAAGACCGCCTAAATGTCGCCGGGTTGAGTTTATGCCCGAGCTGACTTATTTTAAACCTGCTGGAATCCCTGTTAGCGAACTGGAAGAAATTCAGCTGACGGTGGAGGAATTGGAAGCTATCAGGCTAAAGGACTTGCTCGGCTTGGAACAAGAGGGATGTGCGGAGAAGATGGGTGTATCCCGGCCTACCTATCACCGTATATTATCCAATGCCCGGGGTAAAGTGGCCGTGGCCTTGGTGGAAGGTAAAGCTATTCGTGTAGAAGGAGGGCACTTTGAAATGGTGGTGCGCCACTTTAAATGCTTTAAGTGTGGCCACCTGTGGGAATTACCTTGCGGCGAGGGACCGCGTGGATCGGAAATTTCCTGCCCCGAGTGCCGCGGCAATGAGGTGGCCCGAATAAACAAAGAAGGCCGTCCCTACGGATGTCATTGGAAAAAGCAGGGCCGGGGAAAGGGACAGGGACAGGATATTTAGCTGTTGGAGCAAATTCAGGGGTAAGCCCCCTTTTTTTGTTATGAGCACACATGACCAGGGGTGATGCGGATGACGCGGACCAGAATAGGGGTAATATCGCCCCATGCCGGTTTTAGCCAATTAGCCGGTGAACTGGCGGTTGAAATGGGCATTGACTTGGTTATAAAGGAGTATAGCCGGACCGGCATGGGTGATGTGTTAAAGGAATGGGAAAACAATCATGCTGTGGAGGCAGTAGTTACCAGTGAGATCATTGCCGTTCCGTTGCGGGAGAATACTAATTTGCCGGTAATCACCGTGCAAGTATCGGGATTTGATCTTCTGGCGGCATTAAGTAAGGCCCGGTCGGTGGGTAAACGGATTATTATAGCGGAATATGATCACCTCTCCACTATGCTCGACGTAAATGAACTGGACGTACCTTTTGTATTGTACAAGCAAAAAGACCAACTGGTTGATATGCTTCTAAATATGCGTCATGAGGTCGATGCGGTAGTGGGCACGATGGTGACGGTGCTTGAGAGTGCGCGGGAGGCCGGTTTGCCGGCTTTTTTAGTACAAACTAACCGGGGGTTTATTCGGTGTGCCCTGGAAAAGGCTGTAAGAATATGCTTGATTAGCCGCCGGGATAAGAAATTGTGCCGTTCTTTGCAGGCTGTGTTAAATAACGCCTATGACGGAATCATAGCGGTGGATGAGCGGGGCAAGGTAGTGATATTTAACCCGGTTGCTGAAAAAATAACGGGTTTAACCGGCAATCAGGTTTTGGAGCGCCATATTACCGCAATCACTCAAGAAAACCTTGTTTGCAGGATGCTGTATAGCAATGGCGGTTCCATAGCCGGCGATATTGTGCAGCTGGGCGGTTTGCCTTTTTTATTGAACCGGGTGCCCGTATCGCTGGGACCAAACATGGCCGGCCTGGTCATTACTTTTCAGACGGCGGACAAAATAAGGCAGATGGAAAGTAAGATTCGCAAAGAATTGCACCGGCAGGGTTTGCTGGCCAAGTACCGTTTTAGTGATCTGGTGGGGCGCAGCGCCATGATGGAGGAAACTATCAAAGAAGCTCGAAAATATGCTCGTTCCAACGCCGCGGTGTTGATTACCGGGGAAAGCGGTACCGGCAAAGAGCTGTTTGCCCATAGTATGCACAATGAAAGCGCCCGCCGCGGCGGTCCGTTTGTGGCCGTGAACTGCGCGGCGCTGCCCGAGAGTTTGCTGGAAAGCGAACTGTTCGGCTATGAGGAAGGGGCCTTTACAGGAGCTAAGAAAGGCGGTAAGCAGGGCCTGTTTGCCCTGGCCCACGGAGGTACCATTTTCTTGGATGAAATAGGTGACCTTGGCTTATCCCTGCAAGCGCGTTTGCTTCGGGTGCTGCAGCAAAAAGAACTACTTCCGGTGGGGGGGCAGCGGGTAGTCCCCGTTGACGTGCGGGTGATCAGCGCTACCAATCGCAATTTGCCGGAGGAGCTGGAGGAAGGCGCTTTCCGTGTGGACTTATATTATCGCCTGAATGTTTTGCATTTGCATATACCGCCGCTGCGTATGCGCATGGAGGACGTACCTTTATTATTTAAACATTTTTTTCAGCGCCTTACCGGCCTTGATTACATAAAAGAGTGGCAAATTAATGACTGGTTGCTCGATAAGCTTAAAGAACACTTGTGGCCCGGCAATGTTCGGGAACTGGAGGGTTTTGTCGAACGGTACGCGGCCCTGGGTGAGGAGGATGTGGTCAATCATAGCACCTTTCGGCATTTACTGGCCAAACTATGGCGGAACGAGCCGACTGACAGGTTGTCGGCCGGCAGTCAGGTGCTTATGTTGAAGCTGGGCCATATGGAGGAGATGGAGCGGCAAATTATAGAGCAGGCCATATCCATGGTGAATGGTGGCAAGACTGAACTGGCCAGGGTGCTGGGTTTAAGTCGCACAACCCTGTGGAAGAAATTAAAAAAAATTGATAAAACAGGCGGTTAGACGAATAACAATAGCGGTGTTTAAAAAATTAACATATTACTTGAGATAAACAGCGCGGCATGTAATAATGCTGCTTTTTTAATCATGGCACAGGTATTGCATATGTTTGTTAACGGCGGTTTCCATTGATATTAATTTATGACGCCGGTGTATACTTGTACTGTAGCGAAAGGGAAGGAATTATGCTTGCTAAGCCTTGGTATAAATCCTGGCCGGCCGGAGTTCCCAAACAACTGTATTATACTCATTGTATAACCGGCGCAATTTCCTGCCAGGCTAAAAAAAATCCATCTTTACCGGCCATAAATTATTACGGTAGGGTTATAACATATCGCGAGCTGGAGCAGCTTACGGATCGATTTGCCGCTTCTCTATCGGACCGGGGAGTAAATAAAGGTGATCGCATATGCCTGTATATGGAAAACTGTCCGCAATTTATTATAGCCATGCTGGGGGGGTGGAAGGCCGGTGCCGTAATGGTACCAGCCAACCCGATGTTATTAGGTGATGAATTGGTTTACCAGCTGGCTGACGCCGGGGTGGAAACACTGGTGATGCAGGATGACTTGTTTCCCATATTTGACGCGGTTAGCCGGCGTACTTCAGTAAAAAACGTTATTATTACGGAACGCACTGATTTTTTGCCCTTTGTGCCCGATTTGCCGCCCCATCGTACTATGGTTACTGAAGCTGTGGATGCATTTGGCGCTATGTCATTTATGGAAATGCTGTTTCAGGGCGGCAAAGATTGTAAAATGAATGAACCGGCATTGGACGATCTGGCTTTGCTGCAATACACCGCCGGCACCACTGGTCTGCCCAAGGGCGCCATGATTACCCACCGCAACTTGCTCAGTAATACAGCGGGCTCGGCCGCCTGGCTGGGCGTGCGCTCCGGAGACGTGCACCTGGCGGTGCTGCCTCTGTTTGAGGTGACCGGTCTTGTGCACAGTATGGCCATGCCTTTTTATACCTGCGGTACTATTGTACTGCTGGCCCGGTATGATACCGAAACGGTGCTGGGGGCGGTGGAAAAAAACCGCTGTACCCACTGGGTGAGTGTCGCCACCATGAATATAGCGGTAGTTAATTATCCGAATGTACATAAATATGATCTATCATCGCTGCGCGTTTGTTTCTCCGGGGGGTCCCCGATACCTTCTGAAATATTGCATGGTTTTCGCCAAATTACCGGTGCTCATCTCGGGGAAGGGTATGGTCTAAGCGAAACCATATCTCAAGTAACCATAAACCCGCTGGATAAGCCTCGCCCCGGCTCGGTGGGCATACCCGTACAGCAAACCGATATTAAGATCGTGGACATTGATGACCTGGAAAACGAGCTGCCCGCCGGTGCTGAAGGGGAGCTGCTTGTTAAGGGTCCCCAGGTGATGCGGGGATATTGGAATCGCCCCGCTGAAACTGATCGGGCATTGCGTGACGGCTGGCTGGCTACAGGTGATGTGGCCCGATTGGACGATGACGGCTATGTTTATATTGTGGGGCGTAAAAAAGAGTTGATCAAGCCTTCCGGGTTTATCATATTTCCCCGGGAAGTAGAAAACTTTTTGTATGAGCACCCCGCTGTGGCTGAAGCTGTTGTAGTTGGTATACCGGATTCTTACCGGGTGGAGACTGTTAAAGCATATGTCGTTTTAAGGCAAGAATATGCCGGAATAATTACTGAGCAGGATATTATAGGCTGGGCCAGGAAAAAAATGGCCGCTTACAAATACCCGCGGGTAGTGGAATTTGTAAATGAACTGCCGCATATGGGTACCGGACGGGTGAACAGGCGTATCTTGTCCGAGTCCAGGTAATGATATATTTAATTAATTATGAAAGGAGAGGTGTTTATGCTCAGCGGCTATTATGATGATTTAAAGGTTGGCGACCGTTGGGTTTCCCGTGGCCGCACTATTACCGAATCAGATATCGTTATGTTTGCCGCCTTCAGCGGAGACTGGTACCAGCTGCACACGGACCGGGAATGGGCCGCCAAGACTCCTTTTGGGCAGCGCATTGCTCATGGATTACTGGTGCTGTCCGTATCCTCGGGCTTTTGGGATCTGTCGGGGGGCACGGTTATTGCCTTTTATGGCATGGATAAGGTGCGCTTTACCGCTCCTACCTTTATTGGCGATACCATCCATGCGGAACTTGAAATAGTGGAGAAAAAGGTTAAAAACCCGGACAGCGGGGTAGTTGATGTCAAACAGGAGATAAAAAATCAGCGCGGCCAAACTGTGGCGGCGGCGGTATTGCGGCTGCTGCTTAAAAAAAGAGCCGAGGGTTAGGCCGGGCATGCCCTTTCTAAGTGCCGGCATACTTTAATTGGAGGTGTACATGAATAATGTCCAAACCGATTGTTTCCGTGGTTAAATTTGATGACCCGTATCAATCACTGCGCCGGTCCCTGGATTTAAGCGAGGGGCTTAAAGGGTTCAGTAAAGAAGATAAAGTATTAATCAAGCCCAACCTGGTGTCCTGGGATTTTGACCTGCCTTTTCCGCCTTACGGAGTGGTTACCACATCGGCTGTGATAGCCGCCCTGGTACGAATACTGGCGGAGGAGGGTTTCACCAGGCTGACTATTGGTGAAGCGCCGTTAATGGTGCCTAAAACTGTGGGGCAGGCTATGTTCAAAATTTTGGGCTATCACAAGTTAAAAGAAAAGTATGGCGTAGAGCTGGTGGATTTTAACGAAGAAAAGTTTGTTAAAGTAGATTGCGATGGCTTTGAACTGTCCCTGGCGGAAAAAGCCCTGGAGGCCGATAAGATAATTGATGTGCCGGTGCTCAAGACCCATAACCAGACCAAGGTTTCTCTGGGTATTAAAAACCTCAAGGGCTGTTTAAACCGCAAGTCCAAGATGTTCTGCCACGGCGCCCAAACCGGCCTTGACCACACTTTCCCGCATATTATTGAAAAGCTGCCCGTGGCGCTGACTATTATCGATGGCGTATTCGGCATGGCCAAGGGTCCGGGACCTACCGGCAAGGCCGAGCGGCTGAATTTATTGGCGGCTTCTCAAGATCCCCTGTCCGCGGACGTGGTGGGTGCGGCGCTTTTAGGCTATAACGCCGCGGATATTAAGCACCTTGGCTACTTTGCCAAACGCAGCGGCGGCAGTGTTAATTTGGAAGATATCGACGTGCGGGGAGAAGACGTGGCCGCCAACAGTAAATTCCTGGATTACGACTGGGAATGGACCGCCGACGACACGGGGCCGTTAGGCTATGTTAAGCGCGGCATCACGGGGCTGGCGGTGCGCAAGTACGACAGTACCATGTGCACGGGGTGCTCCATGTTGTTCAATCCTTTGCTGATTATGCTTATGTCGGCATTTAAGGGCGAGCCCTTCCCCAATGTGGAGGTGGTCAGCGGCAAAGTGCAAAAGGCCGCGCCGGGTTTTGACAAAACAGTGCTCTTTGGCCGCTGCGCCTGTTCACTGAACAAAGATAACCCCAACATTAAAAAGGCCATCGCTATTAAGGGGTGCCCGCCCGACCTTATGGAATTTGAAAAGGCGATGCGGGAAGAGGGCATTATGTGCGACTATAAAGAATACGTGAAATACCGCCATTATATCTATAACCGTTATAAAGCGGAGGATGGTTTTGATATGGGGCTGTTTGACGTTCAATAGAGATATACCCCGGCATAGCTCCGGCCTTTATAAAAAACCGCTTTCTAAGAGCACACGGTCTTGTGCCGTACGATGAAAGATGCATATGGCAAAGCAGCGGATGTCCATGGTTGACCCCGCTGGTTGGGGCTAAAGCCTGCGGCCTCATGAGGGGGATGTAAGACTTTGCTTTTGCCGGACGGTTTTCGTTGAATTGGGAAGCCTCCGGGCCCGTTTCGGAGGGCTAAGTCAATACCCCGTATTTATATCGAGCAAAACAAAGTAAAAGCCGGACGCGGTTAATTGATCGCCCGGCTTTTACTTTATCAAATTCCAAGGGTGCTGTTGCACTGCACCGTCGTGCGAGCCCATGGCCCCTGACGGCCGCTAACAGAAATTACAGGGCTTCTTCCGGTATATCAATGGCCGAGGTGTCGCAGTCTTTAATAACTTCGGCAATTCCAAATATTTCGGGCACGATATTACGGATGTAGAACTTGGCGGACTGTACTTTACCCTGGTAAAAGGGTAATTCATGGTGGCCTTCGCCCAGTTCCTTGATTTTTTGCATGGCCACGGCTGCCTGGTCAAGCAGCAGGGAGCCGCAGTACAGCATGGCGGTGGCGTGCAGTATACGGCTGGAATACAGCGGTACAACTTTGATGTTTTTGGCAAATGTGGCTGCTATGAAACCCTGAATTTCCCGGTAGGCTCCCATGGCCCTGGCCAGTATTTCATGTTCCCTGCCGAACCCTTCCACATCCTTATTGCCTTCCACCGATGCGGCCAGCTCTTTAAACCACTCGGCAAATACCTTGCCCCCGTCCAGGGTCCACTTGCGGCCCACCAGGTCCAATGATTGGATGAAGTTGGTGCCTTCCCAGATGGACAATATTTTGGAGTCCCGGGCGCACTGAGCCACGGGGTATTCTTCGGTGAATCCGTAACCGCCGTGTACCTGGATGGCCTCGCAAGTTGTTTGCCAGACCATGTCCGAGATATAGGCTTTGACCAGCGGAGTGTTTACTTCGATGCGCCGCTTGGCAGCCTTTTTTTCCTCCGGGTCGGGGCTATGGTGGGCCAGGTCTTCGTAATAGCAGGTTTTGGCGATTAATGCCCGGCAGGCTTCAACAACCGATTTCTGGAACAGCAACATCCTGCGTACGTCCTCGTGCTGGATAATGGGCATCCGGGGTCCTTTGGGGTTGGAAATGACTTTGCCCTGGATGCGTTCTTTGGCGTACTGCAGCGCGTAGTTATAGGCTGCCTGGGCAATGGCCAGAGCGCTGAGCCCGGTGTCAATACGGGCGCCGTTCATCATGACGAACATTTGAGCCATGCCCTGGGCTTTGCCGTTTTCATCGGGCGGGCTGCCGATCAGTATGCCGCGGCAATTGTCGTTTTCCCCAAAGCTGAGCATAGCTGTGGCCGAACCTCTTAGTCCCATTTTATGCTCAATGGCTACCGTGCTTACATCGTTGGGCTCACCCAGACTGCCGTCTTCGTTAACCCATATTTTAGGTACGATAAACAGTGAGATGCCCTTGGTACCCGGCGCCGCTCCCTCACACTTGGCCAGCAGCAGGTGGATAATGTTCTCGGTCAGATCGTGGTCACCGGCGGTGATGAAGCACTTGGCGCCTTTAATTTTATATACCCGCGGGTCGTCGGTGGCATAGGCTTTGGTGGTGATGTCTCCCACATCGGAGCCGCAGCAGGGCTCAGTCAGGCACATGGTGCCGGCCCATTCGCCGCTGAACATCTTAGGCAGATACAGCTCTTTTTCGGCGTCGGTGCTGAAGGAGCCAATCAAGTTGCTGGCCCCGCCCACCAGTCCGATGTAAGGGTGAAAGGCCGGGTTGGCCGCGGTGAAGAATTCATCCAGCCAGATGCGCAATATCTCGGGCAGCTTGCCTTCTTCCTCGGGATCGTACTGGGAGTTGCCAAAACCGTTTTCCTGCATGAAGCCGTACAGCTTGTGGAAAGAAGGGGGCGTGGAGACCCGGCCGTTTTCAAACCGGGCGCCGATCCGGTCCCCGTCGACGTTGGTAGGGGCGATCATCTCCCTGGCCACCTTCAAAGCCTGGTCCAGCAGCATATCCACGTCGTCCATTTCATAATTATCTTTAAAGGCGTCTAAATTAAGTATCTTTTCTCCATCCAGCCATTCCTTGATGATGAATTTGTGGTCCCTGTTCGAATAAATAAAGTTGTTGGACATTGATAATCTCCTTTCGCCGGTGTTGTTTAGCCGGCACCTAGCAAGACGATGCAAGCTTTGCTTAAAAAGTAATTTACACTGCAGTATTGGTAAAGTTCTATCTACCTTTAAATTGAGCGGCCCTTTTTTGCATGAAGGCGGCGCTGCCCTCTTTGGCGTCCTCGCTGGCAAAGACAACCGCCGAGCCGGCCTGCTCAATGGCTATCCCTTCCGTGATGGATGTGTTCAGGCCCTGGTTAACCGCCTTTAAAATTTCCCGGATGGCCAGGGGAGCTCCTTTAGTCAATTTGGCGGCCAGCGCTTTGGCTTCGGTCAGTACCTGGTCCTGCGGCACTACTTTATTGACCAGCCCGTAGTTTAGGGCTTGCTCTGCGTTTAAGGGGTCGCCGGTAAGCATTACTTCCAGCGCCCGGGTTTTGCCGATCAGTCTGGGTAAACGCTGGGTGCCGCCCCAGCCCGGGATGATGCCCAGCTTTACTTCGGGCAGGCCGATCAGTGCCGCAGCCGATAAAATGCGCAGGTGGCAGCTCATGGCCAGTTCATTGCCGCCGCCGAAAGCGCTGCCCTGGAGCGCCGCGATGACAGGCTTGGGGTAATTCTCTATTTTTAAAAATACATCGTGTCCGCTGATTTCGGGTGTATTGCCGCTCATATAAACGGCAAATTCGGTAATATCCGCTCCGGCGCAAAATAATTTTTCTCCGGAGCCGGTCAGCACTATAGCCCTTACCCGGTCGTCATTCAGGCTTTCATCAAGCAGCCGGTTGATATCTCCGAGTACCGCCTGGCTCAGGGCGTTGGCCGGCGGATTATTGATGGCGGCCACTAGATAGCCGTTTTCTTTTTCCACAAGCAGTTTGGTGTATGACATGCCGTTTTTGCCCCCTTGCTTAACTGAGTTTGCCGACTAGCTTGGCGTGAGTCTTCCACTTTTATTAGTGGGAAGTACAACGCCAACTAAGTCATGCATTTTGCAGCTCTAAAATTCGGGGGGCTGAATTTCCCCTGAATTTAGAACTTGCTTCAATAGATTATTACGTTCATTTGACTGGTTGACCGAATCCTGAATATGCCTTTATCAAATATTCCAGGACTCCCACTTTTATAGATGGAAGTTGCTATTTTTATTTCAAGTGGGGTAAATCCCCACCCCCCATCTGAAGTCCCGATGTTCAGCTTTAGCTGAACGAGTTTACTTCTTGGTATAATCGTAAAACCCTTTACCTGTTTTTTGGCCCCATTCCTTTTTGATATATTTTTCCACGACAATGGGTGAAGGTTTGTAAGCCGGGTCGCCGGTTTCCTGATAGCGCTCCATGCCGATATAATAAGTCAGGTCGACGCCGGTCAGGTCCATCAGGCGGAACGGCCCCATGGGATGGCCCAGGGCGTACATTACTGCGGTGTCGATATCTTCATAAGAGGCCACGCCCATATCGTAAATGTGCAGTGCTTCGTGATTGAGGGCCGCCAGAATGCGGTTGACCAAAAAGCCGTAAATCTCCTTGTTGAGCATGACCGGTATTTTGCCGATGTCCTTGGCCAGGTCGAAAATCTTTTGGGCTGTTTCCTCCGAGGTATGGGGCCCATTAACTACTTCCACCAGCTTCATAACCATGGCCGGGTTGAAGAAATGCATGTTGCAGACCTTTTCCGGCCGCTTGGTCACCGGGGCGATTTTGGAGCTGACAATAAAGGAACTGTTGGTAGCCAGTATGGTATGCGGCGGGCAAATTTCATCCAGCTGGGCAAACAGTTTTAATTTTAGATCCAGTTTTTCTAAAATAGCCTCAATGACCACGTCGGCGTTTGAGGCGGCCTCTTTTATGTCGCTGGTGAAGGAGATATTGGACCGGGCCTGCTTGGCAACTTCTTCACTCATCTTGCCCTTGGCCACCCGCTGGGGCAGGTAGGTGTCGGCAAAGTTTTCGGCTTTTTTCAGTATCTCTTCGCTAATATCGGTGCACTTGACCTGGTAGCCCGCCACAGCGCAGCACAGCGCGATTTGGTGTCCCATATTGCCGGCGCCGACTACGCAAATATTATTGATTCCCGGAATAGTCACAGAAGATCTCTCCTTTATTTATACATTCTTTAAACATAAATAAAATAAGCAATTTATGTGCCAAAACCCGGCCGGCGTTTTTTTAGAAAGTTACTGCTATTGCAGTAAATGTGCCGGACATGTTGTGCATGTTGGCAACTACTGGCGTTCAATTAATTAACATAAGGTTAATTAATTGAACGCCAGTAGTTTAAAGCTGCGCTTGGTACAGGACAGCTGATGCAAATGGCTTCTTACGGGAAGGTTCGAACAGTAAATAAAGGTAAATTTACCAGGACATGCACTCTTTTTCTATCCGTTAAATTTAGATAGTAGAAATGTTAATGTTGGCACAATGTTTGCATTATAGTTAAAATTAAGATAATTCTAATTATAAAAAATTTGGGGGTGTAATGATTGTTTGAGTTCTCCAAGCCATATCTTAATATTTACAAGTCGGGGGGAGTAGACTGGGATATTAATATCGATCCCAAGCCATTGCACACACTGGTATTTGAATCAGCCGGGAAGCATCCGAAGAAAACCGCCATGATTTTTTACGGGCACAAGATATCGTACGGCCAGTTGGCCGGCTGTGTGGTCAGGGTAGCTTCCGCCCTTTATGAGCTGGGCCTGCGCAAGGGGGATAGAATTGCCGTTATGTTGCCCAACTGCCCCGATTTTGTATTTGCCTATTATGCTGCCATGAGTTTGGGGGGCATAGTGGTAAACACCAATCCCATGTACGTGGAAAGAGAGATTGAGCATCAGGTTAATGACTCGGGCTCTAAAATGATTATTACCCTTGCCGACTTATATCCCCGGGTTAAAAACGTGCGGGACAACACACCACTGGAGAAGGTCTTGCTGACCGGGTTTACCGGTAAGCCGGGAGCGTTGCCCGACGACACTGTTTGGTTCCCGGATCTGTACGCAGTGGACCGGGCTCCGGCCCCGCCGGTGGAAATAAACCCGGCGCAGGATCTGGCCGTGCTGCAGTATACCGGCGGCACCACCGGGGTGTCCAAAGGGGCCATGCTTACCCATCTGAATCTTTACGCCAATTCTATGCAAACCAACCATTTCTTCAATGATGATAATAAAAAACAGTTGATTATGAGCGTGCTCCCTTTTTTCCATGTTTACGGTATGACCAGCTGCATGAACCTGGCGGTGGCGGCCGGTACCACCATGCTTTTGGTGCCCCGGTTTGTGCCTGCTGAGATAGCCCAATTAATCAGCACGTATAAGCCTACCTTCTTCCCCGGGGTGCCCACTATGTTCGTAGCTATGTTAAACAGCCCGGAATTTAAAGATTACAAGGATTACGACAAGGTAATGGTTTATAATGCCGGTGGCGGACCGTTGCCCGTTGAAATCGGCTATTGTTATGATAGGCTGCTGGAGGGTACCGGCTCACTTATGACCGAGGGGTACGGACTGTCCGAATCTTCACCGGTAACGCATTGCAACCCCGAATTCGGCCCGAATAAAAGGGGTTGTATCGGCGTGCCCTATCCTGCTACTCACGCCGCAGTGGTGGATATTGAAACGGGTACCCGGGTGTTGCCTGTGGGCGAGGTGGGGGAACTGGTGGTTCAGGGTCCCCAGGTAATGCCGGGGTACTGGAACCAGCCCGAGCAAACGGCACAAACCTTGAAAAACGGCTGGCTGTACACCGGGGATATGGCCAGAATGGATGAAGAAGGATATTTTTATATTGTGGATCGCAAAAAGGATATGATTATTGCCGGTGGCTATAATATTTATCCCCGGGAAGTGGAAGAGGTTTTGTTTGAGAATGCCAAAGTGCAGGAGGCGGTGGTGGCCGGTGTGCCGGACGCCTATCGCGGGGAGACGGTGAAAGCTTATGTAGTGCTTAAAGAAGACCGGACCGCCACGGAGCAGGAATTAATTGCTTACTGCCGGGAAAAGCTGGCTCCCTATAAAGTGCCCAAAGCGGTTGAATTCAGGCAGGAACTGCCCAAATCGGCGGTGGGCAAGCTGCTGAGGCGCAAGCTGGTGGAAGAGGAGATGAAGAAGCTCTAAGCAAGCCGGTAAATAGGTAAAGCAGTGTTCATTGTGGCTGCCCTTGACGGGCGGCCATAATTTATTTGGTGTTCAATATGTTAACATGGGGTTCGGTCTTACATTGGGGATGTAGTATGAATAAAAGCGTGTGTATTGTGTCGATGATGGTACCGTGATATTATCTAAATATTCGCAACGGAAATTTATTATACAATAAGCTTGGGTTTGTTGACTTAATCGTAAATTTACCGGAAGGATATTTATAGGATATTGTTTGACATCCGCACAATAGATGTATCAAATATAGGAGTGATATGCTTTGACACAAACGACCGAGCAGCTAATTAATGAACTGCAGCCGCTGTTTAACCCCCAATCTATCGCGCTGATCGGTGCTTCCATTGATTTCAGCAAACCCAACGGCCGTCCGCTGGAGCTTTTAATGAAACATGGTTACCGGGGTTGTATTTACCCGGTTAATCCCAAGTATGCCGAGATAGCCGGTCTTAAATGTTATCCTTCGCTAAATGAAATAACGGGGGAAATTGACATGGCCATCATTGGCGTGGCGGCGGCCCGGGTGCCGGATGTGCTGCGGGCTTGCGGTTTAAGAGGAGTGCGCTCCGCGGTGGTGTTCAGTTCGGGCTTTGCCGAAGTAGGGGCCGCGGGAGTGGCGTTACAGCAAGAGATTGCGGAGATCGCCCGGCAGTACAATATAAAAATGTGCGGCCCCAACTGCCTGGGGTTGCTTAATACCGCCAATGGAGTGATGGCTACATTTGCCACGGTGCCCACTCAATCGGGGCGGGAATCTTCGCGGCTGTTGGGATTTATCACCCAGAGCGGGGCCTTCGGCGCCGTTATTTATATGATGGCCCAGCAGCGCGGCGTGGGATTTAACTATTTTGTCAGTGTGGGCAACGAAGCCAGCCTTGAATTCTGCGATTTTCTGGAATACATGTTATTGGATCCCGAAACCAAAGTAATCGGCGGTTATATGGAGGGGGCCAAGGACGGAGTTAAGCTGCGCCGGGTCGCCGAAAAGGCCCTGCAGGCGGGCAAACCCGTTATATTAATGAAGGTGGGCAAGTCTGCGGTGGGGGCCAGAGCCGCCGGTTCACACACCGGTTCATTGGCCGGGGCGGACCGGGTATACGACGCATTTTTCCGTCAAACCGGCATTATTCGCATAGACAGTATGGAGGATTTGGTGGCGCTGGTTAATCTTTTTGCCGGCGGTAAACTGCCCGCCGGCGGCAATGTCGGTATTGTATCCACCTCCGGCGGCGCCGGGGTGCTGATGGCCGATAAGTGTGATGAGTTCGGGCTGGTGGTGCCCGATATTTCGCCGCACACCCGTGAACACCTGGAAAGTTTACTGCCGGGATTTGCTTCGGCGCTGAACCCGGTGGATATTACCGGGCAAATAATGAACGATCCGGGATTACTGAAACAATGCCTGGAAACAATGACCAAAGACCCGCGGATACATTCGCTGATTGCCTTTTTTGCCTTGTCCGGCCCCCGTGTTGAAGACATGGCCCGGGATATCATCCAGGTATATAACCAAACAGACAAACCCATGATTGTCATCACCTGGTACGCATCAGGCAATGAATCCAATGAGCATGCCTATAACACGCTAAAACAAAGTAGGGTGCCCATTATAGAGGAACCTGTTCAGGCGGTGCGGGCGCTGGCGTCGCTGGTGCACTTCGCTTCAGCCCGGCAAAGGCACCGGGATGAGGCGCGGTGCGAACCATGCCGGTCGGGCCGGGACCGGGAAAAAACCGGTATATTGCTGCGGCAGCCTGCCTTTGGTGAGCGGGAATCCAAAGCGCTGCTGGCTCACTGTGGTATTCCGGTGGCTAAAGGTAAGGCTGCCGCCGATCCCGAACAGGCCCTGCAGGCGGCCCGGGATATAGGCTACCCGGTAGTTTTAAAGGCAGACGCGCCGCGGATCAGACATAAAACAGAAGCCGGGGCTGTCCGGCTGAATATAACCGGGGATGATGAATTGGCGGCCGCCTTTGAGGCAGTTACCACCGGTGCCCGGCAGCACTCTCCCGGTGCCGAAATACGCGGCGTGCTGGTGGAGGAGATGCTGCCGCCGGGTACGGAAATGATTGTGGGAGCGCTGCGGGACCCTGTTTTCGGTCCCACGGTAATGGTGGGTCTGGGTGGTATATTTGTAGAAGCACTGGAGGATGTGGCTTTCCGGGTGGCTCCCATTACCAGGCGGGATGCGCGGGATATGCTGGCCGAGCTCAAGGGCGGGCGTATTCTGCAGGGATTGCGGGGGCGGCCGGCGGCTGATATTGATGCCGTTATAGATGTGCTGCTTAAGGTGTCGGCCCTAGCTGTGGATTTTCAAGATGAAATAACGGAAATAGATATTAACCCCCTGCTGGTGTATCCGGTGGGACAAGGTGTCCGGGCGGCGGATGCACTGGTGGTTAAAAAAGAGTAACGGGGGTGAATATTTTGCACCGGGTGAACCGTATTTTAAATGATTCCCGGTATAAAGAATGTGTCGAACGCAATGCCGTCTGTGAGCGAAGCAGACGTTTTTGCCGGCATGATTTGCAGCATATGCTGGATGTGGCTCGGATTACCTATATGCTTGTGCTGGAAGAAGGATGCTCCGTGAATGGCACGGCCGTCACCGGTGTGCCGGGAGATCCCGTTTTACTTAAAATATTGGGTGGCACGGGCATTAAGTATGACGCGGCAGCCGCCGGCGGGCCCGGTTTGCTGGTGCAGGCCAGGGAGCTAATCTATGCCGCCGGTTTACTGCATGACATGGCCCGCTGGGTGGAATATGAAACCGGCGAGGACCACGCCGCAGCCGGGGCCCGGATGGCCGGTGAGGTGCTTGACCGGGTCGGGTTTAATACGGCTGAACAAAAGATAATCTCCACTGCCATTAGCGAGCACCGCACCGGCGGTCCGGACGCCAGCCTGCTGGGTCAATATATCTGCCGGGCCGATGATTTGGTCCGCCCCTGCAGCCGCTGCGCGGCCAGGGACGAATGCTATAAAATCAGCCGCATGGAAACCGCCGGTATGCTATTATATTAGGGCGGGTATTTTAGGCGCTATACTAATTGTCAAAGAACACAAGTATACTTACCATGGAACGTATATTGGTGGAATACTTATCGCCCTGCCGGGCGATGCCCCTTTCATCCCGCCTTACAAGGGGGTGGGTTTTCAGGGGCGGCGTTCTATAAATCTTTCGGGAGGTAGAATCAAAGTGTTCTTTAATATGCATAACTTGGTGATTGCACATCGAGGCGAGGTGTGGGAAGAATTTAAAAAAGTAGGCGCCGATGCGGCCGGCAGCGCCATAATGGCGCCCAAGGCGCTGCACCGGCTGGTTAAAATATATGACCTGGCGCCCAGACAGGCCAACATAATCAAGCAGGAAATGCTGGGCAAGGGCGGGGATGCCGCCGTCACCCGGGGTACGGTGGACTCCTCGGTGGAAAAAACCGATGTGTTGCTGATGGGTACTGAAAAACAATACCGGGCCGTGATTAAAAAGCTGCGTATGCAGCCCTTTAAACTGGCCGCTTTGGCCGAACAGCTGAAGCAAACGCTGGATAACCTGAACGGCCGGCAACCCCGGGAGCTGATCTGCCGGGATAAAAAGCTGACTTTGGGAGAAAGAACGCTGGTTATGGGCATTTTAAATGTTACACCCGATTCTTTTTCCGACGGGGGCAGTTATGATAATATCGATGCTGCCATAGCCTGCGCCCGCCGTTTGGTGGACGAGGGGGCGGATATTATAGACCTGGGCGGTGAATCTACCCATCCCGGTTATGAACCGATTAGTGTGGAAGAGGAATTGGACCGGGTAATTCCGGTGTTGCAAGTGTTGGTGCGTGAAATCAATTTGCCCGTCAGCGTGGATACCACTAAAGCGTCGGTGGCCCGGCGTGCCCTGGAGGTAGGGGCTCATATAATTAACGACCAGTGGTCGCTGCGGGCGGACCGGAATATGGCCTCGGTAGTGGCGGAGTATCAAGTGCCGCTGGTGATGATGCACAATCAGAGGGGCACTGAATACCGCGACCTGATGGGCGATATGGTGCGGTTTTTCCGGGAGAGCATAGCCATGGCGGAGCAGGCCGGGATAGTCCGGGAAAATATTATTATTGATCCCGGCATTGGTTTTGGCAAGACTGTGCAGCATAACCTTGAGGCGCTGCGCCGCCTGCGGGAGCTGGATGGCCTGGGCTTGCCCGTGCTGCTGGGCACATCCCGCAAATCACTGGTCGGCAAGACCTTGGATTTGCCGCCCGACCAGCGGGTGGAGGGCACCGGTGCCACCGTAGCCCTGGGTATAGCCAACGGAGCGGATATCGTCCGGGTGCATGATGTTAAGGAAATGGTTCGGGTAGTCCGGATGACTGACGCAGTGGTGCGGGGCTAGAATGGCCCGGCTTTTGTTTGCTGTTGGAAAGCCCCCGGATCTGTCCTGAAAAAACTCCGGGTTTTTTCCCGACGTGCTTTCAACTGTTATTGCTATGAATAAAACTTGCAACACTTGAAAGCATGTCATTGCGAGGAGCGAAGCGACGAAGCAATCTCCGCTTTACAGTTGGCATTTCTTTGGGGGCCTGCTTTGGAGTCTGGGATTGCTTCGCTTACACTCGCAATGATATTACCCGGTGCAATGACATATATTCGTTTATCGTGATGCGGGCAACGCGTGATAATTGCTAGCGCAAGCGAAGCAATCTTAAACTGTGTAAACAGGTCTTTGAGATGCTGTGCGGCGAAAGGCGGTGTTTGACCTGGATAAAATAATCATGAGCGGCATGGGCTTTTACGGGTACCACGGCGTACTGCCCCAGGAAAGGGAGCTGGGGCAGAATTTCGTAGTGGACGTGGAATTGCAGCTGGATTTGCGCACGGCGGGGGAAAGCGATGACCCCGGCAAGACAGTTAGTTATGCCGATGTGTACGAGGTAGTGCGCCGGGTGGTAACCGGTGCGCCCAGTAAATTAATTGAGGCGGTGGCCGAGCAAATTGCCGGTGAAGTGCTGCGGCAATTTGCTGTGCGGCAGGTGCTGGTGCGGGTTAAAAAGCCCGCCGCTCCCGTGCCGGGGCAGTTTGGCTATATGGCTGTGGAAATTGTCCGTTCCCAAACAAAGGCGGTGACCGAATAATGAGTTTGCCGCAAGGTACGGAAACATCAGCCACCGGCCGGCCGGCGCGCTGTTACATCGGCCTCGGTTCCAACATGGGGGACAGCCGGGCTGTTATTGCCGAGGCGCTGAAGCGGTTGGGGGAACTGCCGGGCGTGGCGCTGGACGCCGTAGCTCCCCTTTACCGCACCGCCCCGGTGGGCTATACCGACCAGGATTATTTTATTAATACCGTGGCCGAAATTAGCGCAACTTTAACTCCCCGGCAGTTGCTGGCCGGTTTGCAGCAAATTGAGAACGATCTGGGCCGGGTGCGGGTGATCCGCTGGGGCCCCCGCACCGTGGATTTGGACATTCTGCTTTACGGAGAGCAAATCATCACCGAACCCGATTTGCTGGTGCCGCATCCCCGGATGGCCCGGCGTGCCTTTGTCATGGTACCGCTGGCTGATTTAAACCCCGGATTGGTTGTTGATGGCGAAAAGGCGCGGGCACTGGCCCGGCGCCTGGCGGAGGAACAGGAAATCGCCAGATGTTAAGCATGCTGATTTGACGAAGTTCTAAGGTGTATTTTGATAAATATTGATAAATAATATCTCATCTTTGACACTTATGTGGAGACAAAAAGCCTATATCCCTTGGTAATAAAGGGTCATAGGCTTTTTTCATATTCTATAAAAATGAGTAATGTTTTATTTCTTAGTGAAATTAAAAATTCTTTTTAGCTCTTTTGTATTTACGATCTCGTAGTCTGTTCGAAATCCAAAATGGCTATGCAAAGCATCCGTGATATTGGTGCGTTTATACGTAGGAACAACCCCTTCTCCAGGGATCTTGTAGAAATTCATATCCCGTATCGTTGTTAAAATCTCTTTACATGTGAATTCGCCCCCCAGTTTCTTTTCCAGCATTCGATAGAGGATCAACGACAGGAAACAGGTCATAAAGTGAGCCGTAATCCGGTCGTCTCGGCTCAGATAAACAGGTCTGGCTTTAAATTCACTCTTAATGATGCGAAAGCATTCTTCAATCTCCCATCGTCCCTTGTTCACCTTAACGATATCAGAAATAGAATCTTCTAAATTGGTACAAACCGCATAGAAGCCATCATATTGCGCCTCCTCATTGATCACATCTTGATTGATGCTGAGCAACTCTTTTTCAGCAAGCTCACCATCAGGAGTGCAAAAACTCTTTTGAATAAACCTCCGGTAATCATTAGCATTACACTTTTTTAGTTTGGCTGGGTTTTTCTCCATGATTTTACGGGCGCGTTCAATCTGATTGCTGCGTATGATCTCCTGATAATTTTTATATTTTAAAGAAAAGGTCACAATCAACCTTTGTTCAAGATCACCCTCCTTGAGCCAGCGTTCTTTATAGAAAACCATAGATTCCAGCGTTTTTTTCTCCTCTTCTGAGGTCGTGTCGCTTTGAAACCGCTGAATGACTTCCGTTAGATTGTAAGAGGTTTTCGTCTTATCGTGCGAAGACGTTTCACTCTTGTGTTTATTAAGGCTCCAGTCTGCCGGATCGAGCGCCCACTCTTTCAAAAATTGCTTCAACTTCTTGATCGACTGGGTGGTGATAAAAGCTCGCTCTTGGATGTCGTTAAACTTCCGGTTGGCGGTACTGGCAAGACCGGCATCAGTACAGACAACAAATTGAGAGAGTTTAAAATTGGCAAGGATTTTCCGTTCTAAAGGTTTCAGGGTCACCTGCTCATTGGTATTTCCGGGATGAATACAGAAAGCCAAAGGAACACCATCACCATCCATAAACAATCCCATTTCCACAAGGGGATTCGGACGGTTCTCCTTGCCTTTGCCATACTGTTTTAAGCCCTCAGCCTGTTCAATTTCAAAGAAGAAGTTAGTGCAGTCATAGAACAAAACCGCTGTGTTGCGCTTGCAAGCGTTAAGGCTGTTTTTATATACCTGAGCTTGGATGAAATCACTCTCCTTGGCTAAAATCTCCAATGCACGATATACATGCTGCAGCTCAAGGCGCGGTTGCTCAAGAAAGTTCCGCACCAGTTCCTTGGTAGCAAGCTTTGAGCCGGGAAAGAGGATGCGGCCATAAAGGAGCGAGGCAAGAATCGTATTTAAATCAAAGGTGATTTTGTATTTTTTCTGAAGGACAGCACAAATTTTATGTAGACCCAAACTGTGATACAGACTTTGCAAGAACAAATAGCCGCCATTGAATGAAGCCTGGCGATCTTTAGCGATAACTTTTGTAGGGGAAAACTCAACTATAACTTTGCGTTGAGATTCTTTTTCTTGACGATTAAGTTCATCGATATAAGCCTTAGCCCATTCGTAGGGATCACGACCGTTTAATTTTTTACGGAGCTCCTTTTCCGTGCCAAGTTTTTCAACGATTTTAGTGGAGCGCACCCCCTTTTCATAGACGGACTTAATCACATAAAAAGAGGTGGCGTTTTTTGATTTGGATAAAGATAATCGCATACCTTAAAAACCCCCAATCCTTTGTATTGTAACACAATACCAAACATTACGCAATAGTAAACCAGGAAATTTGACAAAAAAATAAGCCTATTTCAAGGCTTCCAGCGTTTTTTTGACCATGCAACTGTCAAAGACCCGTTAAGCATGCTGATTTGACGAAGTTCTAAGGTGTATTTTGATAAATATTGATAAATAATATGAAATATGATACAATAAATTAGTGGCAAAAGCCACATTTAAGAACTCTGAAGAGTTTTCTTTTAATTAATTTATGCTGGGTGCTTATAAAGTTGTATGGACGCATCATACGCAGAATGTCTGAAGGCATGTCATTTGACATGCCTTTTATTTTTGCAATAAACATTACGCAGTGGAAGGCCAAATGATACTAGGTTGTTTTGTACCCCCCCCCCCCAAGGGGTTTGTTGGGCAATGAATTCTCTGTTGTGAAATAAATACTGGAGGAAATAAGATTATGGAATTGAATACCCGCATCAAAAGCTACTGGGAAGGTGAAGCGGAGGGTTATAGTGACGCAATCAAAGATGAATTAAAGGGATTTGAACGAAAAACATGGACGAAGCTGATATTGGAATATGCTCCGTCCAAAGACTGTCTTGATATATTGGACATTGGCACAGGACCAGGATTTTTCCCAATTATTTTGTCACAAGTCGGACATAAAGTTACGGGTATTGATCTAACTGAAAATATGATCGAATGTGCACGCCAAAACTTGGAAAAGGAGGGCATTGCCGCAAAATTGTGGACTATGGATTGTCAGGCTCTTGAGTTTCCCGATAATTGCTTCGATCTTCTGCTCTGTCGCAATCTCACATGGACGCTTGACGATCCTCAGAAAGCCTATAAGGAATGGTTCCGTGTCTTACGCTCGGGTGGCAGACTCCTTGTATTCGACGCTTGCTGGTATCTGCACTTATTCCATGAAGATCTCAAAAAGGCCTATGAAAAGAAGCAGCAAGAGATCCTCTTAAAATACGGACGCCCACTGCATCAGCACAAGGATCAGGCGGAAGGCGACGCGCTTAGTCGAAAGCTGTTTATGAGCGATAAAGTGCGGCCGCAATG
Organism: Desulfoscipio sp. XC116; assembly: GCF_039851975.1. Taxonomy (GTDB): domain Bacteria; phylum Bacillota; class Desulfotomaculia; order Desulfotomaculales; family Desulfallaceae; genus Sporotomaculum. The sequence continues at coordinate 180,002 of NZ_CP156660.1, forward strand.
GGATTTGAATATTATGCTTTGCCTCGGATTTTCAAAGGTTTTTGCAGATGTCTTTGTGGGGCGGCGGATACTCACGGAACAGCAACAAGATATTAACAATATACATCCTCCTTTTTTGGTCGGAGGAGAAAAATAAATTAGTGGGTTTAATACTGTTATGCTTAAATACATAGTTAAGCGGCTACTCATGCTAATTCCAGTATTACTTGCAGTATCACTGATTACTTTTATTCTTGGCAGCATGTCATCTGGTGATACAGCGCGTACATTGGCTGAAAAAAAACACGATAGGCCGACACAAGCACAAATTGAAGAAATACGGGTACAAATGGGCTTTGATAGGCCGGTTCTTGTCCAATACATTGATTGGTTCGAAGATGTCTTTAAAAAGGGTAATCTGGGCATTTCATATTCTAACGATGAACCGGTGGTTAATGAAATGGCCCGATATTTCCCAAAGACATTGAAGCTGGCGCTTACTGCATTGATATTTTTAGTGGTTATTGCTTTTACTCTTGGAATTTTATCGGCGGTATTCCCCGAATCATGGATTGATAGGCTATCCAGACTTTACTGCTTCTGCAGTGTCTCAATACCGGAGTTCTGGCTTGGACTTATTTTACTGTATGTTTTTGGCGTTCAATACAGATTAGTCCCGGTGCTTGGAGGAAATTCAAGCGGGTTACCAATCATACCGGCTCTTACCATATCTATATGCAGCGGCGGAATTTACGTCCGACTTGTTAAAACAAATATGGAAGAAGTATTAGACAAAGGATTTATCCGAGCGGCCAGAGCAAGGGGCGTGCACGAGTATAAAATCGTAACCAAACACGCATTAAAAAATGCAATCCTTCCCGTACTTAATAAACTTGGAATGGGTTTTGGCTCCCTGTTGGCCGGTTCTGCTATTGTTGAATCGGTCTTTTCATGGAACGGTTTAGGAAAGTTTGCGCTTGAATCTGTCAAATTAAAAGATTATCCGGTTGTACAGGGTTATGTTCTTTTTATGGCCGTCTTAATAGTTTTAATCAATCTGATAGTTGACATTATATGCGGCATCATTGACCCGCGCCTTAAAAAGACATAAGGAGGAGCATGGGTGCGAATCAAGACAAAAGCACAAAAAGAAATAAGTGCCGGGCCTCATTTGTCGAATAAAAGATTTAAGCGGTTATTTTCTCGAAAAATAACGGTCATTGGTTTTGTTTTGGTTGTTTTTATTATAGCCGTAGCTATATTTGCTCCCATTATCGCACCCAATGACCCGCTTAAGGTAAATATGTCTTTGCGCTTTGAAGGCCCAAGCTCATCATATTGGCTTGGAACTGATAATTTGGGGAGGTGTATAGCCTCACGTATAATTTGGGGAGCAAGGATGTCATTGCTATATAGTCTGTGTGTTCTGGGACTTATGCTTGTAATCAGCATACCGGCAGGGTTGATTTCCGGTTATGCGGGCGGTCGTGTGGATGCGGTTATTATGCGGATAATCGATATTTTCTTGTCATTGCCGACTTTTTTAATGGCATTAGCCATTGCCGGTATGCTGGGACCCAGCACTCAAAATATGATTATCGCAATGGCAAGTGTCTGGTGGGCACCTTATGCGAGACTTATCCGTGGTATGGCCCAGCAGATAAAACAGCAGGATTTTATACTTGCGGCGAAATCCGCAGCTTGTACACATATGCAGATAATTTTTAAGCACATACTGCGTAATATCGCTTCAACAATCATTGTGATGTCCACTCTTGAAGTTGGGTCAATTATTTTAGCTATCGCATCGTTTTCATTTATTGGATTAGGCGCTCAACCGCCTAATCCTGAATGGGGCATTATGCTCAGCGATAGTAAAGAATTTATGCAGACCCAACCTCAGTTAATGATTTACCCGGGTATCGCAATTATTATTACGGTTATGGCATTTAACCTCTTGGGAGAGGAACTGAAAAATGCAATGCTGGAATAATGACAATACGCAGGCGTCGGAAACTGCAATATTAGACATTCAAAATCTTACTTTAAATTATAAAGGACAGAATCAGAACGTCCGAGTCTTAGACAACTTTAGCCTTGTCGCGAAGGCCGGCAGAATCACCGCCCTCGTAGGTGAAAGCGGCTGTGGGAAATCTACCGCGGCGCTTGCGACAATGGGCATTCAAGATAGGAATGCTATTGTCTCCGGGGGGAAGATTTGTATAGCAGGGACAGACATTCTTACGTTGCCTAAAGCAAATCAACGATCTTATATATCAAATCATGCCGGTATCATTTTTCAGGATCCCATGGATTCATTAAACCCATTGCTTACAATAGGAGATCAATTAACAGAAACGATACGGATACACCGGAAAATGAAAAAAAAACACGCACTTTCCGTTGCCATAAAACAGCTCCAAGCAGTAAGCCTGCCTCAACCTGAGGAAGTGGTGAAAAAGTATCCGTTTATGCTCAGTGGGGGAATGTGTCAGCGAGTGATGATCGCAATTGCCAGTATCTCGCACCCGCCACTTCTTATTGCGGATGAACCGACAACTGCTCTTGATGTAACAGTGCAGGCTCAAATTCTGAAGCTATTAAGCACGCTGCCCCGGAAAAAAGGAAGTGCGGTTCTGCTTATTACACACGATTTGGGGGTCGTCGCAGAGATAGCGGATGATGTATATATTATGAAAGAAGGCCATATTGCGGAAAAAGGTACGGCCGACGATATATTCCGGCATCCGCAGCATGAATATACCCGCCAATTATTGGCTGCCGCATTGTGAGAGGATTATACATGGAAGTATTGGCAAAAGCAATAGACATACGCAAATGCTATATCAAACAAAGCTTATTTTTTAGGAACAATGAACCGGTTTCAGCTGTAAATGGGGTATCGCTTGATATTTTAAAAGGCTCTTCAGTGGCATTGATCGGAGAGAGCGGAAGCGGGAAAAGCACCTTTGGCAGAATAATTGCCGGTTTGGAAAAACCGACAGAAGGACAGGTCTTTTTTAAAGGTCAAGTGATATCGAATATTTCACTTAATAAAATGCGTCCCTTACGGCGAAATATCCAGATGATCTTTCAAAATAGCAACAGTGTTTTCGATACGTCCTACTCGATAGGAGAAGCTATTGCGGAGGTTATTAAAAACAATGAGAAGGTATCAAGAAAAGAATGTTCAGAAAAGGTATCCGAGATATTGGAACAGGTGGGCTTAAGTCAATCTTATGCTCAACGTAATCCGAGAGAATTAAGCGGGGGTCAACGCCAAAGGGCAAGTATTGCGCGGGCGCTTGTTCTTCATCCGGAATTCATTATTTGTGATGAGCCAACTTCAAGTCTCGATTATTCACTTCGCAAGCAAATTCTAACTCTGTTAAATGATTTAAGAAACCGGTATAAGTTAACATACTTATTTATCACTCATGATATAAACTGCGTACCTTATGTTTGCGAAAGTATAGATGTTATGTATGCCGGTAAAATAATTGAGCAAATTGACTTGAAAAAAGTTTCCATGCAGAACGCGGTTCATCCCTATACCAGGCTATTGATATCGTCGGTACCGGCGAAAACTCCGGATAAGCGCAATAAACATGGAGTTGAAAATGCAGGTGAAACAATAGTAATACCGGATTCTAAACAATGTTGCAGGTTTTATTCACGTTGTCAGTATTGCACACAACGCTGTGAAAATGAAAATCCTATATTAAAGGAGATTTCAGGCGGTCATTATGTGGCATGTCATATGATTTAGTCTTTTTAAAGTCGGATTACCGTATAAAAGAGGAGAATAACTATGAGAAAAAAGCACTTACAACTAATTATTGCATCGGCAATGTTTATTATGCTGTTATTAAGCGGGTGCGGGTCGTCTCAGTCGTCGGCTACTCAACAAGGTAAAAATTCAGCGGCTTCAAAAGCAGCCTCTGAAACTAATCAGTCGAATACAATAACCGTCATGGTTTCAGGCAAGCTAAATCCAAAAGACGCCAGCCCAATAGAATCAAGCACGGAAATGTGCCTTTATGAAATGGTATATGAACCATTGGTAAAATACGGGCAAGGAGGCGCAATCAAGCCGGCCCTTGCTGAGCGCTGGAATGTAAGCGACGATGGAACACAATATACCTTCCATTTGCGCAAGGACGTTAAGTTCTCAGACGGGACGAATTTCAATGCCGATAGCGTTGTCAGCAGCGCAAAGCACTGGGATCCCTCCAGCTTTTCCTCTCCGCTCACAAATGTTGAGAAGTTGGACGATTACACGGTAAAACTCACTTTTCAAGATAACTGCTACCCCGTACTTATTGAACTTACTTATCCTCGACCTTATCGTATCGCTTCTGAAAACTCATTTGATTCTAAAGCCAATTTTGTAAGCATGATCGGTACGGGAGAATGGATGGTCGAAAGCTATACTCCCGAAGAGGAAGTTATTATGGTTCCCAACCCCTATTACTATAAGGAAAAACCTAATATTCAAAAAATCATCATCAAAAAGGTAACCGATAATGAATCAAGAATTATGGCGCTTCAAAGTGGCGAGGCTGATCTTTCTTTGGCCGATTTGCCTGCTGAGAGCAAGTCTATTATCAAATCGTCAAATAAGCTTACTACTCTAACGACTAAAAGTACAATGGGATTTTTCTTAATTTTAAATCAAGAAAACACGGTGTTTCAAGACCAAAACGTTCGCCTTGCAGTAAACTATGCGCTGGACAGGAACAGTATCGTCAAAAATATTTTTGGGGGCAATGCTGTTGTGGCAAAGGGGATCTTACCTGCGACAGTACCCTATGTTACCGGCCAAAACAGCGAAGGGTACTCTTACAGCATTGATAAGGCAAAGGAATTGTTGGCTAAATCAGGATATATCGACAGCGATGGAGATGGAATCGTAGAGAAGGATGGAACACCATTATCCCTGAAACTTGTTTTTCAATCTGAAGAATATGCCAGTTGGAAATCAATCTGCGAATATTTGCAATCGGCCGCCAAAGAATTGGGGATTGATATTCGATTGGAACAACGTGATATATCCGCCTACTATGATGCGATCTGGAAGAATCGTGATTTTGATATGATTATTTATCGCACCTATTCGGATTCATGGAACCCTCACGGCTTTTTACGCTCTATGTTTTATCAATCTGAAGGAGATACGTCCGTATGCTGGTATAATTCACAATTAAACCAGTATCTTGATGAAGTGATTAAAATTCAGGATGAAACTGCCCGACAGACAAAGTATAACCAGATATTTAAGCTTATCGACAACTATGCACCGGTTATTCCTCTCTGCTATCCGAATAAGGAATATGTATACAATACCCGCCTGAAGAATGTGGCAGCAGCACCGACAACTTATGAAGGAATAGAATGGCAATTGATTGCCATATCAAAGTAGGAGGGAAAGTTTTTGACACAGACATTATTTGAACAGCTCGAAACAGCTTGGTCAAAAGATGCGGGCGGTTATGATCATTCAATTCAGAGTCAACTGAAAAATAGAAAAGATGTAATACATTGGTCAAACGAACTGAGGACTGTACTTGGTAAAAAGCCATTGCATGTGTTAGATGTCGGATGTGGGCCAGGTTTTTTCACAATCATACTTGCCGGCTTGAATTATCAGGTGACATCTGTCGATGGAGCTGACGGAATGGTGAAATGTGCCGTTAATAATATCAAAAGGGAAGGTTTGACGGCAAATATTTATAAAAGCGATGCTGTGCTTTTAGAAAAAGAGGAAAAGGGCAGTCTTGATGCTATTATATCCCGAGATGTGGTATGGACATTATATGATCCTCAAAAAGCTTTCGCCAGATGGAAGGATTTATTAAAAGAAGGTGGTAAGGTAATTATCTATGATGGAGACTACCGGCGGGACCAATCATCTCTGCGCTATCATATATTAAAATCAATATCGAACTTAATCGGTTTTGTTATGGAAAAAGGATCCAGAAAAAAACAACAGCATGGCACAGCGGGTAACGGCTTTGAGGAATTGCCGATGATCCGGCATAAAAGGCCCAAATACGACCGCGAGTTGCTGCTGAAAGCAGGTTTTTCAAGGGTTGATGTTACAAAAGACCATTTTCGCAACTACCCATTAAGGCTTGAATTCTGGAGGTATGGGTATCAAGGGAAAAAGTTTCGAGTTATAGCGTACAAGTAAATAGAGTAATAATTACGTATGCAACTGCTGTAGCGATATGCATTTGGTAATAATCTCCCCCAATGCCTAGTTATTATATACCGTTCAGGCAATTGGCTAAGGCAGATCGGAAACACGGATTATTAGATTTAAAAGCGCCCCCCTTTATTTTAAACCGGTCTGGTAGTATAATTAGGTAGCGGCGCAAATTAAAGCAAAATAAAATACAGGAAGTCATTTGGGGTGCCGAAAGGCTGAGAGGCGGATGCCAACCCACTGAACCTGCTCTGGGTAATGCCAGCGAAGGGAAATGCAACTAAGTTATTTGTGGCACTCCGAGCAGGGGTGCTTTATTTTTTGCGGTTACAATAGTAAGAAGGAGTGAGACAGGATGATTGGCAAAGTCAATGATAATTTTTTTACCAAAGCGATTCTGCCGGAAACAGGCGCCTTAAACCAGGAGGTGATAGTAGCGGATAAGCGGATAAGGGGTCAGGCTTAAACTTGTTTAAACTAACTGTATTATCTGGATACTTGGATGCGAATCCGATAAGCATGTCAATGTTCAATACCTTCCTTTTTTAATCCATCTGGTGAAACTGTCCGTGCTGTATTTTGGGTTATCATTCGTAATTGGCATCATGCTGGGAATAGCGATGGCCACCAGACTAAAGACCAAACTGAGAGAGAAGCATAAAACATTTATTCTGGCTATTGATGAAAGTTAGTATTTAAACGCGGGTGTTTTTCGGGATATTAAAATGCTTATGAATGCTCATTTCGATAGCCTGGATTGCTTTGCTCTGGTTTTTATCGGCCAGCCCTATCTATTTTCTGACGTAAAAAAGTCAAAATATGCGCGCAGGTTTGAGCATTAGTTATCAGCGTACAAGTGTTTTTCAATCTGATGGCCGCCATAGAAAAGAATAAATGCGATTATAGCTACCACGGGAAATTTGCTTAAGCTGCCGGCATTATTGAAGGAGCCGATTTCGAAGATGCTTAGCGGAGAATAAAACAAGACCAGCATAAATACCGAGCTGTAGGCAAAATTTATGATCAGCGGGATAAATGTATTTTGAAATAATAAAGAAAGGAAATACCCCAGGGCAATCAAAAACAGGCTCTGGATTATTATAACGATAAACAAAAACCAAACAAAATCAAATAAAAAAGAAAAATAAACAAACACCATCAATACATGCAAAACAAAGAACGCCCACAGGCCGATCATTTTAAAAAAGAGGCTGTCCCTGCCGGATTTATAAACAAAAAGCAATTCCTTGCCAGGCGCATTTAGGTACTCTTTTAAAATAAACAGCGGCCACCAGACAGCAAAACTGGGAATAAACAATTGAGATATTGTGGCGCATTCCGGAAAATTGCCGCCGTCCCCCTTTGTGCTGGCAAGGACTGTAAGGGGAACCAATATAAAAAGAATAACGGGCGGTACAAAAAAGTACAGCCGCTGGTTCTTAAGCTCAAGATATAACCTGCGCATTAGGCCAGCCCCTTTACCAGACACATGTACCCGTCCTCAAGGGTGGGTTTTTCGCTTGGATAATCCTGGTTCTCCTTTACTAGGATCCGATGGTAGATCTGGCCTTCTATCTCGCTGACCCTGAGAATAAATTTTTCACCGGCCATACTGCCGGCATCTTTTGCATTGATTTGATACACTTTGTTTATTGCAATATTTCTTAATTCATCACAAGAGCCGTTAAATAAAACCCGGCCCCCGTCAATCACGATAACGCTATGGCAGCAGGCGTCCACATCCTCCACAATGTGCGTGGAAATAAGTATCATTTTGTCTTTCTTAAGCTCACTCACAGTGTTTTTAAACCTGGCGCGTTCGCCGGGATCAAGCCCCGCCGTGGGTTCGTCCAACAGCACTACCTTGGGGTCCCCCAGGATGGCCTGGGCGATTCCGGCCCTTCTTAGCATTCCTCCCGACAATGTTTTAACCCTGTCCTGGGCCTTGTCTTCCAAATTAACGCTGGTGAGCGCCTTTGTTATCTCAGGGGCGCATTTGTTCTTTGCCACGCCCTTTAAGGAACAGATGTAGTCCATCATTTCATATAAGGTGAGTTCCTGGAACATGCCAAAGGCCTGGGGCAGGTAACCCAGATCCTGATGAAAACTATTTGACCGGTGAATTGGTTTATTGTTATACAATATCTCACCTTGCCGGGGTTCGTACAGCCCCGCAATGCAGCGCATCAGCGTGGTTTTTCCCGCGCCGTTGGCGCCTAATAATCCGTAAACCTTGGCGTCCAACTGCAGGTTTACGGAATTAAGCACCGCCCTTTTTTTTAAGCTCTTGCTCAGATCTTTAACTGCGATCATCTCCCAGTTCCTCCTTCACGATTCTTTCCACCAATTCCAAGTAAGCTGTTTCATTTGCCGCAGTAAAATAATTGAAGAAAATGCGCAGGTTTTCTTCTTGGCGCGGTGATTCATAAAATAGATATTTGGCCGCCTTTTCACTGACAATTTGGCCTAAGTCGGACAATCGTCTTTCATTATCTGAATGTGCTTCTTTTTCTTGCTCATTCATATTCAAATATGTTTCTCGATCCACATTGGAGTTTTTTGCGGTAAGTAATTGCATTTCATCTATCTCTTTCAGAAGCAGATTAAGATCGACTGCGTTTTTAAACAGCGGGTCGGTCTCGTCTTGCCGGTTAAAAAGATATTTTAAATATTGCCGATAGTGCGACATGCACAAGCTATCGGTTTGGGGTTTAATGATCGATTCCATAATACTTTCGGCTAATTGCGGCCCATTGTTGCAATAGATAGCCGTAATGTGGTCGCTCATGACTACAACATCCTCGGTGTTGGAGTTAAGCGCAAAACTATCGGGTACTTGAAAGAATTTCTTATCCGCAATCCGGCTGAATAGCTCCGGTACCGGCCGGTCCAAGCGCTTGAATATATCAACTAACAGCTCTTGCGCCTCATCAATATATTCTCTTTTCGGCAAATCGCTGCGCATCGGCTCCGCGTATATATTTTCAGCCACTTCATCATACATGCCGGCTAGCAACGTCACCCCGTTTGACTTGCCATGGAAGGAGTTGCCGCTGCCGGCGAGATTGCAGAATACCTTTAATTTGGACCGGACTTGCACTGAATATTTGCTTTCGTTTGGTGAAGTGTTGATGACATAGCCATACCGATCCAAATCCCATATGTTTGTCCGGCCGGGCTTGGGATAATAGGCAAAATATCCGGGTAAGGCTACCGCTTGCCGGTTGGCGTAATACTTTGGCGATTTGCCGTAATATGTAAAGGTAAGCCTGTCCGCGCCGTTTAAGCCACCGATACTGATGTAATCATCCGCGCGGGTAAATGGCATCTCCCCGTCTTCTGTACGCACGCTGGTCAGGGTGTACCCATGATAAAGGGTAAAATCATAGCTGTTCAAATCATGATTGTCAATGGCGACTTCCACTACGGCGTGCAGTTCATTGCTGATTGTCAAATCCATTTTATATTCTTCAATAATGAATCCGGTTTTATAGTCACTATCATTTTCTTTGGGTCTATCCATGTAATAAAAGGGATCGGCGTAGGGATAAGAATCAACTCTCATGTCCATTGACAAAGTCGACCCCCTGACAGAAAACAAGCTGACGCCCAGCAGCACAATCAGGCAACTGGCGGCTAACAGCGCTTTTTTAGTCCTTCGGTTAAAACACTTGGTTAGAATTAGGGTTAAGGGAAATAAAACCCAGAACCCGGCCAAAATCCACCGAATCGGCTCCATTGGAAATCCGTAGAAAGGATAAATCCTAAAGTTGCTCCCTAATTGATATGGTACGATGGTAAGAAAATCCTTGAAGTAATAAAGCATTCTCTCGGCCGGATAAGAGTTGAAAAGTAAATACGGTACTCTGAAAGGCACATCAATAAAAGTGGTATTTAACAACATAAAAATAACCGTAAGGCTGTATACGGCCAACCTTTTGGTCTTTAGCCTGGCGGCCATCGCTGTTCCCAGCATGATGCCAATTACGAATGATAACCCAAAATACAGTACAGACAGTTTCACCAGATGGATTAAAAAAGGAAGATATTGAACATTGACATGATAATATATAAATAGAATAAAGGAAAAAAACATAACCGCAGGGAGCGCAACGATTGTTAATAAACACAGTACGATTGCCGCGTAAGCTTTGAGTAATCCCCGCCGGTATGTTTTAAAGTACTCTGCCATGTTGTTGTCGTACATTTTGATTGCAAGCTCATAGCTGCAGTAAATGAAAAAGACAATCAGGAGAATACAGAGGCGTGCCAGCCAAACGCAAGTGGAGAATATATCCTGATATTGTAAGTAGTTATTTAAACAGAATATGAGATATGTTAGGATTAAAGCCAACAAAATGAAATATGGCAGGCTCAGATTTTTACTGCGTAAGAATATGGATAGCGTAGCTTTATACAGCTTACTCAAACTAATCCTCCTCTACCAAAAGGCAGATTATAGGGGCATATCAAATACCCCTATAATCTGGCAACTAAAGTTATTAGTGATTTAATACTTGACCCTGACCGTGGCAGTCCGTGTAAGCATACTGGGGATTTAATTGCACTCTCCATAATTTCGTGCCCGACAAAGATGAACTTCCAGAAGCCTTGGAACCAATAGCCATCAATGATGTTTTTTCACTAATCCATTCAGTTCCACTGCTCCGCTGCAAATCAATATAAAGTTTATGTCCAGAACTCTCATAGTTCTCGCCTTTATACTTTGCGCCATTGCAAGATCCCCTCCCTAAGGATATAATTGACCATGAGGGTATGGGATTTGGTTGACCTCTCCAAGGTACTTTGGCGGTTGAAGAGGGTGATGCCACCGTACTCTCTTTTCTTTGTTACAACAAATTCCTTGTTTTTACCATACCATAATATCAACTGTCTTTCCATAGCTATGGTCTGAAAGGTGGACGCAATCCGAGGATGGCGATCGCCAAACTGAGCAATACGACGCTTTCGGGTATGGAATGAAATATTACGGCCGCCGGCGGCAGTTGATCCATTATTGAACACCTCCGTTCGGCAAAACTTTATTGTTTGAATCTCCTTTCGCCATGGATTACCGTAACAGGGGCGTTTTTTCCAGCAGAGATGGTCATAATATATAGCAATTACCGGTCAGGCGATTCCGTCAGTTTCCGGGCTTTTTTGCTTAACCGCAGCAGTTAGATCTTCTTCCAAAAGAAAGTAGGGTTTTTGGATTTATGTCAAATGTTTTATAATAAGCTTCTTTTAACTGTTATATGCCATTTTAATCTGAGAAAGGAGCTTCACATTATTTTATCAGCCCTTTATTTTAAACCGGTCCGGTAGTATAATTAGGTAGCGGCGCAAATTAAAGCAAAATAAAATACAGGAAGTCATTTGGGGTGCCGAAAGGCTGAGAGGCGGATGCCAACCCACTGAACCTGCTCTGGGTAATGCCAGCGAAGGGAAATGCAACTAAGTTATTTGTGGCACTCCGAGCAGGGGTGCTTTATTTTTTGCGGTTACAATAGTAAGAAGGAGTGAGACAGGATGATTGGCAAAGTCAATGATAATTTTTTTACCAAAGCGATTCTGCCGGAAACAGGCGCCTTAAGCCAGGAGGTGATAGTGGGGCCGCGCATGGGTGTTGACGCGGCTATTTTGAAAATAGGGGACCGGTTCATGGCCGTAGCCGAGGACCCTATCTTCCCCGGACCGACCACCTCGCCTGAGGATTTCGGCTGGATCACCGTACACATTGGGGCCAGTGACGTAGCGGTAACGGGTATTAAACCGCGGTTTATGACCTATTCCCTGCTTATCCCGCCTGAAACTTCCGAAGAGTACATAAGCCGCCTGGTGCGCAGCATTAGCGCAAGTGCCCGGGAGCTGGGGATTGCCATAGTGGGCGGGCATACCGGTTTTTACGGGGCGGTAACTGTCCCGACTATCGGTGGCATTACCGTGTGGGGAATGGGCCGGGAATATATAACACCCGCGGGAGCCCGGGTGGGTGACGCGGTGCTGATTACCAAAGGGGCTGCTATTGAAGCAGCCGCTTTATTGGGCAGCGAACTGGGGGGCAGCCTGCGGGAGGCGGGTGTGGCCGAAGAGCTGATTGAACGGGCCGCCGGCAGAATTAGAGAAATCACAGTAGTGGAAGATGCCCTTTTGGCTGCTGCCTGCGGGGGGGTGCATGCTATGCACGACGCGACGGAAGGCGGATTGGCCAGGGGGCTGTGGGAAGTAGCCCAGGCCTCCGGCGTGGGTTTGCGTATCCGTCGCCCGGCGGTAATACTGCCTGAAGATATAAAAGCTGTCTGCAGCCATTTTCAATTAAATCCTTTCGAGGTAATCAGCGAGGGAACCCTGGTGCTCACCGTGCATCCGGAGCGGGCCGAGGTTGTTTTAAACGCCTATCAAAGGGCCGGTCTGCCGGCCGCTGTAATTGGGGAGGTAGTGCCCCGTGAGGAAGGCTGTCGCTGGGTGGAAGCGAACGGCAGTGTGGAGGAATTATTGCCTCCGCCGGTGGATCGTTTCTGGGAAGTTTTCTTTGGCGCCCTGGCTCAGGCTTAGTTATTACGAACCCGTTCAGCTAAAGCTAAACATCGGGGCTGCAGATGGGGATTCCGCCTCGTCTGAAGTAAAAATAGGAACTCCCACTTATAGAAGTGAGAGTCTTGGCATTTGATCAGGATTTGATACTGCTGCAGACTGAAAACGGCGGGGCATTTTGAAGGATCTGAAAGAAATTCTTTCCTGCGTTCTGTGCCTCAAGAAAGGAATGTTTATATAAAGTGATTAAAGTTTTAACCATAGCGGGCTCCGATTCCTGCGGAGGGGCCGGTATACAAGCCGACCTGAAAACTTTCAGTGCTTTGGGCACTTACGGTATGAGTGTAATAACAGCGGTAACCGCTCAAAATACCCGGGGCGTATATAATGTCCGGGAGCTGGACCCGGAGATTGTCAGGGATCAAATAAACGCGGTTTTCGAGGACATCAAGGTAGATGCCGTTAAAATCGGTATGGTTTCCAATGCCGCCATTATTGCGGTTATTGCTGAATCTTTGCTTAGACACAAGGCCCAAAAAATTGTTTTGGACCCGGTAATGATCTCTAAAAGCGGCTGTAATCTTTTGCAGCCTCAAGCCCGGGATGCTTTAATAAAAGAGCTTTTACCCTTAGCCGAGGTGGTCACGCCCAATCTTTTGGAGGCGGAGACTATCATCGGGGAGAAAATATCAACTTTGCCCGCCATGGAGAAGGCCGCTGTGGCAATAAAATCGTTGGGTGCGAATAATGTGGCGGTTAAAGGCGGGCACCTGGAGGGCGACGCCGTTGATGTCCTGTATGACGGAAATACTTTCCGCCATTTTGCGAGCGGCAGAATACCCACTGCACATACCCATGGCACGGGCTGCACCTTTTCCTCGGCTATCGCGGCCTTTCTGGCTAAAGGACATCCGGTGGAGGAGGCTGTGGCCGGGGCCAAGGAATACATCAGCGGGGCTATAGCCCACGCCTTTCCACTGGGGCAAGGGGTGGGGCCGACCCATCATTTTTATCGGTTTTACAGTAATAGTGACGGGATCAACGGCGGAGGTGAAAGATAATGCCATGTGATTATAGTTTATACCTGGTTACCGACCGGGCTATTCTTGAAGGCCGGGATCTGTTCCAGGCGGTGGAATCCGCCTTGCGCGGGGGGGTAACCCTGGTACAGCTGAGAGAGAAGGAAATCTCCAGCCGTGATTTTTATCAAACTGCCCTGGCTCTAAAGGATCTCACCGTCAAATATAAAGTGCCGTTACTGATCAACGACCGGCTGGACATTGCTCTGGCTGTTGACGCCGACGGTATCCATATCGGTCGGGAGGACTTGCCTGTTCAGGTGGCCCGCCGCTTGCTGGGACCGCAAAAAATAATCGGTTATTCTGTTTCCGATATTGAAGAAGCCATATACGGGGCAAAGAACGGGGCTGATTACCTGGGAGCGGGTCCTGTTTATACTACCACAACCAAGGCGGTCACTGTCGAACCGCTGGGCATGGAAGGGCTGCGGAGTATCAAGGAGTCGGTGTCTATTCCCGTTGTGGGGATAGGCGGTATTAACTTGAACAATATAAGGGAAGTCAAAAAATCGGGCGCGGATGGCGTGTCTATTGTCTCGGGCATCCTGGGCAGCGGTGACCCGGCCCGTACCTCTAGGGAGCTTTGTGATGCTTGGCGAAAAGGATAATGAAAGGTGCAGCCGATGAAGAAGGTGTTCTTTGTTGACTTTGACGGGACCATTACCCAAACGGATACCTGCCAGGCTATGGTGGAGGCCTTTGCCGGCGATGGCTGGCAGCAAATAAACGAGTTGTGGGAGCAAAGGAAAATATCTACCGAGGAATGCGCCAACAGGACGTTTCAGCTCTTTCGCGCCACCTTGGATGATCTGCGCAAGCTGCTTAATACAATTAAGATTGACGAGGGCTTTGAGGCTTTCATTGATTTTTGCCGCCAAGAAGGCTATCCGGTTTATATATTAAGCGACGGCTACGACTTTTGCATTGAATACATACTAAAAAAGTATGGCTTTGAAATTCCTTATTATGCCAACCATCTGGTGTATGAGGAAGGGTTTCGTATCAGTTGCACCTACTATAACCGGGAGTGCGGTTTGTGTGGTACGTGTAAACGTTCCCTGCTGGAGCGTTTAGCCGAACCGGGCAGCCAGGTGATTTATGTGGGGGACGGCACCTCCGACACCTGCCCCGCCGCTCACAGCAATCTCGTATTCGCCAAGGGGCGGCTGCTTGAATACTGTCGGGCCGAGGGGATTTCCGCCGTACCCGTCACCAGTTTCACCGACGTACTTGAAAAGCTGAGTTAAAGGTAGAGAGTTTCCATAGCTTTAACAAATTGTCCCCATTCCGGATTTATCTTTTGTTCGTGTTGGGTTAGATAATATTGATACTTGTATAGCATTCTTAATGCTTTCTTATTACCTGTATTTGTTTTACAAAGATAAAAAATGATTTCATACATTTTAATGGCCTGGATATTATCAAGGCCCGTCGACCATTCTTCTGCCTTTTCGATTAGCTGGATAGCATTTGAATCATGTGCGGCAAAATATGGCAATCCCTTTACAGCTATATAAGCAAGCGTTTTAACTTCGCCACGGTCATCTTTGTTGTTAAGCAATGGGTCATATCTTGTTAAAGGATAGATCTTTGCTTCAATGGAATTTCTGATCACTTGTTCTTCAGGAGTTAGTCTTGAGTCTTTATGAATAATCAGGCGTGATGGTCTATCATTTATAATTGTCTGGATATAAGCTTGTTCTGATGGCATTACCAACTCATCATAAACAGTTTCGTGAATTGCTAAATTAGGGAACGCTTGGAATATTGGATCAAGCCATACCTGTTGAAAAAGAGGAAAATCAAAACCCCTTTTTGTATATTTGCTTCTGTCGGGAGGAATGAGAAAGTTGGCATCCAAAGTAATGGTTTGATCTGGATGTCTTAAAATACTTATAAGGGCTGGGTTTGGGGAGGTTAGATCAACGTTCATCTCTAACCTCCCCATTAAAGAATTCTTCAAATTCATTTGCATCTTCGTCAGAAACTTCGATATTATAACCATAATCATGGGGGTTTTTGTTGAAAAGGCTTAGGGTGTTTATGAATTTATCTTCATCTATAATGTTGTCCTCAAAGTTTCGTATAATCACTTCGATGTCTTTGGGTGAGGTGCCAATGTTATTGGTAGCGGTGTTAAGCTTTAAAAAAATTTCGTTGTTAATGGCTCTGCCCATGCGTCCGTATTCTTCATCCATATTACGCTCATTGATGGAATAGAGTTGTTCGTATTGTTGATTAGAAATAACATCAATTTCTTTTAATCTTCTGACTAGCGAACGATATGGGAGCCACCAAGTACATTGTAGTCTGGCGATGAAACGTAATAATGTCTTGATCTGTACTTTTTTAAGTGAAGAGTCTTTAAATTCGTTAAGAATAATGTGCTCTAATATGCTTTCAGGCAGTAAAAATTCCGCAGCAAATCGATTAGCCTCAGCTTCAGCCAACAAATTCTCCTCTTCGGCAACACGACTAAGATGTGACCCGGTTTTAGTATAAAAATGATAAAGTTCGTGAGCAACAGCAAAAACCTGCCTATCAAAATAGTCGGCGGTATTTAAGCCAATGAAAATCAGCTCTTCGTTACTTTCTTTAGAGTACATAAGAACAGCAGAAAAAGCTGGTTTTTCACCTTCTGATTTAATGGGGTATTCCAGTAACAAAATGTTCATGTTCTCAAGAATAGTAAATATTTGACTGGCAATCGGTGTGTCGCCTACAAAACCTAATGTACGTCTCTTTATTTCAGCAAGCCTTTTGATTCTGTTAATCTGCAGTTTATCAAGCGCGATTGGGGGTTGCATTTTTAAATTTGCTCCTTAATAATATTTGCTGCCTAAGAGTTAGCATCATTTTGAAAAGCTTCTCGACACCTTCTTTTTCATTTTCGCTTAATGCTTCGCTACGTAATGCAATAAAAGAGTTTGTCTCTTGCTTTTCAATGAACATATCAGTAATTTCAAAGTCAAGTGTGTTAGCTAAAGATTCAAATTGGGTAATAGACGGAATAAAATTTTCGCGTTCTATGCGACCTATCATAACTCTATTGATGCCGGTAAGATTACTTAATTGTTCTTGGGTTAACTTTTTTTCTTCGCGTTTTAATTTTACGGTTTCTGCAAGTTTTGCAGTCGATAATTTTCTCATTTTTAGGGCCTCCCTTCAGTACATAGTATGCCCTTTTTAAATTAGATGATACTAGAAATAACATCACAAGTCAATCGCGGGATGAATCAAGTCCAAAAATATGATAATGTAATTTTAAATAACATAAAAATGCACGGGGTAATATAGTAAATAAACTCTGCCTACACTTTACATGCCACTTAAGCTGTTAATTTACACGTTTACATCTTTAAAAAATATTTAAACTAAAAAAGCGGGTTCACTGGTTGTAAAATATACAAAGGCTTGAGGCCGAGGGCTTGCATTTCCGAACAAAATAAATTTCAGCCGAGGTGAGCATGAAAATGAATTATGAAAAATCTCAAAAACAAAAACAATTTAATGCCGCCAGTTACTATCTTTTACCGCATGAACTAAAGGAATTGCAAAGAAAATATGGCCGGCCGGGGGAGATAGCGCCGGGTCAACCGGCTCCCAGGAAGCGCAAGCGTTTGGATGACCGCTTATCCGAGATGGATCGTAAGGAGAAAAACTTTATTGATCTTAGTGAAATTGATTATGAAGGTCCGGTTGTCCATTAGTATTGTGTCAGACTTACATGTTGCTGACGCGGTATGCTTGCAACTGTCATTGCGAGCGCACGAGCGCAAGCGAAGCAATCCCAAACTGCGTAAAATGGCCCAACATGTTATTGCCACATCGCTTTGCTTTTCGCAATGACAGACTAAGCTGATTTTCATCTTCTGCTGGTGCCGTGCAAGTGGCATGGATGTCTTTTATAAAAAAACAGTCCGGTGGCTAAAAGGCTTCCGGACTGTTTTTATTTTCCGTCCAAAAATCTTTTGGATTATTTCCCACTTTACTTCCGTCATGCTTCTCAAACATTATTTTTGAATGGATTGTTAATATTCATCAGGATCATCCGGGGTAAGTTTTCTCTCCATTCTTGGAGTGGATTCTACTTTATTGTCTTTATGTGGAATTTCTGTAATATATCGTTGTGGAACAGCACATGTAATTGTTTTAAACTTATGTCCAGTTGAGGTGTGACCTTGAAACATATAATGGGGAATAACGTATTTTTGTTCATACCCTAGAGGTTTGTTAAGATATATTAATTCAATATTTTCTATTTCACCAGTTGCTTCATATACGTTTTCAAGAAAAACAGTGGCATTACCTTTTTCTATTTGCTTTATCGCCTGTTGAGGTGAAATTAAAGGATAATCCTCAAATTCTTCAACATCGCGCCAAACTGAGGCGGCTCCAATAACTTTACCATGATCACCAAAGTAAACAGATATCTTTGGACCGACGCCGGTCCAAGTATAATTGTTAAGATTTCTAGAAAACATGACTTCTACCATAAAAGGTTTTGTTACTTCTTTGCCGTAAACTTTCGAGGTGACTGTATGCTCGTTTATACTTTTAAAAAAGGCCTCTTCTTTAAATAATCCTTTTTCCTGCAGGAAATTTTTAGCCAGATTAACGTATTCTTTATTATTTAAAATACTTATTGGATCTGTGTTCATTGTAAAGTCCTGCGTCATATAAGAAAAAGAGCCTGTGGAACGATCTACAATATAATCTCCATCTGCAGAAAAAACTCTAAAATCTATGTTGCGTTCTTCAACATTACTATTAATTTTTAGTTTATTTGCTGTTTCTCTTATGTCCGCTAATTGAAGCTCAGGATTAATTACTTTGTATACTTTCATTGATTGGGGCATTTGAGGAGGATTTGTCTTTAAGGTTAATTCGGCTAGCTTTCCATTAGATCCGGTTTTGTCTAATGCGATAGATTCTAGTTTAGGCAAATCGTTTGTCGCGTGTAGGTTATTAAGCTTTACAGTACCAAAACATAAAATTAAAAACGCGATTAATAATGTAAAGAAAACTAATTTGTTTTTCTTCATGAAAAGATTGCCCTCCTTAATTCACCTTATTAATTACCAGTTTAGATCATAGTCCCAATGTTCGTAACTTTCAGGATCTGAAGTATATGGTTTAGGATCGCGAGAAACGTCGCCGGATTCCCATAAATAGTCATTTCTTGAAGCCAAGGCGCCAAATATTCTTGCTGTGTTTTCCCATTCTCAATCATCAGAATTGCTGCAAGGTCCATTAATTATCCCTCAACTGCATCATCAGCACATGATAAGCTCCATAAATCTGTGTTATGTTCATCATTGTAATTATTATATCTAGTTACTGCCTCAATTCCTACTTCATAAAGCTTGAAATATTACCCGCGACCGAAGAAGTAGGGAAAATGGCAAAGGAATATCAAACTGTGCTTGGTATTCCAAAAAAATCAGCATTGGATGCTGTGCATATTGCTATATAATTTGGGTTATCTTCTAACCTGGAATTGCAGGCATCTGGCTCATGGAGAAGAAATGCAAACATTATTTGAATGGATATAGTGATCGTTTATGTGGCGAGAAGGAAAATTGATTTCAGCAATTTTCCTGTTTATAATGGAATCATGGAAATATGTATTATGGCAAAGATCTGGCTGAGCGCCCAGCTTCTTATGCTATTTCAATTGTTTGGTAGATACTGTCTAAAGTCCGGGTTAATTGCTAAGCAAGCCTCTGGGTTTCCAGGGGTTTTGCTTTTAAAGGAGGTCGCCTAATGCAGGGATGTATTTTTTGTGGAAAACCGGAAACCGAAATAATTGCGGAAAATAAGTTGGCGCTAGCTTTCTTTGATAAATATCCGGTTAATAAGGGACACGTGCTTGTTGTGCCCAAACGTCACGTAGAGACGTTCTTTGATGCTGACTGGCAGGAAATTATGGATATAAATAAGCTAATTTTTGAAGTTAAGGATATATTGCAAATTAGATTTAATCCCGCTGGTTTTAATATCGGAGTCAATGTCGGCCGGTCTGCCGGTCAGACAATTTTTCATTTGCATTACCACATTATACCGCGCTATGAGGGTGACGTGGAGGACCCGAGGGGCGGCATTAGAAGAATTAAAAAAAGCATTGTGCCATATCTTGAGGAAGGGGAATTGCCCAATAATTTCTTTAAACGATATTGACAGCCTGGTTTAAACGATAGTATGCTGATCATGCGGTCTAACGGTGTTAGACCAAAGAGGTGATTATTTTGGAAAATTATAAACTGGGCGCTATGGAAACAAAATTTGCCGAACTGATGTGGGAGCACGAGCCTATCACATCGGGCCAGTTGGTTAAGCTCTGCGCAAAAGAGTTTAGTTGGAAAAAGTCGACTACTTATACAATGCTGAGGCGTATATGCCAACGAAAGATATTTCAAAATAAAGACGGCGTCGTTTCTTCGATCATAACCAGGCCGGAATTTCAGGCCTTGCAAAGCGAGCAATTTGTCAAAGAAACTTTTGGCGGGTCGCTCCCCCTTTTTTTAGCGGCGTTTACGACGCGTAAAAAAATGAGCGATAATGAGATTAACCAGCTGCAAAAGTTAATCAATCGGCATAAGGGGTGAGGAAATGGACGCTCTATTTATACAAGTTTTGAATATGAGCTTGACGGCAGGCTATGCAGTGCTTTTTGTTCTGGTTGCCAGGCTGTTTTTGAAAAAAACTCCGAAAATATTTTCTTACGCGTTGTGGAGCGTCGTTCTGTTCCGGCTGGTCTGTCCGTTTTCTTTTGAGAGTTTGTTCAGCCTGCTTTTTATAAACGCCAATCCGATACCCGCCCATATTATGTATGCGGAGGCTCCGCAAATCAATACGGGCATAAATCTTGTGGATAACGCGGCCAATCCGATTTTGTCAACACAAACAGCCCTGCCGGGCGCTAGTGTCAACCCCATGCAAATATGGGCCTTTGCGGGCGGTATGATCTGGCTGGCGGGGATTGCCGTATTGCTGATTTACAGTCTGATATCTCTTCTCCGCTTGCGTTCCAAACTGGTCGGCGCGGTGAAATTGCGCGGCAATATTTACCTGGCCGATCATATTGCGTCCCCTTTTGTAATGGGTATGATACGCCCGAAAATCTATTTGCCGTCCATGCTTTCGGAACGGGAGCAGGGTTATATCGTTTTGCATGAACAGACGCATATCGGACGCTTTGACCATATTATAAAAATTGTCGCGTTTCTTGTCCTCACCGTTCATTGGTTTAACCCCCTGGTTTGGCTGGCGTTTATCCTGTGTGTGAAGGACATGGAAATGTCCTGTGACGAAAGCGTGATCAAGCATATGGATACGGACATACGCAAAGAATACTCCGCATCTTTATTGAGCCTGGCCACGGGCGGAAAAATTGTCGCCGGGATGCCGCTGGCCTTTGGTGAGGGCGATGTGAAAAGCAGGATAAAGAATGTGTTGAATTATAAGAAATCCGCCTTTTGGATAATTGTTGCGGCATTGGTTGTGGTATTGGCGGTCGGTGCGGGGCTGGCAACCAATCCTCGAGACAACAGCCGACCTCGGGAAAGTACTGCCGCGGGCCTCCTAAAGTACAGGACCGAGTATGTTGGGAACAACTCAAAGGTTGGTGGCATCATTAACGCACTCGAATATCCCGATAAAGTAAAATACAACTCCTTTGAGCTGCAGACTGACGGTGCTCCGCTAATGATCACCATTAACTTTGACACCGATGCGGAAAGGCGGGATTTTCATACAGGCGCTCTTAATGCAGACCCGTTCCGCAAAAACGCTATAATAATGTTTGCGCTGATACACAATGTTGAATGTATTACGTTTGTGCTTGACGACGGGGTCAATCCCTACTCAATACAGTTTACTCGTGATGCTGCCGATATGTTCGCCGACGGTGACGTATGGTCCTACTCGGAGTCGCCGGAACAATTTGAAAGGCTCATAAAAATGCTGGAGCCGATGAAAAAAAGTGCTAATTTGAAGAAACTAAAGTAGCCCGTGCACAGGTCATACCGCCACCGGCAGTGGTTTTAAGCTAGATTAATGCAAACATCATTTTTGAATAGATATAGTGATCGTTTATGTGACGAGCAGAAAAATTGATTTTGCTCATTTTCTTGGTTATAATGAAATCAAAGAAATATGCATGATTGCAAAAATTTGAACATATACTGTAAGGAGATATGAAAATGGCGACTAACTCAGTTAGGAGAAGTTCAGTGGAACGTAAGATTATTAGTATTTCCGGTAAAAGGCAGGTGACAATACCGCAAAAATATTATGAGGCGTTGGGTTTCAGTAATGAAGCTGAATGCATTTTACAAAACAATGCTATTGTTATACGTCCTATTAACGAAAACACAGGAAGTGAGTTCGCCGAGCAAATTCTTGCAGATTTAATTGCTCAAGGGTTGACGGGCCAGGAACTTCTCGCCAAGTTTAAGGAAATGAATAAAAACATTGCTTCCGCTATGGATAAACTAATCAGTGAGGCAGACAGCATTGCAAAGGGTGAGAAAAAAGGTCTAAAAATGGCTGATATTTTTGAAGCGGAGGACAGGTAAGGTGTATGAAATCCGTTTCACGGGAGCCGCCGGGAGATACTTGAAAAAGGTCAAAGAAAAAGACCTGAAAAAAGCATTCCAAAGCGCTCTTAATGAAATAAGCAGTGACCCGTACATTGGAGAATTAAAAACAGGTGATTTGGCCGGGGTATATTGTTATAATATTTGCTACAGCAAAACCAATTATGAGCTTGCTTATAAAATTTATGGAGAAGATGGGCAAATGGTAGTTGTGATTTTGGCTGGGACAAGGGAAAATTTTTATAATAAATTAAAGCGATATATGAAGTAGCTGATACTTAAGTAATCACCAAGATTTAAGTAAATTCGTGCTAAGATATGTAAAGAGATGTTTCCTAACGTTCATTTTTAAGGAACATTTAGAGGCCGTTACAAAGACGGAATACACAAAGTTGTTCTATAGACAGTAGTTCTTATGCTTTATGCAGTAAAAATTACCCCTGTTGAAATAAATGAATTTATATGTTATCCTTAATTAAACAAAACGTTCGGTATGATTAGGGGTATTCTTTTGAATAGACGCCGCTTTGAAAGTGAACAAACAAAAGAGCGAATCGCAGCTCAGGCCAAAGAACTATTTGCGCAAAAAGGTTATGCCGCTACCTCTATTGACGATCTTTGTAAAGCAACAGGCAGCAGCAAAGGCAGTATCTATTACCATTTTAAAAGTAAAGACCATCTTTTTCTGTACCTTGTTGAGCAGGGCATCTTGGAATGGGCCGCGGATTGGAAAGCTATTGCCGCTGATTATAAAACTTGTGCCGACAAGCTGTATGGCCATTTCACTCATTTTATTAAACATTTTCAGACTTATCCCTTACTGAAAGCTCAACATGAATTTATGGCGGCGCAAGAAGCCGATCCGGAAATTCTTAACCGGATAAGTGAAGTATCCGACCTGGTCTATGAAACCGTAGACGACTTACTGGAAGAAGGGATGCAAAAAGGAGAATTTAAAAAAGAAAAAACCAGGGACCTTACTTTAATCTTGGTTGGTATACTAAACGGCATAAGCAATCATTTTGGAACTATGGAAGATAGTGAACTGAAATCTCTTTATCAAAAGGGAATTTCAGTTTTTCTCACGGGAATTAAAAGTTAGCTTTTCTTTTGCCCCTTATTATACCGAACGTTCGGATTGCGGGAGGATTGAAATGCAAACAGTCTATCTTATTCTAGCGATTATTAATGTTCTGCTATGGACATGGTTAGCCTTTCAATTGTTTGCCGGGTTAAAAAAGATGACTATCCTGAGCAGCGGACAAAAATTGATTTCCAAACAGGAACCCGCCTCTTCACTGCCTTCGGTTTCCATCATTGTTGCGGCATGTAATGAAGAGGATGCCATCGGAAGCGCCGTAGAATCACTCATGGGGCAAAATTACCGAAATTATGAAGTGATCGTTGTCAATGACCGTTCAACCGATAATACAGGAAATATTTTAGATGACCTAAGAGCCCGATATTCCAACTTAAAAATCTTGCACATCAAAGACCTGCCTTCCGGGTGGTTGGGAAAGAATCATGCTCTTTATTCGGGAGCCATGCAAGCCCATGGTGATTGGTTATTATTTACGGACGGAGATATTATCTATTCTTCTTCATGTCTGCAACAAGCCGTTGAGTATGCTCTGAGCAAGAAATTAGATCATTTAACGCTTATTCCGAGATTTACGGGTAAAAATCTTTTGAGTCGAGCTATGGCATCCCATATTTTTCTGCTTATCGTAACTATGGGACGCCCCTGGAGGGCCTCGATGCCGGACACTCCGGAATATACAGGACTCGGGGCATTTAATCTCCTTAAACGATCGACATACATGGACATTGGAACTCATCAAGCGATTTCTTTACGGCCTGATGATGATGCTAAATTGGGGAAACTCGTGAAGAAAAATGGGTTTAGGCAAGAAATGGCTTTTGGCAAGGAATTAATCCAAATTGAATGGTATCAAAATCTAAGACAGGTCATCAAGGGATTTGAAAAAAATTGTCTTTGCATGTCTGAATACCGGCCACTATTAGCAATATTATCATATCCTTTTGGTTTTATTATCAATATATTTCCATTTGTCGGCTTGTTTTCGGGAAATCTCTTCACAAGATTAAGTTGTCTTTGGGTTGTGCTTGTAATCTTTGCTATGTACAGGGCTTTTTCGAAATACTCCGCTAATCCCACTTGGCATGCTTTCTTCCATCCGATAGAAGGATTAATAAGCATGTATGCTTCCGGCATCGCATTGTTTAAAACCTTAAAAACCGGTAGCGTTACATGGCGGGGTACCGAATATCCAGTGGAAATTCTAAAACGGAATGTTGTCTAGATTCGGGTCCGTTCATCGCGTACATTTTCTCCGTGACTGAACTGTACTCGTAGTCTTGATTAATAGCTTAACTTCTGTCAGATAACCAAAGTGTAAAAGAATCCAAAGGCATATAATATAAGAGAAATCTAACCAGATATTCTATTCGTTATACTTCTGTAAATAGCAAAACCAGCTTCACTTTGTATGAAAATAAAGATATAATTATATCAAGAAAATGCTATGGGGGGTGTGAAACTATGATAATAAAACCATCAGCAGCATTGAGAAATGATTACTCTACGATATCAAATCTCGCAAAGGAAACAAAAGAGCCTATATATATTACAAAGAATGGCGAGGGGGATTTGGTTCTTATGAGTATTGATGCCTTTGAAAAGAGGGAACAGATTTTACAGCTTCGTGCGCAAGTTCTGCGTGCAGAGCAGGAAAGAATTAGTGGAGCGGAAACCCTCAGTATTCCAGAGGCAAGAAGAAAACTTAGAGAGCGGGCAAATGAAGTTTAAAATTGAAATTCTACCTTCCGCCTGGGAGGATTTAAAAAGGATTGAGGATTATTATTTGATACAGTTTGATTTCCAAACTGCAATTAAGGTAAGCGAGCATATCCTGAGTAGTATGGAACGGTTGGAGAATTTCCCGGATTCGGGTGCTATGACGCCGGATACTTGGCTGAATGAACAAGGCTATCGTAAGATTAAGGATGTGATTTACATCTGCCATATTGCTGATACAAGGACAGAATACACAAAGTTATTTTATTGACAGCAGCTCCTATGCTTTATGGGCTGTAGTTTTGGATAGGTTGAGAGAAGCTGCGTTAAATGCACGAATCTTTATCGAGTATTGTAACCGTCCAGTGGAACAAATTTAAAACGATCGTGGGGTAATATATTGAAAAAAGTAACCGCAGCCATAATTGAAACGAATGGCCGTGTTCTTATTGCCCAAAGGCCCGGGGGAGACAAGCTGGGCTTAAAGTGGGAGTTCCCGGGCGGGAAAATCGAGCGGGGGGAAACTCCGGAGCAGTGCTTGGTGCGGGAGATTAAAGAGGAGCTGAACCTTGATATTAAGATAAAGAAGCATTTTATGAACAGTTGCTATAAGTACGAGACCGGCGAAATTGAATTAATATGCTACCTTGCGGAAATTGCCGGCGGCAAATTAAAATTAAATTTTCATGCGGCGTTAGAATGGGCCGCTAAAGAACAATTAAAGGAATTTGATTTTGCTCCGGCGGATATTCCTGTCAGGGAATGCTATGAGAGAGGCATAGGGATAGCAAAATGCTAAAGCCGGTTCCGGATATCCTGGAAAAAAACCTTAGAATAATCTTTGTGGGCTATAACCCCAGCATTCGCTCCTCGGAAACCGGGCACCACTTTGCCAACCCGAGCAATCGGTTCTGGAACATTTTGCACAGGGCCGGGCTAACATCCCGCAAATACAGGCCGGAGGAGGATGTCGGTTTGCTGAAATCGGGGTATGGTATGACCAATATAGTGCCCCGCCCCACCCGGGCGGCCGCGGATATTACGAATCAGGAATATAAGGATGGCGCGGCGGAACTATATCGGAAGATATCGTATTACAGGCCGCGTATAGTGTGCTTTGTTGGCAAGGGAGTCTATGAAAAATACAGCGGTCGGCGGAATGTGCCCTGGGGTAAGCAGGAAAAACCCATGCTATCCGGGGTATCCGACTTTGTGGCCCCCTCGTCAAGCGGCTTGGTACGCATGAAACTGGACGAGGTTGTAGTAATTTACAGCGGCTTAAAGGAGTTTACATAAGATGATCTAATATAGAGAGAGCGCGTTGACGATCACTTCAACACAGTTCATTAATCTTCACCAATCCCTTTCCCCAAGTAAACACATTTTCCCCGTTTTCCACTTTTATCGCAGTCACTTTTCTCATACATTGGTTTGGTCCTAAATCCTCTGACGTCGAATTTAATACTAATTCTCATACTTGAGCATAATATAATCTTAGGATTCAAAATGTTAGTATTAGAATTAAAGTTAATTAGGCGAGGGAATAGTGTGAAGAATGAACTGCAGAACTCAGTATATTATGATGATAAGTTTGCGCTGAGCAAAGCTGTCGTTTCCCTGGAAGCAATTCTTCCGCCCCCTGAAAGGAATATAACGTATTTTTGTATCGGTTCGGACTTGAGCACGGGTGATTGTTTTGGCCCGTTAACCGGTACACTATTGAAAAGGATAGGCATTCCTAATGTAATAGGGTCTTTAGACGATACGGTACATGCCAAGAACATGGAAGAAAAAATAAGGCAATTGAACAATAGAAATTATGTAGTGGCCATTGATGCAACCATGGGACATTTTAAAGATGTAGGCAACTTGTTATTTGGCAAAAAACCTGTTTGCCCCGGTGCGGCTTTTCAAAGGGAATTGGCTCCGGTGGGGGATGCTTCGGTAGTGTTTAACGTAGCGGCTAATGGTTTTGCCAACTTCCTGGTATTGGGCTGCGCCAGCCTGAACAAGGTATGGTTAGCCTCAAACTTGTTGGCGAGGGCCATAAGCGTTTTATCTTATAGAAGGAAAAAAGGAATATGCTCGTCCAATAAATATATGTAATAGCAAGTATACCGCATTTTTTATACGACATGAACCGCAGTGGGAAGTGTAAATAACTCCGGGTAAATGGCTTGATTCCGCTATAAACTGCTTAAGCCGGCAATGGCTTTTCAGTGTTATTTATATTTCAGGTGATGTTAAGCCTTCCCGGATGGCGTATTTAGTAAGTTCCGCAATGCTTGTTAACTTTAGCTTTTTCATAATTTGTCTGCGATGCGTTTCTACGGTTTTTTCACTAACGAAGAGGAGTGCGGCGATCTGAGTGGTGGTTTTGCCTTCCGCTATTAATTGAAGTACTTCTCGTTCCCGGGGTGTTAACAAGGAAAAGACACTTTCTTCATTGTTCTTGTATAAATAGTCTTGAATTAAGCTCCCCGTAACACTGGGGCTTAGGTAATACTGACCGGCGGTAACACATTCTATCGCCCTTACCAGTTCTTCAAAGGCACAGTCCTTTAACAGGTACCCCCATGCTCCCGCCTTAAACATTTCCGCTACATAGCGCCTGTCGGAATGCATAGATAAGCCAATTATCTTTATCCCGGGATTCTCGGTCAAGACATGACGGGTGGCTTCGATACCGTTTAGTTCGGGCATAGCCACATCCATAACAATAACTTCCGGGGACGTTTCTCTGGCCGCCTGTACGCATTCTCTGCCGTTGACCGCCTCTGCTATTACATTCATACTGGGGTGTCCGTCAAGCAATGCCCGAAGGCCGTCACGAATCATCTTGTGGTTATCAGCAATTATAATTTTCATTACGTCAACACTCCTAATTCTGATTTAAATTAATGATACTTACTTTGTTAAGGGGCGCTTCCAGTAAAACGCGAGTTCCCTTACCTGGTCTGGACTCAATTTCAAACTTTCCGCCGAGATACTTTACCCTTTCGCGAATGCTGAAATGGCCGAATCCCTCCGACCTTCTTAATCCTTTATTTAATGGGTTGAAACCCACTCCGTCATCTTCAATGGAAACCGATATTTGGTTTTCTGTATCGCTTTTAATGTTTATCCAAACTTTTTGAGCCTGAGCATGCTTGACAATATTAAATAATAGCTCCCTTATCGCCTGGAATAGGATAACTTGTGTTTCGTTATCCGGATTTTCAGGTATTCCGTCCTTTTCCAGGCGAACCAGTAGTCTGTGCCGACTCTGGACCTGTTCGCACAGCCATTCAACGGCCGCTATGAAGCCCAATTCGTATAAAACAGGGGGGCTTAAATCAAAGGTCAGGGATCTGGTATAACGGATTGATTCTTCAACCAAATAACGAATTTCTTCTACTAATCCTATATTTTTTTTTTCAACTAGATTCTTTAACAACCCCAGCTTTATACTTGTAAGAGCCAGGGATTGTCCGATGTAATCATGAATTTCGGTGGCAATTCTGCGCCTTTCCCGTTCTTCGGTCAAGGAAAGGGTTACCGCCAGAGACTGCAGCCTCTCCCTGTAAACAGCCTCTCTATCTTCCGCTCTTTTACGTTCGTTAATATTACGGGCGACACCGAGGAAAGCGTATGACTGCCCGGCGGAATCATGTAAAAATGTAGTTCGTACTTCGGCCCAGGCGATGGACTTATTTTTGCACATCAATTCCAGGACCATCGCAAATTCCCGAAACGGGTCGGACTCATCATACTTATCTTTGGCAAATTCCTCCTGAAGAGTTTTAAATATTACATGCATGGAAGAAGGTAGTATATACTCTTCCAATTCCATTTCCTTGATTTCTTCCACGCTATAGCCCAGCGAGCGCTGAGCCGAGGGACTTAAATAATTGAACTGCAAGTTAAAGTCTATTATCCAAATAACGTCGGATACATTTTCCGCCAGCATACGATAAAGCTTTTCACTTTCCCGCAGAGCTTGTTCCATTTGTTTCTGCTCCGTTATATCTGAAATAACGCCGTTTAATTCCGTTAACCGGCTTCCTTTTTTTAACGGTTGACCGGATATCATTACAAATCTGAAGCAGCCGTTCGCATTTCGCACGCGAAGCTCGAATGTCTCAAGGCAGCCTTTCATACTCTGCTCAATGCAGTAGCGAGCTTTTTCTCTGTCAATTTCATGTACTAATTCAAAAAAACTTATACCTATTATTTTTT
This sequence comes from Desulfoscipio sp. XC116, assembly GCF_039851975.1. Taxonomy (GTDB): domain Bacteria; phylum Bacillota; class Desulfotomaculia; order Desulfotomaculales; family Desulfallaceae; genus Sporotomaculum. Next base: position 209,438 of record NZ_CP156660.1, read on the forward strand.
CCGGCTGGTAATGTAGTATTTTTACAATGGCCGGGCTGATGTATGTGAAAATAAAGCATTGATCGATAACAAAGACTGCTTGATTTATGTTTTCTATCATGGTGCCCACCGTATTCAGTACGGCGGTACTAAAGTCCTGTTCTTTCTTTAACGCAGTCCTGATGTTTTGGGCATAAACAAATAAGATACTGAGAGCAACAATAAATGTTAAGATAGAAGTAAGAAGATAATCCCACCACGGTGTCGTCCATGCCAAAGGATGCAGCAAAGGATAGTTGGCTTTATGAACACCCCATAAGATTAATGCCCACCCGGTTATTGGTCTGCCAATGCCTTTAATTTTTGGAGAACGCAGAAAATAGACCCCTGTTAAAACATAAACGGCGGCTAAAAAAATATAAACCGGTAATATAATTAAAGAAAACGGATAATTAACGAAAGAAGCCCGGATAATCCAGACGGCTATTAAAATAGAGCCATAGACCCATTTGCCGGAGAATTTTCTTTCCAGGAAAACATAGGTGCCCCATAGAAAAACCATTCCGGAGACAAGGGCCATAACCTGGGTTAGTATTAAATAATAAACCGGGTTTTCGTGTTTGTCGGAGATCATCCAAATGCCGATACACAGCTGCAGCGAATAAAAAAACCAGCTTAAAGCCCAGATTCCCACGTATCGCTGCCGGTCTTTAGTATAGACAAAAAAATAAACAAATACCAATATCATTATGCCCAAAGTTTTTGCGGTTACAGTAATGATAATCCAGTACATAAATGCACCCCATTAAGATTTATTTAACGTTCTTTTTCTATAATACGACAGAATTCTACAAATATTATAAGGTATAGTCTAATAGGATGCTCATGCGCTGAATGTGGTGCCAGAGTCAAGGGGCGTCCGCCGTTTTAAACGGAACCCCTTGGAATCGTATGTTATTGGAGAAAATTATAAATCATACTGTTTTCTCTAGCCTGGCTATTGGGGAAAGAAGTGCATGGTGTGAATGTCGGACGGGGACAAGCTGTTGTTTAGCTTTATTCAATATAAAAGCTGTACAATGGGTTGGCAATATAGATTATATTTTAAATTTCAATACCACATCATTAAGTTCCGTAGACAATTTACTCAGTTCTTCCGTTGAGGCTGAGACTTCCTCCATGGCGGCGGTTTGCTCCTCGGTGGTTCCGGCTACGTTCTGTACGCCGGCGGAAACCTGCTGAGCGGCAGCGGCAACGTTTTGCACCTGATCGGTCAGTTCTTTAACGGCGTTAATGATTTCAGAGAAGCTTTCACCTACTTCGCCTACAACTTTGTTGCCCTGGTCAACTTTTTCTACCCCGATAGACATGGCTTGCTCTGCCTGTTCTGCTTGATTCTGTATTTCCTTGATCAGCTGTTTAATTTCCTTGGTGGACTGGGCGGATTGTTCGGCCAATTTGCGTACTTCCTCTGCCACAACAGCAAAACCTCTGCCGGCTTCTCCGGCTCTGGCGGCCTCTATGGCGGCGTTTAGGGCTAAAAGATTAGTCTGGTCGGCAATGTTGGTAATTACTTCAACAAACTGACCAATCTTGCCTATCGCAGTGCCAAGGGCTGTCACTGAGTTGTTAACCTGCAGGTTGGAAGCTGAGATTTCCCGCATTTGTTCGGTGACCATTTCAATACCGTGGAAGCCTTTATCCGCATGTTGTGATGCGACATTTGCCTGTCGGGAAACATCCTGGGTGCTTTCAGACACATTTTCCATTGTGCTGGCCACCTCGCCCATGGTGGATGCTGTCTCAGCCGCCGCGGCGGAAGTTTGCTGGGCTTGAGATGTAAGCTGTTGAGCCGAATCCGACAACTGGCCGGAAGAATCCTTAAGTTTTTTGATTATACTGATGAAACTCGCCTGCATTTGATTAAGAGCAGCGGCCAGATCCCCCAGTTCATCGGATGACCTTATATTTATTTTTTCCCTCAAGTCGCCGTCGGCGTACTTATTGGCTCCGGAGACCATCTGTAAGATGGGGTTTTTCAACATCCTGGTCATAGTAACGCTCAATATAATGCCGATTATAACCGAAATGAAAAGCATAACTATGGATGCCGTAATAATCTTGGCAGCGTCCGAATTGGATTTATTTAAACTTTGGACCACTATTTGATTATTATTTTCCACGAGTTTTTGAAGGCTTTCTGAAAGCTGGTTGGTATAAGGGATTAACTCATTCGTAATTACATTCATTTCTGCAAATTTAGCATCGGCCTGTTTTTCATTGCCGGCATTCAGTTCATTATGGTATGCTCTTACCACCGGGGAAAGCCTGTTGATCAAGCCGTCCCTGTATTGGTTTGATGCGTCGATTAATTTTTGCACTTCCGGTCTATCTTCTTCCGTGGTTATCTGCAGCAATTTGTTCTCGTTATCCAGTACTTGATTTATACTTTCTTCCAATTGTTGATAATATGTTTCATCTCCATAAGCAATAAAGCCTCTTATGGCCGCTACGGCATCTTTAAAAATGTTTTCGGTTTCAAACTGCAAGATTAAGCATTCATTTGCCTTGCTTATGTTATTTATATCTTTCTTAATAGATGTAAGATTGAAATAAGCGCTGCCACCCAGTATAACAACCATTACCAGCATCATAATATAACCCAGACTTACTTTGGCACCCAGTTTGAGCTTCATATTGTCAACCTCCCTAACTTATAAGCACTATTGATATAAATTATTTAACTTTAAAACAATACACAAATTATTCTCTATTCTGATTATTTCGTCAATAACTCCTGTATCAATATTGACATTGTTTACGGGTGTAATATCGACATCACTATAGGAACTCACTTCCAGAACACGGTCTACTATCATACCAAATTTACTGTTGTCCGATTGAATGACGATAATACGGTTGTCCTTATGATAATCACGGTAGTTAAGCCCGAGTTTGCGGCACAGATTAACTACCGGTATCACCTGACCGCGCAAATTGATTATGCCTTCAATAAAGTGGTCGGCTTCCGGTACCGGGGTTACCTGCACCATCCGTATGATTTCATTAACCCTCATAATGTCCACTCCGTATAGGCAATTATCCAGCTCAAATATTACCGCCTGCTTTTGTTCCATTCATTGCACCCCCTCTCTTTTAGATATTGCCTGAAAGCGATACGCACCAGAAAATCAGCCTTCTTACCTTATGTATCGGAATTTTAGTAAAAGCGGGAGATCGGGATTTTCCTTATTAAAGGGGTCGTAAATCCTTATGCACATTATGCAGGATATACTTATATGAAATTCTGTAATGTAAACCATAAATGCTGTAAAAAGGTTCAGTCAATTAATAGCTTATTGGCAACTATACTCATTCCATGCTATCATTTACCCAAAAGTTCCCGGGGGTATTGGAATTAATTAGATGTAAGGAGGGTATAGCATTGAACAAGGCTATCTTTAAGCAAAGTAATGGAATGTACGCTGTCAACATAGTGGCGGCCTGTGGTGTATTTACCCCGGAGCAGTTTGCCGGCTTGGGACAAGCTGCCTTGGAATGCGGCGTATTCAGATTGAAGCTGACCACCAGGCAAACCGTGGTGGCAGTGCTAAACGAAGAATATCTGGCTAAACTGGAAGCCCGTCTTTCCGCGCTTGGCTTGTCTGTTTCTCCTTATGGCGGGACCGTTCGAGCCGTTAAAGCCTGTGCCGGAAATGCCGCACTGTGTCAGCGAGCTCTGGGAAATGCCCTGGATCTCGGGATTGCCATGCAAGAAAAATTCCTGGGGCGAGAATTGAATAAAGACGTAAAAATTGCGGTGGCCGGCTGCTCACGCGGATGTACCGATCCGTTGTGCGCAGACTATGGACTTATCGCGCGGGGTCAGGATTCCTTTGATGTATATATCGGCGGTCGCGGTGGTACAAGGAAGCCGCTGCACGGCCAATTGCTCGCGGAGGATTTGACCGGCGACGAGGTATGCAAGCTGTTTGAGTATGTAATAGATACGTATTCCAAACTGGCCCAGCCCAAGGAACGATTGGCTTCCACCGTGGCCAGGGTTGGAGTGGGAGAGTTTATCCCGCCCCAAGGGATGTTTGCATCGAAGCAGAAACAGTCTGATAATGAATTTTTAGCATTTATATCCGGGAAAGAGGAGGCGTAAAAATGACCGGCACCCTGAGATCTTCTGCACTGGTTGACCTTGACGCCATGATCTTGCCGCTGCAAAAAATATGTATCGAGTGCGACCATTATCAATCCGGTGCATGCAAACCGGCGGCATGTATGGTCGGATTTGCTCTTCGGTCCCTGCAATTTGCGCGGCAAAAGGGGATTCTTGACATTCCAGGTGCTTGTAAGCATATCACCCAATCGGATATGAAGCATTATTTTGTAGAAAACGTTGTTCCCGCTTTAGCCCAAACTTGCTTGCAGTGTCGGGAATGCCGGGATAACCATTCAGCGGATTGCGTAATTTCCCTCGCCCGTACCTGTTTGGAAAACACCATTCTGGAAAAAAATATAGAGTACCCGGGCAATGTATTTATGTATCTGGCCATGGTCAAGGAACAGAGCCCTGAAATTGCCAAAATGTTGGCCGAAGAAATGCAAAGGAAAAAAGAATAAATAATAGAGAAATTTGATGAAGATTTAAGGCAGCAGTTTCCGTAAGGCTTGATATTGCAAGGCCCGTTTAGCGTTGGACGACGGGTACGCCTTCGGGCCCGGCGGCGATGGTTTTCAGAGGTTTAATCTGGCCTGCCCTCGTATTGTATTGCAGCAAGCGCTGGAGAGATTGGAACAGGCTGTTGAAGAGTTATAAAAGTTGTAAAGAACTGTGAAAGATGAAAATGGTTTACGTAATGAAAACGGTTTTTCTATAATTTAGAAGCAGCCGGCGAACTGTTTTTAACAGCTTTCGCCGGCTGCTTTTCGGTTCCCGGCTGGACGGGACTATTGTCGAGATGTTTTGCCAATGGTATACAGAAAAACGCAAAAAGTCAGCCGGTCTAAGACGCCCCATCGGTAAATGTTGGGACGCTTTTTGCGTTTCCCAAGCATTTGCCAAAATTGTCCCGCCTATCGGCATGATGAGGATATCCTTTGTTGGGAGGTGGAAAATAAGCTCTGTAAGGCTCACGGGAAAGTTTGTATTGTAAAGGCCCTTGTGAGATGGTGCATCCCTTTTCTGTTGTACTATTAATGATATCCTGTTTAATGCCGATATACCTTTAAGTAATACTTAGGGGTTGAATGGAAATAGAATATTTCCCGTGTTGCCCGGTTTTACTTTCTTCATTGGGGTTTTATTGTAATATTCAGTGCATTGGGTTGGAAATGAAGGATGGCCGTGGCATGTTTGATAAATATATTGAGGTTCAATTCAGATTAAGTTACCAAGGGTGATTTTAGTGGAGTTTGTGGCTGAACTAAGACAGTTTGAGGTTCTGCGAAGCAATCAAATACTTTTACTTAAAAATTATATTTGGAAAAAATACCCTGATTGCAGCATGTACCAGCGATCTATTATCTTAGTCGATGCAATTCATAAAGTAATTGATAAGAATATGCAAGAATTTAATAAAGAAATCAGAGACCAGGTGAAATATAAGATTCTTCAGCGGGCCGTAAAAACTAAGAATTACGACATCGACGGATCTGATATATTTCGTGCATGTCTTTTTTTAAAAGATACACGGGATAGTTTTAAAGCTTCTCTTGTGAACTGGTTAAATAAAAAATGCAGCAATACAGTTAAAGAAAGATATATTGATCTATTGCTTAGCAAGGTTGCCGATTCTTACAATGAATATGCTGATTATGAATTAGAATATATAATCTCCGAAGTATTATGCGATTTAGAAGATGATTGCTGTTTTAATGCAGGTGTAATAGATGCCTCTCAGTTGGGAAGTTTTTTTGCTGAAAGAGTTTATGCAATTTATGAAGATTTTAAAATTAAAGCCGTCAGGTGGTATATTCCTCATTGTATTCTGATTGCTTGTTTATTCATGTCTGCATCTATAATTGAAAACGAATTTGTTTTGAGACAGGAAAACATTTTTAACGCAAATAACCCCCCAATAGCAGCTAGTGAGACTGAAGATGCTTTTATGCAAGACAAAGTGCTGCAATATAAGAAGGTAGATAAGGAAAGGTTACTCCATTATTTATCGGGAAGAGGATCTCTGCTCAGCGAGGAACCGTATTTTTCTTCAATAATCCAGGCTTCTCAAGAGTATAATGTTAATCCACTGCTATTATTTGCAATTACAGGTCAGGAGCAAGCTTTCGTGCCTAAAAATCAGATAAATGCAAAATTGATCGCAAATAATCCGTTTAATGTCTATGGCAGTTGGCAAGCTTATAATACCGATACTTTGGATTCAGCCCGTATTGCAGCTAATTTAATCGCAACGCTAAGCAAAAATAAACCGGCGTCAATCGATCCAATAGTTTGGATAAATACGCAATACGCAGAGGACGAGACCTGGTATATTGGGGTCCAAAAATTGTTGAGAGAGATAGATGAAGAAGTAATAAAGAAAGCTTCGAAGTAAGCTTGCGGCGAAGTTGCTATTCCCGAATTTGCCTGCAATAAGGTATTCCATTGTACCTTAATTCATCCGTTGCTTGGCATTCAACTTTAACCCCTGATGGTAATAGGCCCCGGCGGCCGCTCTTTTACCAGGCGCGTGGGCGAACGATAATTTTCGGGTGGAGATAGGGCGTTGGAGGGGGCGTCTCTTGAGAGACACCAGTCAGTTACATAAGGTTCGGTATTATTTTGGCGGCATATGGTCTGAGTTTGCATCCTGTATGTTTTGGGAATCTTGGGAGGACCGTAATATAAAATCATAGGTAATATTGTTTAATCGTGGCATGCGTTGCTGAATTTTAATTGTTGAAAGCCTATTTTCTTGCTGAGGGCGCTGCTGCTTTTGGTGAAGTAGTGGTTCGGTTATGGACAAAGCAGAAATTGATGCGTTTTCTCGGTGAGAATTGCCGACTTTATTTATGGAGGGGGGCATGAGGTGGGCCGGAGGTAGTGCTCATACGCCCGGGCAACATTGTTTGGTCGGACGAAACGTCATGCAAGAGGTGAAAGCCATTGACCAGGATATAAATGCTATCTTTATTGCCTCGGAGCTATGCTATACCCTTGGTGTCTTCTAAAATTTACCTATGGGTATCTCGTGTGTTCTGTTAAGAAGAAGAAAACTTGACAGTGTTTTTATACCATGTTAGCGGTCCGGAATATCTTAGGTGAATCGAACTTTGAAAATCAGCAGATCCGACAGCTAGTGCATCTTGAGATACCGGAGACAGTCCCGGTGGATGTATCATAGACTCGGTAGAGTGATAGTTTACCAGAACAAGTTGTTCGCCTAGATGTTCACAAGAACAATTGTAAGGGTGGTTAAAACAATGTGTAGAGTTTTAAGAAAGAAACCAATAACGCTAGTTCTAACAATGGTTATTTTGTGCGGCCTGGTACTGGGTTTGGGTTTTAGTCTGGGAATGGGTACTGTTTATGCCGGCGGTTCACCAAGCGGATCAGGTACGGCAGATGATCCTTATCAGATTACAGGTGTTGCCGATCTTAATTGGATACGAGACAACTTTCCGACGGTAAAGGATAAATATTTCGTGCAGACAGTCGATATAGACCTGGGCGGAGTCAGTAATTTTAGTCCGCTTGATGATCCTGATGATTGGGATGGGTTTACCGGTACATATGACGGTGCCTGGCATACCATATCGAACATGAAAGTTACCAGCGCAGTAAACAATTATTATGCCGGCTTTTTCATTTGCATAGGAGAAACCGGTGCTGTAAGGAATATAAAATTTTCCGATGTAGATATTAATATATCGCCAACCCGAACCGAATACATGGGGACTATTGCGGCTTTGAATTACGGCACTCTGGAAAATTGCTATGTAACCAGCGGAAATATTATAGGTGGTAATAGCACCGGGGTAGGCGGATTAGTGAGTGATAATGGAGGGACAATAACTTCCTGTTATAATGCTGCGCATGTTTCTGTGGGGATATACGATGCCCGTATGACCACTGTAGGCGGGATAGCTGCCTCAAACAGTGGTTTTATACGCAACTGTTGGAATTCAGGCAACATGACAAGCGCTGATGATCAGGCGGTTGCAGCCGGTATTACCGCAACAACAAATGCTAATTCAGTAAGTAATTGTTATTCAACGGGCACTGTTTTGACTGCGGTTAAAGGCGGTGGTATCGCGGGAACAGCGTTTTCCGGGAACCTGTTTTCAAATTTTTATTTAACTGGGACAAGCACAAACGGTATAGGAATGCTGGATAATGGTGCCGCATCAAACTCTCAGGCTGAACCCGAGGATGATACCCAAATGAGAACTGCTTCTACTTTTTCCGGTTGGGATTCATCTGATACGTGGTCGATAATAAACGGTCAGTATCCCGCGCTTTTGACGACGGCAAACACGCCTGTGGCTGTAAGCGCCCTGGGTGGTGATGCATTGGCAACAATTAGATGGAATAAGGCCAAGAGGGCTGGAGGTTACCGCATATACTGGAGAACTGCGGAAGGTTCGTATAATGAAACAGACTATGCTGATGCTTTGGGTTACGAAGCGACCAGCACCACGATAAACAATCTGGCAGATGATACAACCTATTACTTTGTTGTCAAGGCAATCTGCGATGAAGCCGTTCCAAGTTCGGCTTCAAATGAAGTTTCAGCAACAACAAACGCACCGCCGTATGCGGGAGCCCGAACAGCTGAGGCATTGGCATCTACACTGACACCTTCAGTGGGTGATACGACAGAAATCACCTTGACCGTAAAAGACTCACTGGGAAATACAGACACCGGCTTCGGCGGTGCAATTAACGTCACCCTAACCGGAGCATCGGCAGCGCCGGATAACAGCTACGGCAGCTTTAACGGCACAACTCTGGATGTAACATCCGCCGTATCGGGTCAATCTATCCCGGTAGTCTTCACAAACGGTACGGCAACAGCCGACCTGGTATTAAACGGCGCAACAGCCCAAACCATCGGCTTCAGCGTAGCCGGAGTAGCCACCCCTGAAGCCAATACACTAGCCATAACCCCGACAGCAGGTCCGGCCGTAAGCATGTCCCTAACCACCGGCATAACCGCCCCGGCGGCCAATGGCGGTCAATTTGCGCAGCAGCCGGAGATCACCCTGAAGGATGCATACGGCAACACTTGCACCGGCGACAACAGCACCCAGGTAACGGCATCAAAAAAAGATAGCGGCAACTGGACTTTAACCGGAACAGTCACAGCAGCAGCCGACAACGGCATCGTAACCTTCACCGACCTGGGTGCCGGCAACACCGCCCGGGTAGATAATGCGCAATTAGCGTTTAACGCCACAGGACTTAGTCAGATAACCAGTTCGCCAGTTGTATTGAGCCCGCCGGGCCTGTCCATTATTACCGGGAGTTTGCCGTACGGCACAGTGGGAGAATGCTACAGTGCAACACTAACCGCCAGCGGCGGCACAGCGCCATATACCTGGACCATAACCGGATTGCCGGCGGAACTGGGATATAATTCAGTGCAAGGTGCGGTTTACGGTACACCTGTTGATACCGGTGAATACAGTGTTTCAGCGGCGGTTTATGACAGTGGTAGTCAAAACGCCAGCAAAAATTTCATATTAACTATCGACAATGTCCCGGCAGTTCATGTAATCGGAATAGCGCTCAACAAAAACAGCTTAACCCTAACCGCGGGAGGGAGAAGTGAAACCTTAACATATATGATAACTCCGGCCAACGCAACAAATCAATCAGTAACCTGGTATTCCAGCAATCCGTCGGTGGCAACTGCGGTATATGGGGTTGTAACACCCGTGGCTGTTGGAATTGCAGAAGTAACCGCAACCACAATTGACGGAGGCTTCACCGATACCTGCTTTGTTACCGTAAACACCCAATCATCCGGCGGTGACGATAATGACGATAATGATGACAACGAAAGCAGCGGTAATAATAGCAGTAATGATAATAACAGTACACCGAACAACATTTCAATTAACGGCCGGGAACAACAAGGCATTGGTACAACAACCGTAACAACAACTGGAAACGGACAGACGGTTACCACCGTTACCGTTGACCAGCGGCGGATTGAACAGACATTGGAAGCGGAAGGCAGTAACGCGGTGGTAACCATATCTGCAAATGCCGATTCCGACATAACCATCGGCGAGCTTAACGGGCAGACGGTCAAAAGCATGGAACAAAAGCAAGCAGTGCTGAATGTCAGCACCGGTGAAGCTTCATATACGCTGCCGGCGGCGCAGATAAACATTGACGCGGTTTCGGAACAAGTCGGTCGGCAAGTCGAACTCAAAGATATTAAAGTGACCGTGAAAATATCCAAGACCCCTAATGAAACAGTAAGGGTAATCGAGAACGATGCGGAAAGAGGCGGATATACCATTATCGCGCCGCCGGTAAGCTTTGACATTACCTGCACATATGGCGACAAGACTATTCAAGTGGATAGATTCAACTCCTATGTGGAGAGAACCATAGCCATACCCGAGGGAGTAGACCCGCAGAAAATTACCACCGGGGTTATAGTCAACCCCGATGGAACAGTAAACCATGTGCCGACACAAATAGTTGTCATAAACGGCAAATATTACGCTAAAATGAACAGCCTGACTAACAGCACCTATTCGGTAATCTGGAACCCTGTAGTTTTCAGTGACGCAATAAATCACTGGGCCGAAGAGCCGGTAAATGAAATGGGCTCCAGGAAAGTCATCGGCGGTATTGGCGATAACAGATTTGCGCCGGACAGAGAGATCACTCGGGCCGAGTTCGCTTCTATAACCATGCGTGCTCTGGGGCTGGTGGAAAACGATAATAAAAGTGCGTTCAAGGATGTAAAAGACAGCGACTGGTTTGCCGGCGCGGTAAGCATAGCCAATGAATACGGACTGATCAGCGGCTATACTGACGGCACTTTCCGCCCCAATAATAAAATAACCAGGGAAGAAGCGATGTCCATAATTTCCAAGGCGATGAATCTGGCTGGCATGGACACAGATACCACGGATACTGAAACGCAACTGGCAAGCTTTAATGATCGGGATAAAGTAGGTGGTTGGGCCAAAGATGCAGTCGCATCCTGTATAAAATCCAATATAGTTAAAGGCAGCAACCAGATGCTCAGCCCCAAAGAAAATATCACCAGGGCTGAGACAGCGGCAATAGTAATGAGACTGCTTCAAGAGGCGGGGCTTATATAGCGGCAGGAACTGTTTGGTATTGCATAAACAAAGCATATTGCAAAAAAGTCTCTGTCCTTCGTTGACAGAGGCTTCTTTTTAGAACAATTTAATTAAAAAAAGATTTTAATAAGTTACATATCTTGCTTATAGTAGAAAGTCATGGCTCGCTAAAAATGCTTATCGAAATTAAGAATATGTTTTAATATGTAAGTATTTCATAACCCGTTTCCGTTACGAGCACTGTTTTTTCCCATTGTGCGGAGGGCTTCCCATCGACAGTATAAACTGTCCAGTTATCGCTCTCGTTTATTGATATTTCGGCTTTTCCCATATTTATCATAGGCTCTACGGTAAAAACAAGACCTGGAACCAATAGCATCCCTGTTCCTTGTTTGGATACATAACTGACCCAAGGGTCTTCGTGAAATTGCAGGCCGATACCGTGTCCTCCAATTTCCCGAACAACAGAATAGCCATTTTTCTTGGCATGGTCATTAACCGCTTGCCCCACATTTCCCAGCAATCCCCAAGGTTTTATCTGCTCAATGCCCAGCTCCATACATTCTTTCGCAACATTAACAAGTCTTTGCTTTTCGCTGGAAACATCACCGACACAAAACATGCGGGAAGAATCCGAAAAAAAGCCGTTATAAATCGTAGATACATCGATATTTGCAATATCCCCATCTCTTAGAATTACACGGTCAGATGGGATACCATGACATACAACGTTATCTATTGAGATGCAAACGCTTTTGGGGTATCCGTGATAATGAAGAGTTGCCGGTACGCCTCCTAACTCCTTAGTTTTTTCATAAATCAGCCGGTCAAGTTCTTCAGTAGTTACTCCGTCAATAACATAGTCTCCGATATAATCCAGTAAGGCTATGTTTAGTTTACTGCAATCCCTGATTCCTTGAATTTGCTGTTGGGTTTTAAGCAATCCGAGGTGAGGTACTGCGCACCCTTTTGAATGGTAGATGGCCATTTGCTCCTCAATCGGGGCATGACATTTTTTGTATTTGCGTCCGCTGCCGCACCAGCAGGGATCGTTTCTTCCCAGTCCGCCAGACATATTTACTCCTTTACATTTGCAAACTCGGGGGAAGCAATACCCTGTGGAGTGCGTTGTTCAAAAGAGGCACTTGAAGCTTTGCGGTATTGGCGGGGAGAACATTTGAACATTGCCCCAAATGCCCTTGTCAATGATTCGGATGATGAGTACCCGTAACGAAAAGCGATATCGGTTATTTTGTCATCGGTGCTGCGAAGATCATTAGCAGCGGCTGTTAACCTGCGTTGAGTGAGGAATTGTTTATATGTCATTCCCATGTATTCCCGGAACTTTGCGGAACAGTAAAACGGCGAGTAACCAACATACGATGACATATCTTTTAGCGTCGGGTCCTCAGTTAGGTGATTCTCTACCCATTTCACCATTATTTCTATTGTTTGAACAGGCATTTGCTTCACTCCTTTTCCCAGTATATCAGTCAATATGGATAATTACCTGACATAAGTTGCAAACATTGAAATAAAGGCCGTATTCCTTTGCAGGATTTTACCATAGATTTCTATAATATATAATTGCATAAGCCCATAATTTTTTATATTAATCCAATTGACCCGGGTCTGATCTAATAGTATACCAAGAATTTATTAAAAAGGAGTGCTGATTTATGAACCAATGCCAATACGCTTCCACCTGCCCCATCTATTCAGTTTTTAAAACAGAAACTTTAAAAAACATATATATCAAAAACTACTGCAACGGGCCAAAGATGGGGAATTGTCAGAGGCTCACAATGCGCGAGTCCGGAAAGGTGCCGCCTAAAGAATTGTTGCCGGACGGCAAAATGCTAACAGCCACGCATTTTAATGCCAAGAAATAATATTTTTAAAATACCCTCTTGCCTTCAACCTGCGCTTTGCGGTTATTGCCGGGAGAGGCGCATTTTTGTTGCATGCCTACACTAGATACTCTACTTTGGCGCCGGGGAAATGCTTATCAATCTCCCGCCGGAACAGTTCATCCATCTCTTCCAGCGTCTCCTTTGGATAAACGTATTTGCCGTAACCAAACTGCCCGAATTTAAACTTGCGATTTTCCTCATGCATAGGCAGAGTGGTGTCCGGGAACACTTCCAGGATGCGTTTCTTTGCCGATGCTGTGAACCGGTGGGAGATTAATTCAAAGGTAATATTCTGCCCGACTGCGGGCAGTAATTCCTCTGCCAGGAAGCGGATTAATTGGGTGTAATCGCTTTGCCAGCCCGGGTAGCTGAAGATAGGGGCGATTAAAAAGCCCAGGGGGTAACCCGCTTTCGCTACACGCCGGGCGGCATTCAAACGGGCCTGGATTGCCGGGGTGCCGTGCTCGTAGGATTTAATGATGTAGTTGGTATTGATACTGAAGCGAAAGCGGGTATGTCCGTTGTGCCGCGTGTCCAGCAGCGTATTCACATCGGTGAACTTGGTAACGAAACGAAAACGGGCCAGGGGCTGTTGGCCGAAAAATTCCACAGCCCGGGCCAGCGAGCCGGTGTACGGTTCCACGGGAATGGGGTCGGAAGTGGCCGCCCCTTCAAACAAGGTGGTTTCCGGGGCCCTCTTTTTTATATACTTTTCCGCTTGTTCAAGTATTTCATCAATGTTTACGTATACCCTTATATATGGTTTTTTACCCAGTGTGGTATTTAAATAACAATATTGACATCGGCCGCTGCAGCTGGTGCTCAGGGGCAGTTGATAGTGAGCTGATGGTTTGCAAGGTGAAAACTGCAGCGTGCGGCGCACCCCCACCACCAGAGTGCGCTTGGCCTCCAAGTATGCTTCACGATGCGTTTTGCCGGGTATGCCCGTTACCCGGTTGTGACTGCCGATCATGGCCACGGGTATTCCGTCTGTCTTGAATCTTTGGTACAGCTGCTGACCCAGAGGGTAATCAAGCGCTGCCTGCTCAAAAAAAACCCGTCTTGGTATAAACAAAAATACTCCCTCCGGTTCCGGGTAATCTTATATATCGCTTAGTATGTCCATAAGATGCATAGCTGATTTATAATGAACACAAATTTTGATATCCATGCTACAATCATGCTGCAATGTAACACCGGCAGAAAGATGAAGACTTATTTTCAGAATATAATAATTCAATTTAATGTTTTTCTGCAAAGCATTATGTGCCATAATAAAATAATTACACATAATTTAGAAGGCCCGGGTACGAGGTAAAGATGCAAATAATCTTAAGCGTAAAGTGCTATAGCTTTTAACGTTAGAAAGGGAAGGGTGATGGGAATGCCAAACACCGGTTCATTCCAGCTGCCGCAGGAATTTTTAATTGTCGGCGCGGCTGTGCAAACGGGTTTATTTGAAGAGTTAAAGAATAATCCCTGTAATCTGGAAGAATTGGCTGTCAGGACGAAAACCGACCGCAGGTCAGTGTGGACGGTTATTGAAGCTTTGATTGCTTTAAAGTACCTGGAATACGACGGTGAAAAAATTAAGCTCACCGAAGAGGCGGATAATATCTTTTTTAATCCCGGCCACGAACAGTATACAGGTTTTTCATTCATGCATGCTTACAATATAATGAAGGCATGGACGCAGTTGCCGGAAGTTATGCATAGCGGGCAACCGGTTCCGAAAAAAGATGTATCCAGCCACTCCAAGCATTTCATCAAGGCTATGAGCCATCATGCCCGGAAGTCGGCACCGCAAATTGTTGATTATTGCTTAAAAGAATTGCCCGCGAATCCCAGGGTTCTTGATGTAGGCGGCGGTCCGTTAACCTATGCCAATGCTTTTGCCGGCAAGGGGGCCATGGTGACTGTATTGGACCTGTCCGGAGTTATAGATATGATGCGGCCGGAACTGGATACTGAACTGCCCATTAAAATGGTCAAAGGTGATTTTACCAAGGGGCTGCCTCCGGGACCTTATGACCTGGTATACCTTGGCAATGTGTGCCATATATACGGTGAGCGGGAGAATAGAAAATTATTTCAAGATGCGGCAGCTGAACTGGAGCAGGGAGGACAAATCGTAATCAATGACATGATCCGGGGTACAGGCGTGATGCCTGCATTATTCGGGGTAAACATGCTGGTTAATACAACTTCCGGGGGAACATGGACTTTCGAGCAATATAGAACATGGCTGGCCGCGGCCGGCTGTTCCGCAGCACCCTGGAAAGAGGTGGGCGGCAGACAGTTGATTAAGGCTGCCAAGGTTCAATAATATGCATTGGCAGGGAAAAGTACGTTCATACGGTAGTAGATTTTCTTGCTCAATATATAGAAGATGTCGCTAATTCAGAAGAAGCCTTAGCTATTTTAAATTATGAGGAAGAAAGAAGAATTTTAAGATTACTTTAGGTCAGTGGCGTTGCGGATGTTCATAACTTTAATTACCTTATTCCAAAAGTAAAACTAATTATAGCAAAAAAGTCGAACATGAATAAAGGTACTTATTCATGTTCGACTTTTTTGCGTTTGTTAAAATTTTATTGGAAAAAGTGCAGCAAATATTTATAAATTTACCTGTAAATTACAAAAAAGAGCGGGTTTAGCCGCTAAATTAAAAAAAAATAATAAATAAGCATAAAAATTACTATAAAATTTTAATTTTAAAAGCAGGAATTATTAAATATATGTCGAAAAAATTTTAAAAAGGAGTGGTGCTCATGGAGAACAATGGCGAAATAAATAATTTTTTAAATAAATTTTTTCAATTAGTAGGCAATGAAAATCAATGTGATAGCGTGATCTTTCGCAATGCAATTAACATAGCTAACGCCATTGTTGGAACCTTTGGTAAATACTGCGAGGTTGTAATCCATGATTTACGTACACCGGAGTCTTCCATAATTTATATGGCCGGCAATGTAACAAATCGTAAAGTCGGTGCACCGATAACCAATTTTGTTCTAGAAAACTTAAGAAAATACGGTAACAGCTGCAAAGATTCGATTGGTTATAAAAGTGTTACCAAAGATGGGAACATCTTAAAATCATCTACAATATACATTAAAAACGCTACTGATAAAATTATTGGTACAGTATGTATTAATTACGACATTACGGCGTTAATAAATCATTTGGAAGAAATAACCAAATTCGACGACTCAAATGATCAAGAAGAAATAAACGAATTTTTTGCAACGGATGTTACGGAAATACTTGATATTATAATTAATCAAGCAATAATAGCCAAAGGCATTCCCATGGAAGAAATGAAAAAAGAAGATAAAATTGAAATAGTTGGTGCGTTAGATGTAAAGGGAGTATTTTTAATTAAAGGAGCAGTAGATAAATTAGCTTTAGCTTTAGGAGTCTCAAGATACACTATTTATAATTACTTGGAACAAGAACGTTCACAAAGGAATGCTATTTATTAATTAACATTCCTTTAAATAAAAAATTAATTAAAGAAAGGAGTTAGGAATGGCGGAGGTCAAAGTAGTTCAAACCACAGATGCACCTGCAGCGATAGGGCCTTACTCTCAAGGAAGGTTTGCCGGGCCATTTTTATTTGTGTCCGGGCAGCTGCCGATTAACCCTCTTAGTGGCCAGATGGACGAAGCGATAGCTGATCAAACACATCGATCTTTAAAAAATCTCAAGGCGATTGTTGAATCTGCCGGCGGTACATTAGAAAGCGTTGTCAAAACTACGGTGTTTCTAAAAGACATGAATGATTTTGCCCGGGTCAATGAGGTGTACAGACAGTATTTTAAAGAGAACTATCCCACTAGATCTGCTATAGAGGTCGCTCATCTGCCAAAGGATGCCAAGGTGGAAATAGAAGCAATCGCCTATATCGGATAAAAAATTAACTGAAAGGGGTTAAATCATGAATCTAGCAAAGTTTCCGCGCAGGCGTTATACAGAAGGCCAAACACCACTGGAATTTTTACCTAACTTTACAAAGGCGCTGGGTGGTCCAAACATTTATATTAAACGTGATGATTTGCTAGGCTTAACTGCCGGTGGCAACAAGACCAGGAAATTGGAGTTTTTAGTAGCCGATGCTTTAGCCCAGGGAGCCGACACACTAATTACCTGTGGAGCTGTACAAAGCAACCACTGTCGTTTGACCCTTGCCGCTGCCGTTAAGGAAGGCTTAAAGTGCCGCCTTGTGTTGGAGGAAAGAGTTAAAGGAAGCTATAAGCCTGATGCCAGTGGCAACAACTTTCTATTCCACCTGCTTGATGTAGAAGATATTACTGTGGTTCCCGGTGGTTCCAATATGCTTGCAGAAATGCAAAAAGTAGCTGATCAGTTAGCCGCCGAAGGCAGAAAGGGTTATGTCATTCCCGGTGGCGCCTCTAATGAAATTGGCTCCACTGGTTATGTAGCCTGCGCCCAAGAGATACTTGCCCAAATTTTTGATAAAGGCATTAATCTTTCTTATGTTGTTTGTCCTTCCGGCAGTACCGGTACACACGCTGGTTTGATTACAGGTTTTTATGGTGAGAACAGTAATATCCCGGTTCTTGGTGTTAACGTAAGCCGCAGGAAAGATGTTCAGGAAGAAATGGTTTATGACCTTGTTAAACGAGTGTCCAAGCATGTAGGAGTTAAGGGTGAAATTCCAAGGAATGCAATTACTTGCTTTGACGAATATGTAGGTCCCGGGTATTCTATCCCCACGGAGGCAATGGCCGAAGCAGTAAGATTGTTAGCCAGAACAGAAGGTATTTTACTTGATCCGGTATACTCAGGCAAGGCGATGGCCGGATTGATTGATTTAGTGCGCAAAGGGTACTTCAAGAAAGAAGATAATGTACTGTTTGTTCATACCGGTGGTTCACCCGCGCTTTATGCATATATTCCACACATATTAGACTAAAAAAGGTCCACCCTTATTGGTTTGATAGGGTGGGCCACATACCAAAAACATTTATATTTCTCAATTTTCTATTATAGACTTTATTTGCCTTAAATGCAAATGATTTTCTAAAAGGAGGCGAATTTTATGAGTGAAAACACTTCCGTTTTAAATGAAAATAAACGGTTGGAAATGTACGGCGGGTTTTGGGGCGGAATCCTACCGCTGTTGGTATTAATAACTGTTTTAATATGGTTATCCGTAGCAGACCGGGGTGGTACCGTACCATTTTGGGCGGCCGGTTGGTTGGCAATAGTTGCCGGTTTGTTCTTAGCCAAGGACAAGAGACATTATTCCGAGGCCGTTTTAAGAGGATTTGGTGACAGGAGTGGTGTCGTAATTGTCGGTTGCTGGCTAATGGCGGGGGTTTTTGGCAAGCTTATGGTGGCCGGTGGATTAGTAGACGGTTTACTCTGGTTTGGTATGGAAACCGGAACTCAAGGTGCGTTGTTCGTTCTGATAGCATTTGTATCAGCAATGCTCTTTTCCCTGGGTACAGGCACCAGTACCGGAACAGTACTTTCCTTAACTCCTGTTTTATTCCCCGCCGGTGTGTTTTTGGGTGCTGATCCAGTTATGTTAGCCCTGGGGATCCTGTCCGGTGCTTGCTTTGGTGATAACTTGGCTCCTATTTCAGATACTACAATTGTTTCGGCATACACTCAAGATGCACAAATGAAAGATGTTGTTAGAAGTCGTTTTCCTCTTGCCATTATTGCTGCCGGTATAACTGGGGTTATCCTCCTTATTACTGGCGGTGGTGGAGAAGTTAGACCCCTTCCCGAAATTGAAGCCCAAGTGGATCCGAGTGGCTTATTAATGTTGATTGGCTTTGCAATCGTTGTTATTAGTGCCCTGAGAGGCAGACATATCATAGAATCACTGGTTTACGGCAATGTATCGGCGATAGTGTTAGGCTTAATTAGCGGAAACCTGGCACTGCATAATGTCTTTAGTATCCCGGCGGTAAAAGGTGATTCAACCGGTTTAATTCAAGATGGCATAAATGGCGTAGTAGGTGCCATAATATTTGCACTGTTGGTATTGGCTGTTACCCAGATCCTGGTGGAAAGCGGTGTTATGCTCAGGATTTTATCTTGGGCACAGAAAACCTTGGCTAAAACAGTGAGACAAGCTGAGTTGGCAATCATCGGTATCACAATTCTATTCTCTATTCCAATTGCAGCAAACGCGCCAGCCCTGTTGTTGGTTGGCCCGAGTATCGTTAAACCACTGGGTGAGAAATTTAACCTTGCTCCTGAAAGGCGAGCCAACCTTATGGACTGTGCTGTATGCACACTGTTTTTTACCATGCCTTGGCATATTGCGGTAGTGGTTTGGCATAGTTCGGTTTTATCTGCGGCGGAAGCATATAATATCGTACCCCCATCTATTACGGCTGCATTTTATAATCCGTATTCATGGGCACTGTTAGGCGTAATTATTTTCTCGGCAATAACCGGTTGGAATAGAAAATATGCCTCAGAACCTAGTGGCAATAAAGATTTATTGACACCGAATATGTAACTTAAAACAAAGGGGGTGTCGCAAAACTGCTTTTTTAGAGTAGTGAGCTACGCTTCCTTTTCTTTATTAAATTAGACTTAGCTACTAAATTAAACTCGGCGGATTATTCCAATAATAATCCGGTATCTTATAGAGGGCTGTTGTATTACGAACTATTTAGTTCGTTATGCAACAGCCCTTTTGTTTTTTGATATTCACGTACCAGCCGGTCCTCCGTCCCATTACCCTGGCGGCCAACAAGGGCGGTATAGCGCAGGGATAGACGATCAAGGCGGCTGGAAGTCTGAGGCGCGGCGGTTAACGGCATTCGGGTCATGATACATTAGCCGCGCGGTCATCTGCTGGTGCGTCCAAAAATACTTTACTTTGCTTACAAAATCGTAAGGAATATTACAGCCGATTGTAAGCTGCGGATGATAATCTAACACTGAAGGGGGAGAAGAAATTATGATCATACTGGAAACTAAAGCCTTGAAAAAGATCTACGGAAGCGGCAGCAACATGGTAAGAGCTGTGAACGGGGTTGATTTATCAGTGGAAGAAGGCGAGTTTCTGGCCATTATCGGCAGCTCCGGTTCAGGCAAAACCACGCTATTACATATGATGGGCGGATTGGATCGACCTAGCGAAGGAAAAATTTTCATTGATAATAAAGAGATATATACCATGAGTGACAATCACTTGGCGATATTCAGGCGGCGCAAGGTTGGTTTTGTTTTTCAAGCATATAATCTCATCCCGGTGCTTAATGTCTGGGAAAATATCTGTTTACCCATGGAACTGGATGCCAAAGCGGTAGATAGGGGTTTTATAGCTGACCTGATGGAGAGTCTGAATATTTATGACAAGCGCAAAGCATTGCCAAATCAGCTTTCCGGTGGGCAGCAGCAGCGGGTGGCTATTGCCAGAGCCCTGGCGACCCGGCCATCCATTATTCTGGCCGACGAGCCTACCGGAAATCTTGATTCCAAAACCAGCCTGGAAGTGGTAAATCTATTAAAACAGTCGGTAAAAAAATACCATCAAACCCTGGTCATGATTACCCATAATGAAACTTTAGCCCGGATGGCTGATCGCATCGTAAGGATTGAGGATGGGAAACTTATTTGTCAGGGGGGAGCAGCTTGCGAACCTATATCAGAATAGCCTGTCGCTACATAAGACAATATCCGCAAAGAACAATAGCGATGATTTTAAGTATTACCCTCAGTGTTTTTCTCATTGTGGCTATCGGCTCGTTGAATGAAAGCGCCAAAAACTCACAGGTTGTACACTGTAAAAACTACGGAGCCCAACATGTAATATACAGGGAACTTGATCAAAAGCAAACAGAAAAAGTTAAAGCGTATCGGAATGCGCAGCGAGTGGCTGTTGCAGCTTTTTATGGTGAATGGAAAAGTCCTAACGGATTAATCGTAAACTTACTGGCAACAGATGATAATATCTTATCCATGGAAAGCACTTGCCTCAAGGCAGGAAAATTTCCAAGCCAGACAGACGAAATTGCCATAGAAGGCTGGGTTTTGGATCAGTTAAGACTGCCGCATAAATTGGGGCAGACCCTGGAAATAAGCCTGGGGGAAAAGGGCGAAAAACGGAACTATACGTTGGTAGGAATTGTCAAAGATCGGCTGGACGAGAAATCGAGCGGCCAACTGGATGCTTTTGTGACCTTGCATAAAGAAATCTTGTCGGAAAGAGATGGGCACCTCCATGCCCTGATTGAATTTAAACAAAAAGTTAAAATAAAAGAAGAGATCAATAAACTTAGCCAAGAGATAGGTTTAGATGCCAATAGTAAAGAACAAAATATTTTACCCAATAATATGTTGCTGTCGGCTATGGGGCAGATCAATACGGTTGACTGGGATCTGGTCAAAATTTCCCTGCTGCTCATGCTGGTAGCGGGAATGGTGATCTTCAGCGTTTATAGCATTTCCGTCTTAAGGAGAGTTCAGGATTACGGGATGATGAGCGCCATCGGCTCAAGTTCCCGGCAGATTCTCTATATAATACTCTGGGAAATCGTCATTATCTATTTAATTGGAGTTATACTGGGTATAGCAAGCGGCGCTGCTTTTGTTCAGTTATTTAAAGGGGCTGCCACTGACATATTTATCTTTGATGCTCTGGATGCGTTCGCTAACGTGCCTCTTGACATTATTGTGATATCGGATCTGTCCGTCAAACTGGCTGTTTTAACCGCTCTGGGGTCAGTGCTTGCCGCCGGGATAAGGGTTGCCCGGATGGCTGCCCGTATATCTCCGCTCGAAGCCATAAACCGCAGCACCCAGGATGAAAAAATACACTTTAGTGAAAAGGATGGTTGGCTTGAAAGGCAGTTGGATATAACGAAAAAGATTACCATAAAGAATTTAAAGAGAAACAAGAAAACAGCCATTTTTACTATAATTGCCATGTCTATAGGGTGCTGCTTGTTTATGGTGAAGTCCTTCACGTTTGAACTCTGGGAACGTGAACAGGATTTGTACTATGCAGATATAAGGCCTGGTCTGGATGATGAATTCCGATTAAATGTTAATAACGGGGTACCAATGATGGTAGGATATACCCGGAAGCAGATTGCTGAGCTGAAAGGTCGGCCTGAGGTCAAGAAGTTAACAGCCACCCAGATGCTGTATGGGCGGATGAGAATTGCTGATGGCCGGTTAAATGGAGAGTATGGTAAAAACTACATCAAAGCTATGGAAAAAAGGTTATCTGCATTCGATAAAGAAGTTGAAGACGTGATAGAAGGCCCTGCTGACAGAATGGGATTCGCTTTCCCGGGTGATAGTGATCGTGAGCTGGTAATCAGGAGTACGATCCTGGGCTTGTCTGAGGCAGAGTGGGCTTCTTTCAGCAAAAATCTAATACCAAAAGAGCAGCTGGCAGGTGAAAATAGCAACAGGCCCCTGGCTATTATCCATATTCCCGAGGTAAATAAGCAGGGAACATTTTGGAGCCGATCCGGAAAAGAAAAACTGAAAATGGAACCGATTTTAAATATGAAAGTCGGGGATACCATTGGGATTACTTATCCCCGTGAGGGGTATGAAGAATCCCTGGATAATTGGAACCTCATCCATCAGTATGAAAAGTACCGGGGCAAATATGTCGACCGGGAATTCACGGTAGCCGGGATTACTAAAGTCCTGCCCGAGCAAGATTCTTATTGGTTGGGAGCAAAAGACGCACCTTATATAATAATACCGGGCCGGGTATTCCAGAAAATAACGGGGATAGATAGTTATCGTATCCTGAGTCTTGATATGAAGGATGGCTTTAGTGAGTCTGACTACAAAAGCCTGAAGGAAAAGGTTCATCAAACAGCGGAGCTGGTTCCCGGAACGGGAATGGCGGATAGAGTTGAAAGTAATAAGGAGAGTGAGAAGGCTCGAAATGAATATCTCCTGTTCTATGCCGCCATTGCGGCGGTGTTGATAATTATTGGCGGTCTAAGTATCTATAACAATGTTAATTATAATCTCATCTCTCGTCTGCGGGAGCATGGTATCCTTAAGGCTATCGGCCTGACCGCCGGTCAGTTTAAAGGGATGCTAAGATTTGAAGGCTTACTATATGGGGCGATGTCGGCGCTTTTCTCCTGCGCAATGGCATTATTGATTGAACTGGGTATGTTTGTGTATTATGCATATTTTTCTCGTACCCTGATGCGGGAGCAGTTCTTTATCGAATGGAAATCATTTTTGCTGGTAATCTTGATCAATTTATGCATAGGATATCTGGCGGCCCTGGGTCCGGCCGGACAGATTAATAAACTTCCGATCACCGAGGCAATCAGGAGTACTGAATAAAAAGAACACTATATAATGGGCGGCGGTATTTTACCTCCGCCTTAAGTACAGGATCCCGTCAAAGTCGATTTTTCTCGCAATATATAGATGAGATAAATTTTATTAAACACTAAATGTTGACCAATATAATGACTTTGACGATACCGCGGCCTTAGGTATTTATTAGCCGGATGTAGTACTGGTGGGGATATAATTAGAACATGGATAATCCGTATAAAGGAGCAGGTAGGCCATGGGAGAATTAATCAGGATCCTGTTGGTGGAAGATGATGAGTCTTTAAGCCGGGGGATAAGTTTTAAATTAAGCAAGGAAGGTTTCACGGTTCTGGCAGCCGGATCACTCGTGGAAGCAAGAGAATTATATAGTAAAAATACTATTGACCTTATGGTGTTGGATGTTGCTTTACCGGATGGAGACGGTTTTCAGTTTTGTCGGGAGATCAGGAGGCAAAGTGAGGTTTTTATTGTTTTTCTCACCGCCTGCGATCAGGAAGTAGACATTGTAATGGGGTATGATATGGGGGCGGATGATTATATTAGCAAACCGTTTAGCCTGAGTGTGCTGGTCTTGAAAATCAATGCTGTTTTGAGAAGGGGCAAAGCACTAAAAGGACATGAGATGCTGGTATCAAAAGAGATCATATTATATCTCAGCACGATGAGGTTATTTAAAAACGAACAGGAGATATACCTGACCAAAACGGAGATGAAACTATTCCGGTATCTTACGCAAAACCCCCAACAAATCATTAGTAAAGAGCAGTTTCTCGATGAATTATGGGATATCGACGGTGATTTTATTAATGAGAACACCCTGCAAGTACACATCAGGAGACTGCGGGAGAAGATCGAAGCTAGCCCCTCAAAGCCACAATATATAAAAACTATCAGAGGGGCCGGATATATATGGGCTGAAAGATGTGTCTATCAATGATATTTAGAAAAGATCCGCTTATAAAAAGGCTATTTCTTATTTTAATAGCCGGCCTTATTCTGATGGGTTTTTTGCTTATTATGAATAGCCTTTATTTCATAAAGCAGCTTGCCGGCGCTGCCGGAATTGCTTCCGGTGTCAATTGCCAGGGCTTTGTTGTGGGAAATATTGCGGTGGTGATGCTTATGATAAGCATCAATATTACGCTTTTTGCAGGAATAGGAAGATGCCTGGTTCATAAACTTGATTATCTGTCTATGGCTGTGGACCAGATCATGGATGGCAAACATCCCGTTTTTGTGGAAGAGGAAGGTATATTCTCCCGCCTTGAATCACAGTTTGGGCAGATGTCTAGAAGAATGGAACTGGGGTTTGAGGAGCTAAGGAAAGAAAAAGAAAACTTGCATGCCCTGGTTACCGATATCTCCCACCAAATTAAAACCCCCTTGTCTGCTATTAAGGTATTCAATTCTCTCTTGCTTGA
The DNA here is from genome assembly GCF_039851975.1 of Desulfoscipio sp. XC116. Taxonomy (GTDB): domain Bacteria; phylum Bacillota; class Desulfotomaculia; order Desulfotomaculales; family Desulfallaceae; genus Sporotomaculum. The sequence continues at coordinate 234,354 of NZ_CP156660.1, forward strand.
GGAAGGACTTTGCCCCGGAGAAAAAGAGGAGTTCTTAAGCAGAACCAAGGAACAAATTGATAAATTGGAATGGCTGTCTGAAGCTCTTGTCAAAATATCTAAAATGGAAGTAGGAATGATCCGGCTTAAAATGCAGCAGGCGGATATAAAAAGGACAATTCTTGCCGCGGTGAATGAAGTTTATTCAAGGGCCTTAGAGAGAAATATAGAAATTATTATAGAAGATTTGCAGAGCATTTCCATATATCATGATATAAAGTGGACTAAAGAAGCGGTTGTAAATGTACTCGAAAATGCGATCAAATATAGTGAGGATAACGGTGCGGTAAACATATCCATGGAAAGACTCGAAACATATATAAAAATAGATATCAAAGATAACGGAATCGGCATTTCGCCCCATGAGATTGGCAAGGTTTTTAATCGGTTTTATCGAGGGGCGGCACAGAAGGTGATGGGGGCGGAAGGCTCTGGAATAGGCTTATACTTGAGTAGAAAGATTATCGAAGAGCAGGGCGGGGCTATTATGGCCGGCTCTTCCGGAGCGGGACAGGGAAGCCGGTTTACCATATTATTAACCTTATAAGGAGCATCGAAGGTTACACGAGGGGTTATTGGCTTTATCTAACAGCTGTGAATTATTCAAAACCCCTCTGAAATATTCAACGCCTTTTATCCCATTTTACTTCAGGTAGGGTGGAATCCCCATCTAAAAGCCCCGATGTTCAGCTTTACCCGATGTTCAGCTTTAGCTGAGCGAGTTCACTTTACGCCCTGTTATCGGAGCTGGTCACCAGCTCTTTTTTTGCTTTATCCTTAAGTACCAGATAGGAAATCAGCGCTAACACGCCCGGTATAGCCGACAGCTGATACATAACAGCGTAGCTGGTGGCCTGGGCAACTGCTCCCCACATTACCGCCCCCAGCCCAATACCTAAATCAAAGGCGGAAAAGAAGGTGCTGTTGGCCGTGCCACGCCGTGCGGGAACTACATCCTTCACAGCCAAAGCCTGCATGCTGGGCATTATGCCGCCAAATCCAACACCGTAAAGGATGCCCGCCAGCAGAAACATCCATAATTGCTGCGCCTGGGATAAAACCAACATCGCGGCGATAATCAGCACCATCCCGGGCAGCACCACCACATCAAAGCCCCTTCGGTCGGCCAAAATCCCGGAAAACGGTCGGGCAACCGTAAGAGCCAGTGCGTAAACGGTAAAAAAGATGCCGATATTGGTAATGCCCTGCTGGCCTGCGTATATGGCTATAAAGGAAACCACCGCCCCATAGGTGGTGGCAGCTAATAGCAACGATACAGAGGGCCTAATGGCCTTTGGTTCAATTAGAGACTTGATTCCCCGCCTGCTCTGGCTTTTATTCTCCACCCGGGGATACCGGATGAGCACAGCCAATGCCAAGGCTATAATGGACAAAACGGTAGATGTGTAAAACAGGGTGGGGAAACCTGCGCGGTTAAGTATATAAAGCCCGATCACCGGTGCTATGGCCATGGATATTGTACTGGTGAGGCCAAAATATCCCATGCCCTCACCCAACCTTCTGCGTGGGATTAAATCGGTGGCCGCCGTTCCCGCCGCGGTGCTAATGATACCCCAGCCGAAGCCATGCAGGAACCTGAAACCCAGTAAGGCAATAATGCTAAAGGCCCAGTTGTACGCTAGAACCGATAACATGAAAACGGCCAGACCCAGTAATAAAGGGCCCCGCCTGCCGCTGGAGTCTAAAATTTGCCCGACAAAGGGGCGTACCAGTAAGGCGGAAACCGTAAAAACCCCTACAATCATGCCCATTGCCGTCTCCTGGCCGCCCAGATGTTTGGCATAAACGGGTAAGGTGGGTAAAAGCATCTGGAAGGATATAAAGATAAAGAAATTAACAAAAAAGATAATTACAAAGTCCCTTGTCCATAAAGCATCGGTTGAATGTCCCCGGGTGGCATGCAAAAAAATGTTTCCCCTTTCATTACGAAAACTTGCGATCATAAAATTATACGGCAAATGACCATGAAAATCAATCGGTACTCAACCGTTTTTTATTAACCGCACTTTACCAGTGCCTCTCCCTCAATAACAATTTCACCCAGCTGGTTAAAGCAAGTAGTTTTCAAAGTTAGACGCCTTTTATCCTCTTTTCTGCCAATTACTTCGACTATTGCGGTGACGGTATCTCCTATTCTAACAGGAGCGGTAAATTTTAGGTTTTGCCCGAGATATATGGTCCCTTCTCCGGGCAGCTTGCAACCAATAACAGCAGATATCAGACCCGCTGTCAGCATACCGTGCGCTATCCGTTCCTTGAAAATAGAACCGGCGGCAGCTTCCTTATTTATATGCACCGGGTTAAAATCACCGCTAATGCCGGCATATAAATACACATCAGTCTCACTCATTGTTTTAGATAGAGAGGCATTATCACCAATCTTTATTTGTTCAAAAGGTATACCCATGCTTATCCCTCACTGTATTTTTATTGCACATCCCAAGTGTGTTATTATACTTCAATAATGCATGCGTCCCCCTGGGTCAGACCTCCGCAAATAGCACACGCCCCTATACCGCCACCCCGCCTTTTCAACTCATAGGCCATGGTCATGATTAAACGTGCGCCACTGGATGTATTAGGGTGGCCAATGGCAATGGCCCCGCCATTTACATTTAATTTTTTCTTTATCGATCGGTACATATCCTTATCCGTATCTAATAAAGGCTGGGATGATACCAATTTAACCATATCGGCATAGCTTTCCGCAGCAAATTTTCGGCTGGCTAAAAGTTTGGCGGAGATCAATGGCACACAAGCAAATGCTTCATTTATCTCAATCAAATCCAATTCATTAATCGTTAAATTTAATTTATCCAGGCATTTCTTAATTGCAAAAGCAGGTGAAACAGGCATTATTCTCGGTTGGAGAGCGATCGTAGACATCGTCATAATAGTACAGATGGGCTCACAGCCTAATTTCTCCGCGTTTTCTCTCTTTGTCAGTATCAAAGCGGCAGCACCGTCATTCATACCGGGAGAGTTGCCTGCGGTACAGGTGGGGTTGCCGAATATAGGTTTTAGTTTGGCAAGTGCTTCCCTTGATATATCAGGGCGATATTGTTCATCAATCTCCAGTGTTTTTCCGGAAATAATATTACCCTTCTTATCCTTGTCCTGTAATTCCAAGGGCATCATTTCAGCTTTAAAAAACTGTTCTTGGTATGCCTTACCGTACTTCATATGACTTTCAAAAGCAAAGTCATCCTGTTCTTCCCTGGACACATTATATTCCACTGCCAGATTCCCGGAGTCTACCGCAACCGGGGCATAATCTTTATAACCAAGCGGGAAGATTGGATCTTCCAAATTCAGTCCGCCAATTCGGACTCCGGACCATCTAAGGTTTCTGGCTAAATACGGAACAGTGCTAAAGCTTGTGGCTCCGCCCACCAGGACCATGCCGGCTTCATCCAGCTTGATGCTCCTGGAACCATAATTGGCGGCCGACATAGCTGAAACACAGGCTTTATCAAAAGTACATGATGGTTTCTCCGGGGGAATGCCCGCCTTTAACATGGACTGTCTTGCCACCACAGGCGTATATGGGTCTTTACAATTTGTTGTATCACCTATGCCCCACCATACTTCGTCAATTTGATCCGGTTCCAAACCGGCCCTGATTAGCGTCTCTTTCATTGCGATAGCGCCTAAATCATAGATGTCGGTATTTTTTAAAGAGCCTCCAAACTTGCCAAAGGGCGTTCTGGCAGCGCTAATAACAACTATATCGTTACGGTTTTTTTGCTTAAGTAGATTTTCCTTCATTTACCGGACTCCTTATCATATTTTAAGCGGCTGTTCGAAAATCCTGCCCGAAATCCGCTTATAATCTCCATGTTAGCTGGCTTTTGCGGTGCTCATGTAGGTGCCGGGTGTTGAAATGTTGAAAGATTAAAATCTTTCAACATTTCAACACCCGGCACCTAAGCTTGCCTTTCAACAAACTCTTTAAGCAAATATTTACTTAATTAGATTGCGGGCGATAACAATTCTTTGTATTTGGTTGGTACCCTCATAGATTTGAGTGATTTTGGCATCCCTCATGTAACGTTCCACCGGGTATTCAGTTGTATATCCATATCCACCGAAAATTTGTACCGCATCGGTAGTCACTTGCATGGCCGTATCGGAAGCATACAGTTTGGCCATGGCGGAAAGTTTGCTTAGCTCTTCAGATTGATCATCAATAGCCACGGCGGCCCGGTACACCAATGACCGGGCCGCTTCTATCTGAGTGGCCATGTCGGCAAGCATAAATTGAATACCTTGGAATTCACAAATTGGTTGACCAAATTGTTCCCTTTGTTTGGAATACTCCAGGGCAGCGTCCAAAGCCCCCTGGGCAATACCCAGTGCTTGAGCGGCCACGCCGGTACGGGTGTGATCTATGGATTTCATTACTATTTTAAAACCCTCACCTTCCCGGCCAAGGAGATTTTCCCGGGGTATGCGGCAATTCTCGAAAATTAGTTCCCTCGTTGTCGAGCCGCGGATACCCATTTTGCTCTCTTTCTTGCCAAAAGTGAAGCCCGGGGTTCCCTTCTCAACGAAAAAGGTGCCGATCCCCTTCACACCCTTTGACTTGTCCGTCATAGCCGCCACGGTGTAGATTTCCGCTTCTCCCCCGTTGGTAATAAAGTGTTTTACACCGTTGAGAATGTAATAATCGCCATCTCTGGTGGCTGTTGTAGTCATGCGGGAGGCATCCGACCCGGCCCCCGGCTCGGTAAGTCCCAGGGCGCCCAGAACCTGGCCGCTGGCCATGGGAGTAAGATATTTTTTCTTTTGTTCTTCTGTACCGGCTAAAAATACCGGAGCTATAGCCAGAGCCTGTGTAGTTAGAATAACTGAAGTGGAAGCACAGACCCGGGCCACTTCTTCTATGGCTATAACATGGCTTAGAGTATCTGAACCGGCACCGCCATATTCCTCGGGTACATTAATACCCAACAGCCCATATTCGGCCAACAGTTTCATATTATCCCACGGGAACTCCCCGGCCTGATCTATTTGTGCCGCCCTGGGGGCAAATTTTTCCCGCGCCAGTTCCCGGGTCATTTTCCTCAACATAATTTGTTCTTCGGTAAGTCTCATTGTCATCATCGACGCCCCTTAACCAGTTAATATTAATAACCTTTGAACTGCGGTTTTCTTTTTTCCAAAAAGGCACCGGTCCCTTCTTTTCTATCTTCAGTTGAGCAAGCCACGGCAAAATTTGCACTCTCTACCGCACAGCCACGTCTCAGGTCTACTTCCAGACCATCGTTAATACTCCTTTTGGCCATAGCCAAAGCAACCGGAGATTTCCGGGCCAGCAAGTTCGCCAATGAAATGGTTTCTTCCAGCAGCTTATCAGCGGGAACCACCTTTTCCACTAATCCAATCTGCAAAGCCAATTGTGCATCGATGATCATCCCGGAAAAAACCATCATCTTGGCCATGCCTTTACCGACCAGCCGGGGTAAGCGCTGGGTGCCACCATAACCCGGGATAACCCCCAGATTGATTTCAGGCAAGCCAAACTTGGCCTTATCTGAAGCAATCCTTATGTCACCGGCCATAGCCAATTCGCAACCCCCGCCCAGTGCATAACCGTTTATGGCCATCAGTACAGGTTTATCACAGTGCTCTATTTTAAAGAAAATATCTATTCCACGGGTGCTTTTGTCCTGGGCGGCTTTAACTGATGGCAGACTTTGCAATTCATTTATATCCGCCCCGGCTACAAAGGCTTTATCTCCCTGACCGGTAATTACAATTACCCTTACCCCGGGATCGGCGGAGCCCCGGTTAAAAGCATCTTCAAGTTCACCTACAGTTTCTTCATTCAGTGCATTTAAAGTGTCGGGGCGGTTTATGGTAATTATAAATAGCGCATCTTTCTTTTCCGTTAAAATATTGTAGGCCATATCAATACCCACCTTTAGCGGTAGGCATATACCCCCTCTCCTGATTTACGCCCCAGTCTGCCCGCCGCCACATATTCCTTGAGCAGGGGGCAGGGACGATATTTGGAATCATTAAACCCTTGATAAAGGGATTCCATGGTATGGAGCAATATGTCTATGCCCACCAGGTCCGCTAATTGCAACGGGCCAATGGGGTGATTGGCGCCCAGCAGCATACCCTGATCAATATCTTCTTTTTTATTGCCTTCCATAAGCAAGTAAAATGCTTCGTTCAGCATGGGGACCAGCAGTCTGTTGACAATGAAGCCGGGAGTGTTATTGGCGTCTACCACTGTTTTACCCATTTTTTCAGCCACTTGTTTAACTCTGTCCATAACCTGTGCATCGGTAGCCAAAGCCGGAATTATTTCCACTAATTTCATTACAGGAACCGGGCTAAAGAAATGCATGCCTACAACTTGGTGCGGCTTTTGAGTAACCGAAGCTATTTCTGTAATGGAAAGTGAAGAGGTGTTAGTGGCCAGAATAGTTTCCATGCTGGTTAGTGAATCAATTTTTTTGAACATATTTTTTTTCAAGTCCATTTTTTCAGGAACAGCTTCAATCACCATTTGCGCATCCGAACAAACAGCCAAATCCGTTCCCGGGGCTACCCGGGCCATGATTTGCTCCTTTTCAGCTTCCGAAAGTTTACCCTTGCTAACCTTGCCCTGGAGCAGTCTATTTATATTGGCTACCCCACGGTCAACGAATTCCTGGCTGATATCTATTATATTTACCTTGTAGCCCGCCTGAGCCGCCACCTGGGCAATGCCGGAACCCATCAAACCGGCTCCTATTACAGTTATAGTATTAATTTGCATTTTTCACCCCTCCATGTTATTCAGTAACATAACCATAAACCGACCAACCGCCATCCACTACAATTGTCTGGCCGGTTATATAACTGGCATCATCTGAGGCCAGGAAAACCGCTACTTTAGCCACTTCATCAACATTACCCAGACGTCCCATGGGGCAGCGCCTGCTAAGTTTTGCTTGATTCGGGGTTCATCATGGTTCTTGACGTTTTACTGTCCGGGCTAATACTTATTTATACAGCCGGTATCATGTAATATATTGCAAATCAGATACCATTATGGAGCCAAACATATTTTAGCGCACTAAATCCTCATTTGAGACAGTCAGCCTTAAATCCTCGAAAAAGATGGAATTTCGTATCGGTTCATTGCCAATACATATTCCTGTAAATATCCGTTCAATAAAAATGTCAATTCACTTCACACAGCTAGTCAGAACCGATAATGGTTTAATTTCCGGTTAGCCCTTTTTAGTTCCCAACAGCGGAATCACTTCCAAAGGCAATCTAATTGGTGCAATTATGCACCAATTTTGTTTTGTTTCTGCACCATCTCATGCTAAACACTGAAATACCCTGGTTCATAATTGCACCAGGGTATCTCAGTAAACGTTATGAAGTTTTATATTATATTTCCTTATTCGCCGTACAATGGTTGAGTGATCTACTTTTAAGGCACTTGCAGCTTTTCTGATGGTCCCGTATTTTTTAAGTGATTGCAAAATCACTTGTTTTTCCAATTCTTCGATTGAATCTCTTAAACCTTTTTCTGTTAAACCATTCGCTTTGTGATAGTCCTCATCATTCTGATAAAAAATGATGTGTTTGGGCAGACACTTGCTGCTTATTACTCTTTCCTCGTTGAATATTACCAGATTTTCAATGGTATTTTGCAGCTCGCGAACATTACCGGGCCAATTATAGTTTTCCAATGCATCACATACGTCGGAAGCAAAAATTTTATCTGTACAGTATTTCTTGTTGAAATTGTTTAAGAAATGGCTTGCTAAAGGGACTATATCAGCCTTTCTATCCCTAAGACTGGGAATTGATATATTAACAACATGCAGACGATAGAAAAGATCTTTGCGAAAGGTGCCTGTTGCCACCATATCGGGCAAGTCTTTATGCGTTGCTGAGATTATCCGTACATCCAATCTAGTTGGTTTGACTCCCCCAAGGCGGTAAATTTCCTGGTTCTCAATGGCTCTTAATAACTTAACTTGAAGGTTTAATGGCAAGTCGCCAATTTCATCCAAAAGAATTGTGCCTTTGTTGGCAACCTCCAACAGCCCCATTTTTCTGCTTTGAGCGCCGGAAAACGCCCCCTTTTCAAACCCAAATAATTCGGATTCCAATAGGCTCTCGGGTATGGCGCCACAATTAATCTGCACAAATGGTCCATCTTTTCTGCCGCTATACTTGTGTATTAACTTAGTCAAAACTTCCTTGCCTACACCGGACTCACCCGTCAAAAGTACATTTGCGTCCACTTGCGATACCTTGATTGCACTTTCCAGCACCTTCTTCATCTTATTGCTTCTAACGATGACGTCATCGGTTTCCAGCAGCTTATTGCGCAGTTCTTTTAGTTCCGCCAGGAATACCTCCGGAAGTTTGTTATGGGAATTATCGTCCACTATCTTCTTTAACTTATTTAATTCTCTCATTTCACGGTAATTGGCAATGTAGAATACCACGTTACCGTGGTTATCATGCACAGGAACACTGGTGATAAATACTTCCACTCCTGTTTTTACTTTTTGGATAATTGATAAGGGATTTGTACCTAAAATTTTTCTTGAATTTGTAAGAATCACTCCTTCTCTCAACATATCTTTGGTTGTTTTGCCAATTATCTGATCCATTGATATGCCGGAAATTCTCTCTACAGCTTTATTACCATAAAAAATCCGGCCTTGATGATCCGACAGCAGGTAACCGTCAAATGAGTAGTCCAATAAATAAAGCAGCAAATTCAATATTCCATTGAAATCATACCTGGAATTGGATGTATCAGTTCCTGGCGTTGGATTGAACAAGTTGATGTTTTTACTAAGAATATTCTTAACTTTATGGTATTGGCTGGACATTATATGCTCCTTTATGGTCTTTAACAAGCATAAATTCTACGCCTTTGCCAAATACACCTTTTTAGAAAAAGTATAAAAAGAGGATATTGCGGGGAGTATCAGAAATGTCTTGATATTTAAGCCATCGGTACAAACCTTGCGATATTCAACTCTAAGTATTTAACCTTAGACAATCTTTTGCGGGAGGTTCTTAAGGAGTGATTTTTTATTAAACGGAATTTACCGTAAGGTTTCAGGTTCAGCCTTATGAGAACTGATGTGCATGCATGATGGCACTACTTCGGCGGTGCCTATTTACGACCCCGCCACCCGTAAGATAATCGGTATTCCGGTAATGAGTGGAACTTGAGAAATGGTACACCGGCACACGCTGGGCGTGGTGATCGCAGCGGTTGATTCAATTGAAAAACAAATATCCGCCTGCGAATGGCTAGAACATCTGAAATTGCAAATCAGTATAAGAACTTGATTATGAATGCTTTGCAGGGTTAATAACTTTGGACAATTTCGGAAACGTTATACATGCAACAAAAAAGCCATGGATACCTTTGGTATAAAAGAGAATCCGGTTAATTACTAAAATCGCCACACTTCCTCTTCTCACATAGAAGGGACGCATATCCTCGAATTTTCCATTTATGTCACCGCCTGCTCCCTTATACCCCGGTGAATTTGATCAACTCCCTAAACCGACGGGGATTAAACCTCGCATTAATGGGGCTAAGCCCAAAGAGAATAGCCCTATGAGCCAAGCCCCAAACCATGTTATCATTAAATTGCATCACCTAACTGACTTAGTCAACTATAATCATGTCTTTCGTTTCTTTCATAAAGTATCCGAATATTGCACCTGTCGCATAGATCACGGATACTAACCCCAAAGCTAAACCCAGACTATACTGGCTGGCAATACCACCCATTAAAAAGGGAGCTAAGGCCGACATCATTCTGCCGCTGGCATAGGCAAAGGCGGTTCCGATACCACGTACACCGGTTGGAAATTGTTCAGCAACAAAGGCTGCCAGTGGTCCCCAATAGCCGTATGTTATAAAGCCAAATACCCCTGCCATCCACAATATTGCCGTTGGGCTGTTTAGGTTGATCCAGATCAACATAACAACTGCCGAGGCCAGGGATCCGAAGATAAAATTTGCCCGGCGTCCGAGTTTGTCTGCAAGAAATCCATAAAAATAATACCCAATAAAGCCTCCCACATTTAAAATCATTAAATAACCGCTCATGTCTTTTAAATTTAGGCCCCGTTCTGTTGAAAGGTAGGCTGGAATCCACGATCCCGCTCCCCAGTAAGAAACCAGGCAGCTTGCGCAAAGTCCGAAAGCCAATAATGTGGTTTTCAGATTGGCTCCTTTGAGAAGATCAGTCCAGGTTGCTGCCTTAACATTAGTTTTGGAGATGGATTCTTTTCCTTCGGTTTTGTTGCTTTGTGCTTTTAACCAGGCTGGTGATTCGGGAACAAGTACAGCGATATACACTGCTGCAATCAAAGAAATGATTCCTGAAAAGAAAAGAATCTGCCAACCATAGGTTGGCACAAAGTAAGCATTCACTCCAAGAGCCAAAGCGTAGCCCAGTGGCCAACCGCTCTGCACTGCCGAAGTAGCACGAGCCCTTTGTTCAGGAGGGAAGAATTCACTTACTAATGCCGCGCCAATAACCCATTCTCCTCCCAGCCCTATACCGGCTATAAATCTTAGGACGATTAATTGTATATAATTTGTCGCAAATCCACACAAGAAGGTAAAAACACCAAACCAGATAAGGCACAAGATCAGCATTCTTTTGCGGCCAAACTTATCGATCATTGGTCCCCAAAAATAACCGCTTAAGGCTGCGCCAAAAATGGTCGCTGTACCAATTAGCCCGGCACTGGCCAAACTAATGCCCCATGTTTTTACCAGCAAAGGGATCACCAGGGCCAAAACCATAAAGTCTTGAGCATCGAAAATATAGCCTAATATTGCACCAGTCAAGGCTTTATACTTATACTTAAAAGGATTAGCTATTATTTTTTGGTTATAGTTTAACTCCGCCATCTTATTTCCTCCCTAAGTTCATTCTTACTTAATTTACTTGAACCGTCCTAATACAAATTTCTTCACTGCAAAATAAAGTCCAATATATAAAGTAAGGATCAGTATCTGTTTCCATCCCTCCATGGATTCCCTTCAGCCTCCTTAAAGATCATGACAGGAGCGTCTTTACCAGGCAGTCCGTCCACTATTATTGCTGGCGGCAATCCTAGATCAAACAGCCAATAATCCACCGTCAATACTTAGGGTAATTCCGGTGCAATAACTTGATCCTGGGGAAGCAAGGAATAATACTCCGGTCTTTAATTCATCCTCACTGCCCAAACGGTGCATGGGAATTAAGTTTTGAGTAAGCTCTTCATGGTACTCTTTGTTTCCGTCACTTAATTGAGATGGGAACCAGCCCGGAGCTATGGCATTTACGGTTATATTGTATTTAACCCATTTTATCGCTAAATCTCTGGTTAAACCGAGCAGAGCGGCCTTGCTCACCGGATAAGCCACAGCATCCATATATTTAGCGTAAGTTCCCACAAAAGCTAAATAGGAAGCTATGTTGATAATTCGCCCGTAGTTCTGTTTGGACATGATTTGACCGGCTTTTTGGGCCATAAGCCACGCACCGGTCAAATTAGTTTCAATAACCTTATTCCAGCCGCTTAATGGAAGTTCAAAGGTTGGAGCACCCCAGGTGGTTCCTGAATTGTTAATAAGGATATCAACTCTGCCAAACTCTTTCATGACCAGATCATATAGATCATCGATCATTTGAGGCTTTCTTAAATCCAGGGCAACGGGAAGCATGCGTACTCCCAGTTCCTTCGCCATCTGCATAGCAGCCTCTTGGCAACGCCCTAAATTTCGAGCTGCAATAACCAAATTAGCTCCGGCTTCTCCCAGGGCGTAGGCCATTTGCCTGCCGATTCCTGTTGCTCCTCCGGTTACGACGGCCACCTGACCTGTTAGGTCCAATAGTTCTCTAATATGTCTCACGTAATCTTTCCCTCTCTGTAATTTAGTTAAGGCATGAATCTGATAGTTCCCTTACCTGTGATAATGCTTAACGATTTGCGTCACCCTCTTCAATGCCCGTTCATTTTATCAAACTCCTTTCCGTTAAACTAATTGGAATATTCGGATATTTTTAACTATTGCAATCTTTGTGCCAAAGGTAATTTACATTTAACATGCAGGGGATTAAGTGGTCATGGTTTTGTTGGATACGCATCGTCTGGCAATATATTTGCAATTAACCGTAGAAATATAGTAATTCGGATTATAATAAATCAATTTAAAACCTTCCCACTATTACGAATTGTATAAATCGCTGTCTACAACAGAAATTAATAATTTTTTAGAGGAAAGTAAAAAACTGGGTGATCTCCAAATACCGGTGGAATGCATGTTTGTTGATGCGATCTAGAGTTACCACATGCAAACTATTAAAGAAGAGAATTAACAAAACATTTAAATAATAGTTTAAGGGGGGAATGTGTTTTGAAAAAAATATGGTTTGAAAATTATCTTTCGGACACAAGGCATGAATTGACTTATCCCGAAATCCCAGTTTTTCAGTTTTTAACTGACAGTGCCCTGGAGTTTCCAGAGAACGATGCCATTATCTTTGCAGACAAGCATACTTCTTTTGGTGAGCTTGATTTGTACACCAATCGTTTTGCCAGATTTTTGCAGGATAACGGAGTGCAAAAAGGAGACCGGGTGGCCATATTGGCGCCTAATTGCCACCAGAATGTGATTAGCTTTTTTGGAGCGCTGAAGATTGGTGCCGTTGTGGTGCAGAATAACCCGATGTATGTGGAAAGGGAACTGGAACACCAGTTAAATGACTCGGGCAGCGAAACACTGGTTTGTTTGGCTGATCTTTATCCAAAAATTAAGAACATCCGCTCAAACGTCAATCTGAAAAACATTATTACTTTCAATATAGACGACTCTCCTGTCTTAACCGGTGATGATACAGTTGATTTGCAGACAATACTTAGCAGCTGCAGTTCCGACTACCGGCAGGAATTAGTTGGCCCCGGCGACCTGGCGCTGTTGCAGTATACCGGCGGTACTACGGGAGTGTCTAAAGGATGTATGTTGACACATCGTAATCTTGTGGCTAATGTACTGCAAACCGCTGAGGTTCTTGGTAAAAACTATCGTCGCTGGAACGATTATGTTATTGGAGTCCTACCGCTTTTCCATGTGTACGGTCTTACCTGCATTATGAACATGTCTGTTTACATGGGGGTAACAATGATTTTGTTTCCGCGTTTTGATCCCAAGACAGTTATTGAAGCTATTGACGGCTATAAAGTTGGTGTATTCTTTGCTAGTCCTACAATGCTTATCGCAATCAATAGTTATAAGGAAATAGGCAACTACAATTTGCGTTGCCTTCATACTTGCATTAGTGGTTCAGCCCCTCTGCCCAACGAAGTGAAAGAAGCATTCTTTAAACTGACCGGAGTGGAAGTGGTCGAGGGCTATGGTTTGTCTGAAGCATCCCCGGTTACGCATAGCAACCCTGTGAATGGAAAAGTTAAGATTGGCAGCATTGGTCTGCCCATACCGGATACGGATATGAGAATTGTTGACATTAATACAGGTGGGGAATGCTCGGCTAAGCAAACCGGGGAATTGTGGGTTAGAGGTCCACAGGTTATGAGCAGCTATTGGAACCGTCCGGATGAAACCGCCAATGTTCTGGAAAACGGCTGGCTCAAAACCGGTGATGTTGTCGAAGTCGATGAAGAAGGTTATGTTTATATCGTCAGCAGAAAAAAGGATGTAATCATTGCCAGTGGATACAATATTTATCCGGTTGAAGTGGAAGATGTTTTATTTGCCCATCCCAAAGTTCAAGAGGCGGTGGTGATCGGTATACCCGATGCATACCGGGGAGAATCAGTTAAAGCGGTTATCGTGCTAAAGGATGGGGAAAATGCTACGCCGGAAGAGGTTATTGCCTATTGCCGCACCAAGCTTGCCGCGTATAAAGTGCCGCGCCAGGTGGAATTTAGAGATGTATTGCCCAAATCGGCGGTAGGTAAAATATTGCGCCGTGTTTTGCGGGAGGGATAATTAATAACTGCAAAAAAAATTAATTCATCGTCATATTTTTTACTAGGACATGTTTATCTATAGGAGTTCTTTGCAACAAGTCCCGTGTTATTTCCGGGTAGCATTTGGCCACCGGAATTTATCGCTATGCTTGCAGCCTAAAGTTACGGTCTTGGTGCTCAATATTTTTTATTCCTCTTATGCCTGGTTTGTATTGGATAAAAGAATGAATAGGCTAGACCCTTTACAAGGGAATCCGGAAAACGGTCCATGTCTTCCGGATTCCCCAGGCACTTAACAACTTTTATTCGTTTTCCTCAATCAGCGCTCTAGCCGCAGTCAGTGCCAGCACCTCGTTGGAACCATCCTCAATTAGTGCTGCCCGGGCGTCTCTCAGCAGTTTTTCAATGTGATATTCCTTACTCACCCCGTAGCCACCAAACAACTGGACCGCTTCGTTGGCGACTTCAAAGGCTGCATTGGTGCAATATACTTTGGATAATATAGAGTATCGGGTTACTGGCGGAAAGTTGGTGAAATTGTAATTCATCACCGCCCGAGAGACAGCGCGGGCTGTCTCTACCTTTTGGAACATATCAAAAAGCTTTTTTTGTACCAGTTGATGCTCACATAGAAGCTTGCCACCTTGCACCCTTACTTTGGAATAAGCTAACGCCTCTTCAAAGGCTGCCCTGGCTACGCCGGTAAACATGGCCCCCATGGTAGCGTTGGCAATGGCCAGTGTGGCGTCCAGCATAGTTTCGTAAGTATCGGGTTGGGACAGCATAAAATGCTTGGGCAACCGCACATTATCAAAGTAAATCTCTCCCTGGGGCAGTTCCCGCTGGCCCATTTTGTCCAGGCATTTGCCTTTGGAAACGCCTGGTAAGTCCAAAGGTGCCACGGCCACACCGCCGCCGGCCAGCCCCATAGATTTTTCAATATTTAAAAAGAGAAGGGCATGGGTGGCCTGCGGTCCGTTGGAAACCCAGGATGATTTTTGCCCGTTCAAAACCCAAACGTCCCCGTCCTGCCGGGCCGAAAGCTGACCGGTTATTTGGGGGTCCTTAAACCATGGCATGCCCACGGTGAGCTGGTCGGAGCCGTGGTTAGGCTCGGTGATGGCCCAGCAGCCGATGAAACTGTTGTCGGTTTTCTCTACAAAGGGTTTAATAACCTCATCGATTACCTTATCTTCATCATCGGGAGCCATTGATGCGAAGAAGGCCGGAAAACAATCCACCCCAATGGATACAGCAAAACCGGCGCTTCCCCAGCCTATTTCCTCCCAAAATATATGAGCTTCCAGCGGGGAGAGCCCCAATCCGCCGTTGGAAACTAAAACTAGCTGTTCGGATACAAGTATTCCCGCCACCAGGAATACTCCCGAAGCCGATAAATTTCTGGTTCGCGGGCGACCGGATTACATCGGCGGATTAAGTGGGTTTTATGATCTAAATTGGCATGCCAACTTGAATACGACTGAGAGTATTCGATCGGGAAAACCAGAGGCCAAAATCAATTATCATACCTCGCCGGAAGAAGAATTATGGAGATTTTTACGAAGACAGGTCCACAGCAGCCTTGGGGGTGGAAAAGAGATCGCGGAAAAACTGGATTTTTCAGAATTTGAAAGGCTTCTTGATGCCGGGAGGCCGGATTTTTATCTTCGGAAGCGTTTTAAAAAATTCCTGCTTGGCACCCCGGCATCATTGGCTTTTGGTCTAGCATCCTTGAATGTCTAAGATCATGAAAGAGCCTATAGGGAGAAAGAGTATCAAGAAATGCTCGTGAATGCCGATAACATCCCCGCCCCGTTTAGGTCTGAGGCCAAGGCTGCGAAGAACGGGTGGGGATGTATTATTATTCGATCTCCCTTTTCAGTGCATCAAAGCAAGCCTTTGCATCTGGTGAGAACTTGTGGAAGCTGATAAGTTTTTCGCACGGCTGTTCATCACAAAGTGCGCAGTTTTCCAGACCCCTTTCGCTGCAGCACTGTCTGATTCCGCAAGTCCGGCAAAAGTCGAGCAACCTTTCTCCTACAGTAAGACATCCGTCGCAGTTGATATCTTCGGGTTTCACATCTAACCCGAACTTCTCAGCCAACAAAGCCGAAGTCTTTTCCCTGGCGGCGTTATCATTGTTTTTGGTGGCCAAAAACGATGGGCAGTTAGAGCAGATAAGTCCGCAATAAGCGATCATTTTAGACATATAGTGTTTCTCCTTTCCTGTGTGTTTTTCAAGTAAATATTAATTTGTTTCTAGGAAATGTTTTTATTACGTCAACTATTTGATTTATTGTATCATTATGGTAAAGTTGTTGCGTATGAAGCTTCTGATAATATTAATCGCTTTTATTAATAGGATAGAAGAAGGTCAGGGAAATGGAAATACGTCAGTTAAAAGCTTTTGTCGCGGTAGCAAAGCTGTACAGTTTTACCCGGGCGGCGGAATTGCTTGACTATGCCCAGTCCAGTATAACGGCCCAGGTTGGTTCTCTGGAAGATGAATTAAGCACAAAGCTGTTTGAAAGACTTGGCCGGCAGGTCGCACTAACCAAAGACGGGGAAAAGCTGTTGCCTTATGTCAAACAAATTCTCAAGCTGACCTCGGAAGCAAAGGAATTGGTTTCCGGTTCGGCAGTTCCAAGGAGAGCGTTATCGCATACGAATACCCGGCGTACTTCTTAGCTTTAGGGCGCTGAGGCAATCTTAAAATCATAGGTTTCAATTTCCCATGTCAATCCTAATACTATGATAATGCAATCCTTAGCCTTTTCCAACATATTTGTTCCAATCCCTTAAATGAGCAATGGATTACTTATCTATAAAATGAATATCGTGTTCCGTGCTTTCGTCCGTATCAATCTGGAGGTCTTTCGGTATTCGCAGATAGAGAAGTGTGTCGTCGAGAAAAAAGTGGTCCGGTCCCGTGGTCGAAAACCCCATCCCGGTGAACTGAGCCATGGTGAAGTCATGATAAAACCGGACCGCTTCCAGATGAATCCTTTCCGGCTGAATTATTTCTAACTGATTACCTTTCAGCCGAATATCCGGCGGATTAGCCAGCGTTAAACGGTCTGGTGATTTTGGCGCGTAGCTTAATACCTCCAGTCTGCCGTCGCGGACATCTTTTCTCTCCACGGCAATGAAGGTAGAATACCGTTCATAATCCGGGGCCGTTATCTGCAGGCGTTCTTCCTGATAATCGAAATTCCACCGGGCAATGATTTCAGCGCCTTTGTACTTGGTCAACCGGCCCTCATGGAGCGCATCGTAAAAGGCATTGAGCTGGGGGTCATGATAAGAATACTGTCCCGGCCCAATCTCATCGACTTCAATCGGCTCCGGCGCACCGGGTTCTGCAATTGCATAAAACACAGGGACGGAGATAAATAAAAGAGCCATGTAGAAGCCCACCACCAAGCGGGTTTTGCCCAGTGAAAGGCGGACTTTGCTGAAGGCAACAAACGCAATGATAATTAGCAGCAGCAGGAACAGCAGGGTTATCAACGAAGCCATCATTGCCATTTCCTGACCTCCATTCTATTGAACAACAGAATTACACATCCAAAAATAATGACCGATATAAGGATAACCTTCAGGGCGAGGAGCGCGTGGGAATGCTCTGTGGAAAACCATTTAATAGCGCTGATCAATGTGTGGGCTTCGCCGGTGCTTCGGGCCTCCACAAACAATGTGCCAAAAAACAGGCCCGGCAGCAGCACGACAAAAGCAGGGTGCTGTTGCGCCAGCATGCCGGCGGAATAGCCGATGATGCTGAGAAGCGACGCATAGAGGGTGGCGGCGAAAATGCCGCTCAGCAAAGCCGACGGCGCAATCCAGAAGGCGGGTCCGGCATCCACGCCGCTATGGGAAAAGAACATGACCAAACGCAGCAGCAGGCCGCATAATGTGGCTGTAACCCCGCCGATGACGGCGGCGGTGATTAGAAAGGCCAGGCTGGAAAGGTGGCTGCTCAGTCGGTTTGTGACAAAGGTGAAATCTGTCTTGAGTCCGTTATTGGCCATATTGATTCCGATACTGAAAGCCCAGATTAAAGTAAAGATAATGATCATATCGCCGGTGACATATTTTATGGTGTAAGATATGCCCTGACTGCTGCTTCCCGAGGAGCTGCCTATGCCATTAAGGGAGAGGAGAAACGCCAGCAGCTGCACCGCAATCAAGGTGAAGAACAGGCCCGCGTGGGCTTTTGTTTTGTAGCGATACTGCGTTTTCGCCACGGTCAGTGCGCTAGTTGCTGTCAAAGACATCATCGATTCCTCCTTTTTCCCGTGCCGTCAGGTACACACAGAGATCGTCGGTGCCCACCGGTGAAACTGCCACGCCCGCAAGGCGGGCCTTTTGCAGTTCTTCTTCCGCAAATTGGTTGCGTATGGCCAGATATATGCTGTCTTTTCCCAGCTTTTTACGGTGGAAGACTTCGGCCTTTTCGGCCATCTTGGCAATAGTTTCTTCTTTGCCCTGCAGTCCGACGGCGTATTCTTTCAACTCATCAATAGGCATATGCAGGCATTTTTCGCCGTCTTTGATCAGTAAAAGATCGTCTAAAATGTCCTTGATCTCATTTAATAAGTGACTGGATAGAATGATGGTACGCGGGTGCTGCATGAAGTCTTTTAACAGTGCCCGGTAAAAATCTTTCCGCACCGCCGCGTCCATGCCGGTGGTTGGTTCATCAAAAATAGTCAGCGGACAACGGGCGGCGAGGCCGAGAATGGCATTAAACGTGCTGCGCATGCCTTTGGAAAGCTTGCTGTGGCGTTGTCCGGAATGCAGATTGAAGTGTGCGGACAGTCCCAAAGCCAGTTTATGATCCCATTGAGCATAGAAGCGGCCCGCGGATTCCAGAATTTGGCCGAGATTCATCGACGCCGGCAAGACCATGCTTTCATCCACAAAAATCATGTTGGCGGAAATCTTGATATTGTTAAATGGGTTTTCCGAAAAAACCTGAATACTGCCCGCATCAGGGAGCAGGTATCCGGCAATCATCTTCAGCAGCGTTGTTTTTCCGGCGCCGTTTCGTCCGATGAGCCCTGTGATCGTATTGGGTCTCAGCGTAAAAGACAGGTTATTGACCGCCGTGGTTCGCCTGAACGCTTTTGTCAGTCCGCTGCACTCAACGACATTCATTTATGATCCCTCCTTCGTTATACCTGAAGGTCGGCCGTTCTTATCATACTGATTAATTCATCTTCACCAACGTCCAGGCGTTTTGCTTCGGCGACTAACTCCAATACCAGCTGCTTTAGGTTGCGGTTTATTCGTTTGCTGCGAATAGCCGTTCCGGCGTGGGAAGACACAAACATGCCCAGCCCCCTTTTTTTGTACAGGAGTTTTTCGTTGGCCAGAATGTTCAGCCCTTTGGCAGCGGTGGCCGGGTTGATGTTGAACATCTCCGCCAATTGGTACTGGGAATATATTTTTTCATCGCTTGCGATGTTGCCGTTTAGAATCTCCATTTCCAGCCATTCTGCAATCTGGACGTAAATCGGCTTCAAACTGTCTGTATCCAGCAACAAACGATCACCTCCCCGTCACCTGTTGGTAGTATAGTGCATTACGCCTGTAATGCACTATACTACGGTTCTTGCTTTGCTGTCAATAGAGAGCTGTTGATAAATCATTCTTCTTTCCCCCTGAAAGATCGTGGTTTGGCCGAGGGATTAAGGTAAAACTGGTAAACAGGGAGAACAAGATCGAAAACTCCGCCGTCATCAGGGCAGGGACTGCCTCATCGGCAGCAAGCCGGTGGTGGTTGCTGGGCCGTGCGCCGTGGAAGAGGATAATTCAAACCTATCCAGACATAAAAATAAACCTTACCCATGTTTCCTCTGAACAAGATAAGGCTCTACAAGCAGTAGATGTTATAACAGGTTCCATCCGACGATATATAATTCGGGAGGATACGAAAAGTCTAAGTGTTTTTATACAAAAAAGCAATATGAGTTTAAAAATGATTAAAAAAATAAGATAACGGCATCACGCACACCCTTTCATGTTCCACGTTTCCCCTTAATGGGTACTAAGGCATGTTTAGGACCGTATACACCGTCCAGGTTGCACGATTTAGCCGCAATTCTATTAAGTATAGTTTACCACGGTTTTAATTTCTTAAACAGTATTTTTATTTACGTATCTTGGTTATCATGGTAATACAATATTCTCCCTTAAATAAACAGGACTTATGACATAATTGCAGAAATATGTAAAAGCATCATGTGCCTAGCATTCCATAATAATAAAAGAAGGGAATACACATGAGCCCAAGTAATTTTACCTTTTTAGCATCCAGATGGCCAACTTTGGCCCAGTTGGGTGAGTTAGCTGAAAAAAACTTACATGCTGACCCCAATACATCTTTAATCAAATTAAGAATGTTTGGGGAAATATTATCTAAAATTATTCTTTCCTACGAAAACCTTGAGGAACCTTATGACGGTAAACAAACCACCAGGCTTAGCTTGATTAAAAGCGACGGTGCTTTGCCCGACCGGTTAATAGGTATGTTCCACTCCATACGCAAGGCCGGCAATAAAGCCACGCACGAAGCCTACGGCACGGTACAGGAAGCCACCACCCAAATGACCTTTGCCTATCGCCTGGCCGTTTGGTTTGTGCAAACTTACGATAATTGGACCTTTAATCCGTCACCCTTTAAAGAGCCTGAAAAACTGCAGGATATTCACGAACTGCAAGACCTATTGCGCCGGAAGACCGAGAATTTTGAGGCCGAACTGGCCAGGTTGCAGGAAGAGCTGGCCCAACAAAAGGCCGCGGCTGTACTTACCGAAGAAGAAAAATCAAAACGTCATGACCGGGCGCAAAAAGCGGCCGCCAAAATTAAACTTTCCGAAGCTGAAACCCGCAAACTGATTGACCAGCAGCTGCAGGCCGCCGGCTGGGAAGCCGATACCCAAAATTTGCGCTGGTCAAAAGGCACTCGCCCGGAGAAAAACCGCAATCTGGCTATTGCTGAGTGGCCCACTGAGGCGGGTCCGGCGGATTATGCCCTGTTTGCCGGTTTGGAAATTATCGGGCTGGTTGAAGCTAAAAAGAAAAGCAAAGACGTAGTTGCTGACATGGAGCAAGTTAAAAATTACGCTAAGCATATTACCCAACGGGCCGATGAAATTATACCGGGCACTTTGGGGTCGTATAAAGTACCCTTTCTGTTTACCACTAACAGCCGGCCATACTTGAAACAGTTAGAAACCAAGTCCGGCGTATGGCTATTGGATGCCCGCAAAAAGACCAACCACCCCCGGCCCCTGCAGGCTTGGTACACACCGCAGGGCTTAAAGGAACTATTAAAGCAAAATATTGACCTAGCCACCGAAAAACTGCATCGGGAGCCATATGACTATCTAAACTTAAGGGATTACCAGGTGGCTGCCATTAAAACAGTCGAAAAGGCTCTGTCCGAGGAACAGCTTAATATCCTTATTGCAATGGCCACCGGCACAGGTAAAACCCGTACCACTATCGGTTTAGTTTACCGATTGATTAAATTGGACCGGTTTAAGCGCATTCTCTTTCTGGTGGACCGCTCCGCACTGGGGGAACAGGCCGAGGATGCCTTTAAAGAGGCCAGGCTGGAGGATTTTCATACCTTTACCCAAATCTTTGACCTAAAAGGCCTGGCTGATAAAACCCCCGAGACCACCACCAAAGTACATATCGCCACCGTTCAGGGCATGGTCCGGCGGATTATGTTCGGTGGCGACGATGCAGACACTCCCACAGTGGATAGATATGACTGCATTGTAGTAGACGAAGCCCACCGGGGCTACATCCTGGATAAAGAAATGGATGACGTGGAGCTGGAATTTCGCGACCAAAAAGACTATATCAGCAAATTTCGCATGGTACTGGAATACTTCGACGCCGTTAAGATTGGCCTAACCGCAACGCCTGCGCCCCACACCATAGAGATATTCGGCAAGCCCGTATTTACCTATTCATACCGGGATGCGGTGATTGACGGCTGGCTGGTGGATCACGAACCGCCCCACCAAATCGGCACCAAATTAAAGGAAACCGGCATCAAGTGGAAAAAGGGCGAGAAAGTACCCATATACGACTCGGCAACCGGCCAGATAACCAACAGCGAAGAACTGCCGGATGAACTATCTTTGGATATAGATAAGTTTAACCGGGCTGTCATAACCGAGAACTTTAATAAAACGGTAATCAAAGAACTGGCTAAGGAGCTTGACCACGAGGGGGAAGAGAAAACCCTGGTTTTTGCCGCCACCGATGATCACGCCGATATGGTGGTCAGGCTGATGAAGCAGGAATTTGAAGAGCAGTCCGGTACCATTGACGATGACGCTATTACTAAAATCACGGGATCTATAAAAGACCCCGTGGGGATGATTCGCAGATATAAAAACGAGCGCTTGCCCAACATTGCCGTAACTGTGGACCTGTTGACCACCGGTATAGACGTGCCCGAAATATGCAATCTGGTTTTCCTGCGCCGGGTGCGTTCCCGGATCCTCTACGAGCAAATGCTGGGCCGGGCCACCCGCCTGTGTCCGAGAATCAATAAAACCCACTTTGTCATCTATGACCCGGTGGGCCTGTATGAGGCGCTGGCGCCGGTTACCAACATGAAGCCGGTGGTAGCCAACCCCAGGGTGGATTTCACTACTCTGGTAAAAGAATTGCAAGAACTGGAAGACGAGGCACAGCAAAAGGTCCATGTGGAACAAATCGTGGCCAAGCTGCAGCGCAAAAAACGCCGGCTAAAAGGGCAGGACAAAGAGGACTTTATCACCCTGGCAGGCGGTCGTTCACCCGAAGATTTTATAAACTGGCTGGGCAGCGCCCCGGTTGCTGAGATAAAAGAGGAACTGCAAAAGCGGACGAACCTATTTTCCTTTTTAGATGAAAACCGCTATCAGCCCCGGCAGCAGCTGATTTCTTTCCATGAAGATGAACTGGTCTACCATACCAGAGGCTACGGCAATGCAGAAAAGCCGGAGGATTACCTGGATGAGTTCACCAGATTTATTAAGGATAATATGAATATCATCCCGGCCCTGCAGATTGTCTGTCAGAGGCCGCGGGAATTGACCAGACAGGCGCTGCGGGAACTTAAACTGGAACTGGACCGGCATGGTTACTCTGAGACCAGCCTGCGCACCGCCTGGCGGGAGATGACCAACCAGGATATAGCTGCGGATATTATCGGTTTTATCCGCCAGCGGGCTCTGGGCGACCCGTTATTAAGCCACGAAGAGCGCATTAAAAACGCCATGCAGAAAGTATACGCCCTGCAAAAGTGGACCAATGTGCAGCGCAAGTGGCTGGAGCGCATAGAGAAGCAGTTAATTAAAGAAACCGTAATCAACCCTGAGGACCTGGACAAAGAGCCCTTCAGGGAAACCGGGGGTTATAAGAAGATCAACAAAATTTTCAACGGCCAGATCGACCAAGTGCTTAATCAAATTAAAAAATCACTCTATCCCGACGAAAGGAAGCAGGCATAAAGAATGACGACACAGGAAATTGTCCAAAAGCTTTGGAATTTGTGCAATGTGCTGCGGGATGACGGCATTACTTACCACCAGTACGTCACCGAGTTAACCTATATTTTATTTCTGAAAATGATGAAAGAAACAGAGCAAGAAAGCCAGATCCCCGAGGGTTACCGGTGGGATGATTTGGTTGAAAAGAAAGGTACGGAATTAAAAAATTTCTACCGCAAACTATTAGTGGACCTGGGCCAAGAAGGCCGGGGCAGTGTGAAACTTATCTATGCTAACGCCTATACCAATATTGAAGAACCTAAGAACTTAGAAAAAATCATCCGGTCCATAGACGGGCTGGACTGGTACAGCGCCAGGGAAGAGGGTTTGGGCGCTCTGTACGAAGGCCTTTTGGAGAAGAACGCCAGTGAGAAGAAATCGGGGGCCGGACAATATTTCACCCCCAGGCCGTTAATTAATGTAATGGTGCGTTTAATTGACCCTAAACCAGGTGAAAAATGCAATGACCCGGCTGCCGGCACCTTTGGCTTTATGATTGCTGCCGACCGGCATGTAAGGAAAAAAACTGATGACTATTTTGACCTAAAACCGGTGGAAGCTAAGTTTCAGAGGAAACAGGCCTTTACGGGTTGTGAATTGGTGCAGGACGCCCACCGCCTGGCCTTAATGAACGCTATGCTGCATGGTATTGAAGGGGAAATTATTCTGGGTGACACCCTCTCTACCAAAGGCAAAGAATTACGGGATTATGATGTGGTTTTAACCAACCCGCCCTTCGGCACCAAAAAAGGTGGGGAACGCCCCACCAGGGATGACTTAACTTTCCCGTCATCCAATAAACAGCTTAACTTTTTACAGCACATTTACCGTTCTCTCCATAATAGAGGCGATGCCCGGGCCGCAGTGGTTTTGCCGGATAACGTGCTCTTCCAAGACGGTGATGGCCAGAAAGTACGGTCCGACCTGATGGACAAGTGCAACCTGCACACCATCCTGCGTCTGCCCACCGGTATTTTCTATGCCCAGGGAGTTAAAACCAACGTGCTGTTCTTCACCCGGGGCACGACCGATAAGGGAAATACCAAGGAGGTCTGGTATTACGACCTGCGTACAAACATGCCCAGTTTGGGCAAGCGCAACCCGCTCACCGAGGAACACTTTTCCGGCTTTGAAAAAGCCTACTTGGTTGAAGACCGCTCAAAGGTAGAAGACGAGCGCTGGTCCTGCCTGACCCGCGAGCAGATTCGGGCTAAAGGCGACAACCTGGACCAGGGCCTGATTGCTGATGAAAAGTATTCCTCTTACGATAACCTGCCCGACCCCATTGAATCGGCAGAAGAAGCCATCGCCAAGCTGGAGCAGGCCACAGTCCTTCTTTATGAAGTAGTTAAAGAACTTAAAGAAGCCGGGGAGGGTCAGGCGTGAGCGTGAAGAAGAAAACACTGACTCCGGAGGCAATGCTGCGGGATGCACTGGTGCCGGAGGAGGAACAGCCTTATCAGGTGCCGGGGAATTGGGCTTGGACGAGATTAAATACAATTAATTCAAATAAGGCAAGAAATATTATTCCTAACAAACATCCAGAAGAACTTTTTGAATTATACAGTGTTCCAAGTTTTTCTGAAGAAAAACCTGAAGTAATATTAGGTGCGGAAATTGGTTCAAATAAACAACTAGTTTCAAATAATGATGTGCTGTTATGCAAAATAAACCCCCGCATAAATAGAGTATGGATAGTTGGTCAAAATAATGGATATCGCCAGTTAGCATCAACTGAATGGATTGTAATAAAGCCACAAGAAGTCATGGAACCACAATTTTTATTGTACTGTTTAAGGTCAAGGTATTTTAGAAACCTTTTAACCTCAAATGTATCTGGTGTAGGTGGTTCTTTAACCAGATCACGGCCTAAGGAAGTTGAGCTTTATCCTGTACCAATACCACCATTAACTGAACAAAAACGTATTGTTACTCGAGTTGAATCTCTTCTGGATAAAATAAACCAGGCCAAGGAATTAATTGCCGAGGCCCGGGAAACCTTTGCAGACCGCCGGGCTGCCATTTTAGCTAAAGCTTTTCACGGAGAATTAACCAAAAAATGGCGGGAACAAAACCCCGATAACGAATCGGCTGAAACACTACTGGAGCGGATTAAGGAAGAAAAGGCCAAGCTAAGTAATGGCAAAGGTAGAAAACAAGCGGAACTTCCAACAATTGACCCGCCTTATGAATTGCCAAAAGGTTGGTGCTGGGTGAGAATGGGGGATATTGTTGATGTAAACCCACCTAAAATTGGCATTTCCGATTTAAGCGATGAACAAATTTGTACTTTCATACCAATGTCGTCGATTTCAGCGGAGACTGGTTCGATTACTGCCCCAGAACAAAGAATTTTTAGTAAGGTTAAACAAGGATATACAAATTTCTTGAAAGGGGATATTTTATTTGCCAAAATAACTCCCTGTATGGAAAATGGTAAATGTGCAATCGCTAACGAACTAATAAACGATTTCGGTTATGGGTCAACAGAGTTTTATGTTTTAAGACCAAAAGATGGCATAAATAATAGATATATTTATCATTTAGTCCGTTCCGAGAAATTTAGGATTGATGCAAAATATGTGATGACCGGTGCGGTGGGTCAGCAGAGAGTGCCTAAAAGTTTCCTTGAAAATTATATAATTGCGCTACCACCTGAGCTCGAGCAAAACGAAATTGTAAAAATCATAGACGATATAGTTGAAATAGAAGATAAAATTAATAGCATTATTAAGATGGAAGACACAATAGAGCTATTTATTAATTCTGTTTTAACGAAAGCCTTTCGCGGTCAACTAGGTACCAATGATCTTAGGGAAGAAAGTGCACTAAAAAACTCTAAAGGAAATTATTTTGGAGCGGCATGCAAACGCTAGTAAATAAACTTAAAAAATGATGTAACTACTCAATCTTGCTAACTGTTCAATTAACCAACCACAAATAAAAATAATACTGAGCTCAGCTCTGATTATCATATAGAATGAAATCATGAAACAGAAGCTGAATTCCGGGTAACCGAGATAACCGAATATCACATTTAGACAGTCAGGCAGTTGATCACTGACAACCCTTCATGGAGCCGCAGCAGACTGTCGAGGGAACTCTGTCGTTTATGGAACTGGCGTACTTTAGCAGATCAATTGAAGGATATGGCCTGCCGGGACCTTTTACTTAAATTGGAGCACACGGGAAGATTGTATTGCTCCGCCGTAAGTCTGAAGCTTTTGTCCGGGGTACGGCCACGGCCTGCTTCTTCTGGAAGCCTTCATAGAGATAGACAGATTCCGAGGCACCTGCTACAAGGCGGCTAATTGGCACTACATCGGCCTGACTAAAGGGCGTAGCCGTAATGAATCTGTAGATGTTTCAATTTCCACCGAAATCGGAATAAAAAACCTTAAACAAACGAGAACTTAAAAAGTCTCTTACTTTGCGTTTAGCGCCATATCAGATTGATGCAGTTTAAAAAAACGCTGTTAAGAAAGGGCTTCCATATCAGATTACAGAGAGAATTAAAACTGAAGTATGAACAACAAGACTCCGGTATTATTTGCCGGTTTTTTTATAAAATATCGCTACCATTACTATATACTATAATTACCTTGTGGGTGATGACACTGCGCTGGCACTGCCCCGTCTAACGGATAGCTTTGGTTAAGATAACCCTTGGCCCCAGTTTACTGCAGCAAGGCAGCCCACTGATTTACGGTTAAAACATCTGCCTGGCGGGGGAATACCTTTTAAACCAAAATGGGTTTTTAAAAATTTGTTTGTAATATTTCATATTACCCATATTAAGATTGCAGGAATTATGAACCTAATGTCGAAATTACACCGTACAGCAACGTATGTATAATCATCATGGTTACGTTGCTTTTTTCTATGATATATGTAGTTATGACTATCCTAAAAATAATGTCGAAAGAGCACTACAATTATGTAATAATTAGATATTGTGCGTTTTCGATATCTACAGTTTCTGGCCAGGTTTAATTGACCATATAGACCACCATGCTGCCAGCGCAGCACTATCAGAGGATGAAATTACCTAATAGCGCTATTTTCAGGATAGAGAAAGTAAAACAGTGGCTAAAAGAGGTGAAAATTGTGCCGCTCGATAATGTCAGTGTATGGCGTAATGGACACGGATGGAGCCACACCACGCCGGATGAAGCGCTTGAGCTGTTCCCCAATGGATCATCATCAACAGATAAAATATTCCTTTGTGAAAGTTGTGGACAATACGCTTCGTTTGTTGTGGGTGATTACCAGATTCATCACTTCAGACATCCAGCTGGAAGCAAGGATTGCAAAGATAAACAAGTAGCTTGGTCCTCTTACTATCAAACCAACAAGCTTGGTTTCTCTTTGCCCATAAAAATAAAACTGGATGCAAATGACATCGAGATTACTATTGGCTTTTTGCCGCTTACGGTTCAACAGTTAACAGAAGCAATGCAGAACAAGACGGTGGTAACCATATCTGCGGGCCTTCAAACCATCTCAACACTTCTGATTAGTCATGAGCGTTTTTCATCGGAGCATATTACATACGTTTCAATTGGAAATAAGGTAAGCGAAAGATATACAATCAATTACTCTAATGCAGATGCCTCATTGTCGACAATATGGCCTCGGATAATCAATGGTTTTAATTTACTGGGAACATTGTTTGATGGTGCAACCGGAAAGCGCCTACCTGTTAATGCAGATGTCGAGATAAGCCGGGAGTATTATTTAATTTCAAAAAGCTATTATTGGCATGGTCGTTCTGATATTAGTATTGAACGTATTCAAAATATATCTAATGGTTGGCAAGTATACAGAGTAAAAGCGTTGCGATTAACCAAACAAGCAGCGGAGTTTTTCCTTGATTTTGGTGTGCGATTGACCGATGCGCCGGCATATATTACACTGCTTTGGCCACCAAGCGCTCAAGCGTCTCATATCGTTTCACATGAATCAGATCCTGTCATTTTCTATCATAAAGGCAGGGGATGTGTAGAAGTCTGGCCATATGCAAGGGTTCATCGGGATGTAGTGGCAGAAACAGAAGGTGATATCTACTCATTTTCCGGGAATTCAATTCAGCAGGTATTATCTGTAAGCCGCTTCTATCAGCGAACGTCGGTGCTGCGATATATCGTTTTGGACAAAAAACAAATTGCTTTTGAAAGCAAAAAAATTCCGGAAGTTCTGATAAGTGATGACTTCGGAAAAGAAATTGCCCCAGGTGTGTATCATGGATTACCACCGGACAAAACCATAACTATTACTGCACCATATGACGGGGTCGTTGAAGTTAAAAAGTTCAATAGATTAATAAAACGAGTTAACACGAAAGGTAGCGATTCTATTGTAATAACTGTGAATTGGGGTTATTCCGTTTCCGTCTATCAAGGAATGGATTTATCCGCAGAAGTTTTGTTTGAGCGAAAACATAAAGGTACAAAGGATGATATTAAACTCCTTAAACGACTGAAATCATACAAAAACCAAATGATTCCGATTTCGCATGAGATCGGGAAGCTGGCTGTAAAACTGGGTAAACTGCCTGAAACAAAGAGATGGCTGCTCTATCAAATCCGGCGTGGATATATTTCAGAAGATTCTTTAAAACGTATTGAAACTACAATAACCAATCGATGTAAGTGATATAGGGTTAAGCGCATAAAGAATGGAGGAAACTATGGACATATCATTGCATCATCTGACAAAAGATGAATTATATGAGCTGTTAGATTCCTTTTCTGAATCTTTCTTATCTCAGCCACTTGCAAAAAATCCAGATCATTTCGCACAGGCCACAAAAGGCTTTAGAATTAACAAACTCCCAAAGAGCAGGCTCTTTCCAATTTACTATAATGAGATTTCTGGTTTTCCTGGTTGCCCACTGGAACTGTTTCTGGTTCCATATTTAGAAAAACTTTTTGGCGATTTGTCAATCCCAGACTTATTTACAGCTGATGATGTTGATGATTTTTCATTAGGGCTACTGATTGAGGCGGCCATACGCAAATCAAAAATATCAATTAACGGGAGTAAACAAATTCCAGAGATTCCGGCATATGCAGTATTGCAACTTTATAAACGCATTTCAGACGAAACTTTGAAAAGACATTTGAAACAAATTTCGGATACAATTGAGAGTTGTATCGAACAAGCAATTCGCACCGGTGAGGAAAAGTGCGCTATATCGATAGATCGCGTAAGAGCTGAAGCAGCCAAATCCATCAGTGAAAAAGAAAATAAAATTGAAAAACTCATAAATCAAAACCATGTAATAACAAATCAGTTGCATACCCTACAGGCCCAAAACTTACAGCTGCAAGAAGAGACCCGTACAAGTAGACAACAGTTAGAAAAATCTGTAACTATAATCAAGAAATATGAAATTGATAATGAAAAAATTCGGTTGATGGAAACAGAAATTGAACGATTAACTGACGAAGAAACTGGTTTATCTGTGAGCGTTAAGCAACTTCAGGAGCAAATAAACAGTATAACATTAGAACTACAGAGTAGCTCTTCGCAATTACAGCAGCAAAAAAGAAGCCTGGGAAAAGCAATGCTTGAGTATAAGCAGATTAAAGAACAAACAGATGTGTTGTCTGATCAGTGGGAGCAGCGTGAAGAGATCGGACGAAACATTGATGACAAGATAAAACGCAGACTACAACACACAAAGGAGTGTATTTCAGAGTTCTTTATAGAGTATGCAATTTATGCAGGGACAAGTATTACTGATACGGAAAACTCAACCGGTAAAAGTGTCGAGTACAATCTTGGGAAAATGGTTGATGAAGACCCATACGAAGTACAGAGCATGCGAGATCTTTTCGAATGTATGTCTGAAAATCTGGAAGTTGTGGGAGTTGCAAGTGAACATATTCCAGCATTGGCAGCTTATCTGATTGCGGCTTACGCAAACAAAGTACCTCTGATTCTTGCTGGTTATGGTGCGGTAGACATTGCTGATGCGATGTCTGTGACGATCAATAACAGGTTGTCCAACAAGGCGTATTGCTATGGAAAAACCGATGTCACACCTCTATTGGGCAGTGCTTCAGCCTCCAATATAATCGCGGTACATGATGCCTTTCAAAGCAATTGCATGAACAAATTATTGCAAGCAGTTGCGATTTCGCAGCACTACTATTACTTCATCTTGTCGACATCAGAGGAACTGTATATTGAGCCGAAGGGTATTTTTGACTATGCACTGCCCATATTTACTGAATTCTTTGTGGATAAACGCGCGTCTCGTAATTGGGGCGGATCTGCGTGCAAAATTGAGTTGAAGTTCGATAATGTACCAAAAGTGCGTGTGGATTTACCTAAGCACACCGTTTCAAAACTCGCATTCACTCAGTGTAGTGAGTTACTTGCGTGCTATTCGGCTATTGCAAATGAAAACGCAATATTTTATGGTTTTCTTCTTCAGACGATGCCAATAATGCTAGCTCTTGGAAAACGCGAGAAACTGTTGGATATTATTGATAACGCAAAACTTTCCGACAAGGAAAAGGAAGAACTATTGATGCTATGTGGTGAAGGTCAATGAGGGCAATAACACATTCAAATTATGTCACATACTTAGCACAAAAACTACATATTTGCAAAGGTAAAAATGAATCAGATAGCAGCTGGAATTTTCGCGTGTTATACAGCGCAATCTCCCTTAATATGTTGGCGTCGCTATACGATTATGATGAAGATAGCGGACAAAGTGTTGGCAATGAACAAATGGTATCCATGCAACACGTTCGCACTCGGGGGATCGAATTGATCGAATCATATCGTGATTTGTATCGAACTGCTATGACACAATTAAATTTATGTTCGGAGAAATTAGCAGAATCGATCAGAGATATTTATATGCAAACCGGCTATATACTTCACAAAGCAAATTACTTAACAGCTCCGACAGCTATATGTGCCAAGTACGAAGACATATATTTTTTGCGCGGAACATCTCCATGGAATGTGGAATACATGAGTGGGCTTGGATGCTACGCTTATACTGTAACAGATACCAGCGTTGAAGATGTTTGGCGTATGTTCCGAATTGAGAATACCGAAATCAGCGTTTGGTGGAAGCAGTTTTTACACAATTGCCAATGGCGAGAATTAAACGAATTGCCAACTGAGGTGGAATACATAAATTATTCAAGAAAAAGTGGCGAGCAGTATTGGCTTTCAAATGCACCCAAGTCCGGCCTCTCCATGTACCGCGACAAAAGCATTGGAGAGAAGAAATATGGACTGATTCAAGTGGCAGCGGGACAAATATTAACTAGCGTTTTACCTGTATGGCAAGTCGACAATAAAGAATATTTACGAATTTCACTGGCACTGCAAAACGCGGCTGCAAAAAATCCCACTGTTCGCATTAAAAGCGCTTCCTCAATTTCTCACATTCAGTTGAGTTATCTGCTTCCGCCATGTGAGCAAAACTTCCTTGAGTTATTCAGTTGGCCAAGCGAAGGAATATCCCGCTGGAAACGAACCGTAGTAACTGAGTTACTCCCGATATTCAAACAACTGTTTAAAAACCTTTGTTTTAACATTATGGAGGAATAGCGATGTCAGCAAATGCACATATGATGCATAAAAAACTTAAAGACGAACTCGTTTTATATATAAAATCCCAGTATCTTGGGAAAAATGCTCTGCTTCTGAATGCACTATCTGATAAGTTGGATGATGAAGGTGTTCTTTATCAAACGCCTTTTGTCGAATCCACTCCTGCATATAAAGCGGTGGAAAATGGGATTGATGTATTGAATATCCCCTCTTGGCTGAAAGGCCTTTTTTATGAGCTCGCTGAAAAAGAACTTGGGGTCTATAAATCGCCGTTTCAACACCAGCTTGATGCTCTTCAGAACGCATACGACGGCAATGACCTATTCGTTTCTACGGGCACCGGTTCCGGTAAAACAGAGTGTTTTATGTGGCCGCTGCTCGCTAAAATTTGCGTAGAGGCAAAAACAAAGCCTGATACATGGACAAACCGAGGAGTGCGTGCTATTGTAATGTATCCTATGAACGCGCTTGTCTCCGATCAGATAAGCCGTCTTCGTAGACTTATAGGAGATCCCGAAGAAAAGTTTTTACATGCCTTTCGAAGCGCTGTCGGCAGTTCGGCTCGGCGCCCTCAATTTGGTATGTATACCGGGCGTACTCCGTACTCTGGTTCTGCTCCAACCCGTTCTGAAGATAAAAAACTTGCGGAATCGCTCTCACGAATGACTCGGTCGGATGATGAAGCAGTCACTGCATTCTATAAAGAATTGCTCAAGGATGGTAAGATCCCTGCTAAAAAAAACTTAAAACAGTTCATACAAACACTTGAAAGCGGACGACATCTTACAAACGATGATGATGCCGAGCTGATTACCAGATTCGAAATGCAGCAGGTATGCCCTGATATTCTTATTACTAATTACTCCATGCTTGAGTATATGCTGTTTCGTCCGCGTGAAGAAAAAATTTGGAGTGATACGAGTAGTTGGCTTAACAGCAATCCCGATAACAAACTTCTTTATGTTATTGATGAAGCGCATATGTACAGAGGTTCCTCTGGTGGAGAGATTGCGCTCCTGATACGAAGACTGTTTCATAAACTTGGCATTATGCGTGATAGGGTTCAGTTTATACTTACGACGGCCAGTATGCCGAATTCATCGCCGGATGATATGGCTGCCGTTCACGAATTCGCAAATAATCTTACTACGGCTGCTGATAACGGTTTTGTATACTTGACCGGAGCGCGGGAAAAAATGCCTTCTAGAAATACCGTTTCCATTCCGGTAGAAAAGTTTCTGCAATATCGTCCCGGAGATTCGGAAGAGGAAACATACGAGGAACTTATGAGCATTAACCGTTTCTGGAGTGGCTTGGGGAATAGTAAAGCACCTTTTGAAAATTGGTCGGATGCGCATTTTGAGATGTATCGAAATCTAATAAATTATGATCCTTTCTATAAATTATTTGAGGCGTGCCGTGGTTCGGCTTGCTCCATCGATGAACTGGCTGAAAAGATTTTTCCGGATTTAGGCCGAGATTTAGCTCAATACGCAGTTTATAATCTGCTTACAATTTCTTCTCTTGCGAGGGATGAAAAGAACGATGTTCTATTCCCTATTAGATTGCATATGCTCTTCCGTGGATTGCAGGGAATATATGCATGTGCAAATCCAAATTGCAAGCATTCGAACACATACGAGGGAATTACGCTCGGGCAACTCTTCATTACTAACGGTGTTTATACCTGTCCGGATTGTGGAAGTGTCGTTTATGAACTCGTTAACGACCGAAGATGTGGAGCATTGTTTTTCAAGGGTTATGTCACGCACACAATAGGCAAAGCGTTTTTGTGGAGATCTCCCGGTGCATTTTTCGACGAAAAAATGTATGAAATTCATTTGTTCATTCCGGAATGCGATAAAACATATTCGGGTTCTTCGAAAAACCCGGTCAAGCTATGCTATCTAGATACGCAAAGCGGATTCTTGGATTTTCATGATGACGCACTTGCCGGAAAGTCAGGTATCATAAAACTTTACTTTAGCGAGTACAAAGATAAAGGGCGTCCTGATGTAAAAACTTTTTCTACCTGCCCACATTGCAGACACTTATTGAGTAAAACGCAATTGACTTCATTTAGTACAAAAGGTAATCAATCGTTCTATAATTTGATCAAAGCCCAGTTTAATGCACAGCCTCCGGTAAATTCAAAAAAAAATAATCATGGGAAGTTTCCAAATCAGGGAAGAAAAGTTTTACTGTTTTCCGACAGCCGCCAACGTGCGGCAAAACTAGCCAGAGATATGTCACAAGCATCTGATGATCAGGCGGTTATGCAGTTATTTGTACTTGCAGCAAAAGCAATATCAAAATCCGGCAAGGATCTGTCGTTGAACAATATCTACGGCTATTTTGTCTTGGAAGCAACCAAAAGACATGTACAGTTGTTCCACAACGAAAGCAGAGATAAATTTTTGTCTGATTGCGCAGATACCAAAGCGACATATCAAAGAAAGCAAAAGCGCGGTAAAAAGTTTGAACCGGAGCTTACGTTTGATAATGCGCCACCGATGATGTTGGAGCATCTAATTCACTTGTTTTGCGGTGGCTATAATACTCTGTATGATACTGCACTCGGATGGTTGGAACCACGCGAAAAGAATCTGGAGGATGCGTTGGAAATTCTGGAGGATCGTGACATTGATGTTTCGAATGAAGAGTTTTTGGAAGTATTCAATGCATGGTTGTTAGATATCTGTAGCGATTATGGCGCTTTGGGGCATAAGATCCCCGACGAACGCAGAAAAGAAGTATTATCATCCTACAAAGGACTCGGACTCCCTTCCGATTGGGATTTCTCAAAGGCCATGTATGGCAACATGGGTTGGGAAAAGAGCGATCCTATAGTGGTTGCATGGAAAAAGGCGCTTTCTATATTTCTTGACAGCAATGAAAGCCGCTATTACATTGAGCTTTCCCGTGTTGTGCCAAAGTTTGGTTTGGAACACGAATGGCTAAGATGCAAGCAGTGTTCTGAATTGGCCGCATTCCCAATTCAAGGGAAATGTCCGAACTGTGGAAGCAACCAACTGGAGAAGGTAAGCGACCAGGGATACAGCGCAATGGAGTTCTGGAGAAAACCTGTTTCCGATGCGTTGGCAGGTGAGGCAATTCGAGTTATTGATACTGAGGAACATACAGCTCAATTGTCATATAAAGACCAGCGTGATGATATGTGGTCACGGACAGAGCAATATGAGATGCGCTTTCAAGATTTGCTGAAAAAAGATGAACCACCTGTTGATATTCTGAGCAGCACTACAACGATGGAAGTTGGTATTGATATCGGCTCCCTTGTTGCTGTGGGTTTGCGTAACATTCCCCCGATGCGCGAAAATTATCAGCAGCGTGCAGGTCGAGCTGGCCGGCGTGGCGCAAGCTTATCTACTATTGTCACATTTTGTGAAGACGGCCCCCATGATACCATGTACTTTACAAATCCAGCACCGATGTTTCGCGGAGATCCGCGCAGGCCGTGGATTGATATTAAAAGTGAAAAACTGCTATATCGTCACATGAATATGGTTGCAGTTCAGGCATTCTTGAAACCCAAAGGCCAAAGTCTTGACGGCATTGATACTATAGGCTTTTTCGAAAAATACTGGGACGACTTTACGCACTACCTGAACGGGTTTGATGTATCCTTTAATACTGTGTTGTTGCAGTCATATTCAAAGGAATTAATCTTGCGGACTAGAAATCAACTTACGCAAGAAATGCAGAATCTTAACGAGAAGCGCATTGCGCATCCGGAACTGTATGACGGTAAAGGGGCATCAAAAAAGAAGACACTGTTAGATGCATTGTATGAAGAAGGCATTATCCCGACCTATTCGTTCCCCAAGAGTGTTGTTAGTACATTCATCAGCAACTCTAAAGGGCAGCTACAGTATCAAATAGAGCGCGGATTAGATGTCGCAATTAGTGAATATGCGCCCGGTCGGTCAATCGTCGTAGATAAAAACACTTACCAGCTTGGCGGTTTGTACTATTATGGCAGTGAACGCAAAAAAGGTAGATTTACAATTCCGGCGAAATCATTCATGGACGATCCGAACTATGTAAAGACCGTATTTTCATGTGAGGCGTGTGGGTGGTTCGGCCCTGCAGACGATTTGAACAACGGTCACTGCCCATTTTGTGAAAAAAAGCATATTGTGCGGATGTTACCAATGGTTCGGCCTTGGGGTTTTGCACCTGTGAATGGCAAGTCCATCGCTTCTGCCCAGTTGAATGAATCTTATTCCTACGCAGATGCTCCTTTGTATTCTACATTGCCGAATTCCGATGGATTGGCTCAAATTCAGGGTTTTTCCAATATTCACATGGCCAAACGATCTAACCAAAGGATTATCATGGTAAACCGCGGTCCTGCTGAAAAAGGGTTCATGATTTGCTCCGACTGTGGCGGGGCAGTTCCCGGGGATAATGCTGCTGCATACAAGTCAGAGCGAACCAAGATAGGACGGCCGTATTATTCGCAGTTTGTTAGAACAGGATGTAATCATGCGAATGCAGTAAATGCTACGCTTGGATTTGATTTCATAACAGATATGTTAGTTCTTGAAATTGAACTTGATAAAGTAAGGATTAATATTTCACGTAAAGAAAACCCTTGGGTCGACCGCGCCTCGCGTTCTTTGGCAGAGGCAGTGCGTCTTCAGACAAGCCAACTCCTTGATGTTGAATTTACCGAGCTTAACGCAGGATACCGTTTAAGAGAACACAAGGAGAAAGCATATATTGATATCTATCTGTATGACAGCCTGTCAAGTGGTGCCGGGTATTCCTCGGGAATAGCATCTCAAATCAATACACTTTTAGAGAAAACAGAAACTTTTTTAAATGGCTGTGATTGTGATAACGCCTGCCAAAACTGTTTGAAGCACTATCGTAATCAAAACTATCACTCAGTGTTGGATAGATATGCTGCTATGGAACTGCTGGCATGGGCGAAAGAGCAAAAGCTTGCTGATGATATTCCTCCTCAAGACCAAATTAAAATGATGGAACCGCTCAGAAAGGTTCTCTCTACCTATGGAATTCGCTTGGAATATTCGCAGGAAGACGGACTTGCTGTGGAAAATGTAGGCAATGTTAAGCAGTTATATATTTACCCTGCAATGAGGGTAAAACCAGTATATCGCCCAAATGCTGTATGGATCAGTAATTTTGAAGTCAAGTATGCTCGGCCATATGCAATCGACTCGATTCGCGGTGTGTTGAATCAATGATATCCTTTTAATTGAATGGAGTACATACTTTACATTCATATTAAGGATGTGAGAACGGAAGGTAACCCTGTTTTTTAAGGCGGTAACCATCATTTCATTTTTAAAAACATCCACTGCGTGAAAAAGTTACATATTTATGAAAAATAGGGTGAGAGAATATTGGATTGTAAATTTTAAGCAAAAAGATGTTATGGTTTATAAATTAATTGATAACGACTATGGAGTACCCAAAACATACATGGACGGATATATTAACTCCGATATTATTGGCGGTTTAAAGTTGGAATTAAAGGCAGTTTCTAAGTAAATGCAATAGAAGCTGATCGTAATAAGGACGGTGAAATAGTGGAAAAAATCTGGGATGCCCACGTACATCTTTTCCCACAGCGGTTGTTTAATGCCATATGGCATTGGTTCAATAATATTGGCTGGCAGATACCATATGCCGGTTGGGAATTGGAAAGATATGTGGCTTGTCTGAAAGCAATGGGAGTGGAACGTGCGTTTTTGCTTACTTATGCTCATAAGTCCGATATATCGCTGGAGTTGAATCGATGGGTTCGGGATGTGTGCCGCAAGCATGACTGTTTTATACCCTTTGCCTGTATCCACCCATTGGACCGCGATTTGGAACAAATAATCGCCACGGTGTTGGATGATTGGCAGTTTGCCGGTTTTAAGCTGCAGCTGGCGGTGCAGCAGTATGCCGCTGATGACCCTGTATGGGAGCCTGTTTACCGGGCGGCTGTGGAGCGTCAAAAACCTGTAATTATTCACGCCGGCACAGCGCCTTATTCGCAAAACGACCCCGTGCTGGGTCTTGATCATATGGAAAAGGTCATGGAGAGATGGCCGGAATTAAAAGTGATTATTCCCCACCTGGGACTTTATGAAATTGACAAAGCCTTTTCCCTGCTGGAAAGATACCCCCATTTTTATCTTGATACATCCTGGGCTCTGGGTGCGACCGGAGTTAACCTGCCGGTTGATCGTCTGGTGTATTTTATAGAGCGCTACCCGCAGAGGTTTTTGTACGGAAGCGACTTTCCAATTATTGAATATGAGTTGGCATCCGGACTAAAAATTCTGCGCCAACTAGGTCTGGCGGATCAGGTGCTGCGTCGGGTTGTTTATGATAATGCACGTAATTTAGTGGCAAATTGTTTATAATTAGTTCGTTATAATCTGTGAAAGATGATTTAGTTTTTCTCCGGCATATTATGGAAAGCCTTAACGCTACAGAAAGCTATATGCGTGGCATAACAATGGATACCTTTTTTGAATCCGTTTTGATCCAGGATGCTGTAATTAGAAGAATTGAAATTATCGGGGAAGCAACTAAGAATCTTTCGGCAGAACTAAGGGGTAATATCCTCATATACCACGGCGTTCAATAGCCGGTATGAGGGATGTTTTGATACACGATTACTTTGGGGTTGATTTTAAAAATTGTATAATCGCACCGGGAATAAATCGGCAAGCTTAGATAGTTGAATCTAAAATCTCCGTAGTTTCTTGCCTGAGATTTTTCTTGACAGGTACTGTTAATTACAGTATGCTGGTATTGACATTAAGGGTTTTTGGTGCAACCCGGAGGAAATTTATATATGTCTGTTATGAAAAAGCGAAGCTACCGTCATTTAACTGCTTTTATACTTTTGGTTCTTGCCCGGCAGGATATGCATGGAGGAGCTATTCATACAACTTTGTGCCAAACTTTGCCCAATTTTAAAACCGATACCGGTGCTGTTTACCGCTGTCTGCAGGAACTTGAAAACAGCGGCGCCGTTAAGTCCGCATGGGATACCTCCGAATCGGGACCGGCCCGGAAAAAATATCACATTACTTCCCTGGGCTGGGATGAACTGGATGAATGGGAAAAGGATATCAAATACAGGCTGGATAATTTAAATTATTTCCTTATTACATATAAAGAAATAGCCAGGGAACGCAGAGACGGGGGTTAACCTTTTATTGCCGGGATCGCGGGCGGTGAAATCGTTTAGCTAGAGCTGAACATCGGGGCTTCAGATGGGGTTCTATAAAATAGCATTGTTGTTTTGGGGTATAAATTGGGTGGCCAAGGTATTTTTATGTCCCACAGGCGATAATGATAATCAAAATCATTTGGTTTCGGACCGTGGGGGGCAGGAATAAATTTTATGCCTGGCCAAGCTGTTATGTAATATGCGTAGAATATTAAGAGGGAGGGATATTTGCGTCGGTTCAATGATAATGATAATCAAAATCAACTAATTGGTTAATTAAGAGCATATACAGAAAGAGGTTTTGCATATGGAAACGGCATACTTTGAGAATCTTTTAGACAGTAAGAGAAAGAGAACGGTTGATGCGGAAGAATTTTGGAACGGCAGAGCGGAGCAGTTTAAAGCCAATCTGCGAAAAAACGGCGGCGAGCGGGTTGAACAACTGATTACGCTGTTGTCTGAGAAAAACCTTCTTAAAAGAGATGGGACAGTGCTGGATATAGGCTGCGGCATCGGCAGACATGCCGTGGAGTTTGCCGAAAAGGCCGGGAGTGTCGTAGGCGTGGATATCTCTGCTAATATGCTGCATTACGCCAGAGAGAACAGCTTGTCGTCGGGCGCGGACAATATCGAATACGTCAAGCTGAATTGGGAAGCGGTTGACCTGTCCGAACGCTGCTGGGAGAAGTATTTTGATCTTGTTTTCGCGTCTATGTGTCCCGCCGTGAGAAGCAAGAGGGGATTGGAAAAAATGTCGCTGGCCTGCAAAGATTATTGTTTTATTAATCAGTATATTGAAAAAAAAGATAGCCTTGGTGAAGAGCTGGCGGAGCATTTGGGCCTGTGTGGAGATTTCGATCCCCATAACGATAGGGATGCTGCATATGCTATCTTTAATATTCTATGGCTGGAGGGCTATGATCCGGAGATAACTTATTTGGATGACTGCCGGGAACTGATTTTTACGGTCGCTGAAGCGGTGGAGTACTATGACGGCAGGTTGGTGGAGAAACTGACAGACGCTCAGCGGGAAGCCGTAAAACCTTTTTTCCGGACCAAAGCTCAAGACAATATCGTACAAAGTGTTGTCCGTTCTAAAAATATGGGCATTTTTTGGAAAGCTTAAATTGTATTCCAAAGCATGGAAAAGGAGGGCGCCTTTGGTGAAAAGGTTCTGGAAAAGCGCCGCGGCGGCAGCAGTGCTTTGCTTCGGTTTATTGTTGGGCCCGGCTGGTTGCGGCGGCGATAAAGGGGACGATACCGAAAAAAAAGCCCCGGGGGATGAAACGTCCGGGCAGTCCGTGGTTATTCGTTTGCAGGGAGGGGATACCGGTCTGCCCAATCCGTTTAAACATTACGTCAGAGGGCCCGGCCTTTCTAAAATGCAGCTTTTGTACGACTCACTTTTGGAAAAGGATGAGAACGGGGATATTTCCTGGCTCGCCGATAGTTGGAAAATCAGCGACGACGGCACGGAATATACCTTCAAGCTGAGGGATAATGTTGCATGGCATGACGGCCGGAGTTTAACCGCCGAGGATGTGAAATTTACCTTTGAATACTATCGAGAGCATCCTCCTGTTTCCAACGATCTTATTGTTGACGGGAAATATATCGTTCAAGATATAGAGATTGTGGATCCGCAAACAGTTCGCCTGACAGTGGACGCTCCCAGCGCTTCGTATTTAAGCAAAATCGGCTACATGCGTATTTTGCCCCGTCATATATGGGGAAACGTGGAGGATCCCATGACCTTTACCGGGGCGGCGGCTACGGTGGGCAGCGGACCGTATGTTATGGAGGAATACGATGCTCAGCAAGGCATCTACCGATTCAAAGCTTTTGAAAAGTACTGGGGCCCCCGGCCCAGAGTTGATTTAATCGAATGGGTGCCGGTCAGCGATCCGATTCTGGCTTTTGAAAACGAGGAAATCGATTTGGTTAACGCCACGCCGGATGTTTTGTCCCGTTATGAAAACAATCCTGAATACAAGGTAGAGAAAAAGCATTCTTTTCATAATTACAGGTTGATGATGAATATGGAAAAACGCCCCGAGCTAAAGGACGTCAATATCAGAAAAGCTATTGCCTGCGCTATTGACCGGAATGAGCTGATGGAAAAGGTGGAGAGGGGTTCGGCTGTTATCGGCAGTATGGGTTACGTGCCCGAGGGAAGCAAGTGGTATAACGGCAATACGGCGAAATATCCCTATGACTTGCAAAAGGCGCGGGAATTGTTGGTCGGGCGGCAACTATCCTTTAATGTGCTGGTGGGCAATACCGACAAAGAGGTTAAAATTGCCGAATTGATAAAATTAACCCTTGAACAGGCAGGTATAAAATTGACTATCGAAAGTGTGGACAGTAAAGTGCGGGATACCGCCGTTCAACAGGGTGAATATGAATTGTCGATAATCAATTCCGGCGGCATGGGCGGCGATCCCGATTATTTAAGGAATTTGTATGCTTCCAACCCCAAGGCCAAAAGCAAGGGACTGGGTTCTGGGGCGGTGCCGGGATATTATAATGAACGGGTGCGGACGCTGGCGCTGCGGCAGGCGAGGGAATTGGACCCGGAAAAAAGAAAGAAGACAATCTTCGAACTGCAGGAACTGATTGCGGAAGAGGTGCCGATGATCCTTCTATACGGCCAGGTGGACAACCATGTGTATCGGCCGGCTAAATACGACGGCTGGATGTTCCGGTACGATCATACCAAAACAGATCATTGCAAGCTGTCTTATCTGGAGCGAAACGGGGCATGAAAAGGTATTACCTGATGACTTTGCTGGTCATACTGGTTCTTAATTTCTCTTTGCCCAGATTGATGCCGGGAGATCCTTTTCTATACCTGTCGGTTGAGGACGGGCACACCGGCGTCACTTTCACCGAAGAGCAGATTGCCCAATATAAAGCTTATTACGGTCTGGATAAGCCGGTTTATCTGCAGTTTTTTAGCTATATAGGCAATTTGCTCCGCGCTGATCTCGGCTATAGTATTTATTTCAACACCGGCGTGATGGAAATCATATCTACCCGGATTCTCTGGACAGTGTCCATAGTATTGTGCGCTATTGTCATCAGCTGCTTTTTAGGAACGCTAATGGGGGGCATATCGGCCTGGTATCGAGATGGTCCGGCGGATAAACTGCTTTATCCGGGCATGGTTATTTTTTCCGAGATACCCTCTTTTCTGATGGGAGTGTTTCTTTTATTCGTATTCGCCGCCAGGCTGGGCTGGTTCCCCATGGCCGGCGGCGTTACTCCCTTTGCCGAGTTTAATAGCGCGGCGGAGCAGGTACGGGATATTGTCCGGCATGGCGCGCTTCCGGTAATAACTCTGTCCCTGTCCAGACTGGGAGGATTTTATCTGCTGTCCAGAAACAGTATGCTGAATGTGCTTTCCCGGGATTATATGC
Source organism: Desulfoscipio sp. XC116 (assembly GCF_039851975.1). Classification (GTDB taxonomy): domain Bacteria; phylum Bacillota; class Desulfotomaculia; order Desulfotomaculales; family Desulfallaceae; genus Sporotomaculum. The sequence goes on from NZ_CP156660.1 coordinate 277,190, forward strand.
GGACGGCCAGGGCCAAGGGCCTGAAAAGTCTGCGGATAATTTTCAAGCACGCCCTGAAAAACGCTTTGCTGCCTATAGTAACCAGGGTTTTTATGAGCTTGGGGACTGTTTTCGGGGCGGCGGTTTTGGTGGAGAACGTCTTCAGCTACCCCGGTGTGGGCCGGTTGATTGGAGAGGCGGTAATGGTGCGGGATTATGTTTTAATTCAGGGCGTTTTCTTTTTTATAACCATTACCGTGCTTACAATGAACTGGCTGGCTGATTTATTATACCGAAAATTAGACCCGAGGATAAGTTAATATGCGTTTTCTCCTTAAGACGTTGCGTGATATGAGCGGTTTTGGTAAATTTGGTTTGGTTGTCATTTTGTTGGTGCTGTTGTTGGGGATATTCGCCCCGTTGCTTTGCGAATATCCCCATAAAATACCGTCCGGCGCTGCGCTGGAACCTCCGGGTTCCGAACATTGGCTGGGTACCGACGACCTGGGTATTGACCTATGGGCGCAAATTTGTCATGGAGCCGGAATAAGTATGTTGATTGGTTTCGGTACGGCGCTGTTGGCCGGATGCGGGGGCGGAGCGCTGGGTATTGCGGCCGGTTATTACGGCAAGAAAATCGATGGGCTGATCATGGGCGTTTGCAACATTATGATGGTGATTCCGCAACTGCCGCTGATGATCGTGTTGGGCGCTTTTTTCGGCCCCAGTCTGAAGAACATTATTATTGTCATAGCTGTTTTCGCTTGGACCGGTCCGGCCCGGACGGTGCGCTCGCAAATTTTAGCCATGTGCCGGGAAAAGTATATCATTGCGGCCCAAAGTTTCGGGGCAAGTTTCGTTCATTTGGCGGTCAAGCATTTTATTCCCGGTGTTTTGCCCGTGCTGATGGTCGGCATCATTCATATTGTCGGCAGGGCCATCGTAGCGGAAGCCGGGTTGGCCTTTCTGGGACTGGGGGACCCGACATCCAAAAGCTGGGGCCTGATACTGAACCGTTCCATCAATTTTCCGGGTATCTATTTCACGGATTATTGGCATTGGTGGGTGCTGGCCCCCTTGTCTTTCTTGACCCTGCTGGTGCTGTCCATTGCTTTTGTGGGCAGGGATTTGGAGAAAACGGCTAATTCCAAACTGTAAAGAGGTGATTTATGATGCAACCGGTTTTACGGGTTAAAGATCTGTCGGTCCGTTATGGCCATACGGAAGGGGAAAGCATAATCGCGGTGCGCAGGATAAATTTTGCGCTGGAGCCGGGGACTGTTACCGGTGTTATCGGGGAGTCGGGTTGCGGAAAATCTTCCCTGGCTTTGGCGTTGATGGGGTTGTTGAAAAAACGGGCCCGGGTGCAAGGGGAAATTTTTTATGGGCCCACAGATTTGAACCGGCTGTCGGAACAAGAATGGAATCAGTATCGCTGGAGCAAACTGGCCATTATCTTCCAAAACAGTTTGGATATCCTTAATCCCGTTATGACTATCGGTGAGCAAATAGGGGAAGCTATGCGGCGTCATACCTCGCTGACGGGGACGGAAATACGCGCCGGATTGGAAGAATTATTAAAGATGGTGGGGCTGGACCCGGTCTTCGCCAAAAGCTACCCGCATCAATTGTCGGGGGGGATGCGCCAAAAGGTACTGATAGCCATGGCCTTATCCTGCGAACCCGAAGTTTTGATTGTGGATGAGCCGACAACGGCTTTGGACGCCGTTGCCAAAGATGAGATTGTCGAACTCTTGCTTGGATTGCAGCGGAAAATGGCATTTCCCATGCTGGTCATATCCCATGAAATGCAGGTTATTATGCGGATGACCTCTCGCTTGATGGTCATGTACGCCGGGAATGTAGTGGAGGAGGGGCTGACCGGGGAAATCTTTAAAAATCCCATGCATCCTTACACGCGGGGTTTAATGTATTCTTCTCCCGCGGTAAATCCATACCGGGATTTATGGGGCATCCCCGGCGAGGCGGGCCGGGAGAGTGAGGGGCAATGTCCATTTTGCCGCCGCTGCAATCAGTGCGTTGAGCGGTGCGCCAAAGAACATCCGGAATTGTCACGATTGCCATGCGGCAGGAAAGTGTCCTGCCTTCGAGGCGGTATTGTTACTTTGCTGGAGGGTAGGAATTTGCATAAAAGCTATCATTGGCGGGGCGGTGAAATAAAGGCCTGCAGCTCTTGCGATATTTGTGTCAAATCAGGTGAGGCGGTGGTGCTTATCGGGGAGTCGGGTTCGGGTAAAACTACTCTTGCCGAGATTTTGGCCGGTATTATGAAAGCGGAACAGGGACAGGTGCTGTTTGAAGGGCAGATTGTCACGGGACATAGTCATACGGCCCGCAAAGGGGGTATGCAAATTGTTTTTCAGGATCCTCTGTCTGCTACCAGTGAGCGGCTCACCGTTGAAGATGTGGTCCGGGAACCGTTGGATATATTACATGCGGATAGCAAGGAGCAGCGCCGGGAGAGTGTCAGACAGGCGTTGAAGGATGTTCAACTGCCCCGGGACGCCGATTTCCTGTCCCGGAGGTGTTATATGCTGAGCGGGGGGCAACGGCAGCGTGTGGCCATCGCCCGTTGCTTGGTTATGGAGCCCAAGCTGTTGATTGCCGATGAGATCAGTTCCATGCTGGACCCCTCCACTCAAGCTAATATTTTAAGGTTGCTTAAAGGCCTGCAAAATTCCAAAGGCTTTGCTATGCTTTATATTACTCATGATTTAACTATGGCGCAAAAGATAGCCGATCGGATATATGTAATGCGGCGGGCCGAAATTATTGAAAGGAAACCGGCCGGGGATTTTTTTTGCAACCCCGGGGAAAGACAAGCGCCAATGCTTTTGCAATGTGCGGGAATTAAGTGCGGGAATTAGGGCGCGCCGAACAAATACCCAGGGAACGGAGACTTTTCGCGGCTGGGACAATAATATCAAGGTGGCTATTATTCATCATGACACTCACGGCGGAAAGCGCTATATCCCATCATAGGCCATCAAAATTTTAGCCGTACTTGATTCATCGATTTATTCTTGACAATGGGTTCCACCTTGTGATTTAATTATCACAATAAAGTTTTTTATGATGAAAAAAAATTTTCACTGTCTTAAGTTGATGAAATAAGAATGTTTTAAAATTGCAATGGATTACGTTGACTTATATAATGCTTGGTCTTTGTTCCGGATGTCCGACTCATTAAAATTGTTGATTCTCTATGGAAAGCCTTTATTCCAAATGTAGGGGTCACGTTAGTGTTTAGAGGATAAAACCCGGAGTCTAAAGAAGTAGATGTTTGCGCTACAGGCAGAAGTCAGAATCTTTTTTATAAAGGAGCAAGATTTAATCCGGGGTCCTATGTTTTTAGGGTATAAATAAATATTAAGACATCAATCGACCGTAGCGATACCGCTTTAAGAAAATAAAGCAGTATCGCGGTATCTATACGATAGGTCGATTTTTATTTTTTTAAAGGGAGGGATATAGAATTGCTCCTAATGACAAATGTAGACAACATCAATGCCGATCAGGTTCCCTATCTTATAGAACAGCTTATGGCCAAGGGGGTAAAGAATGTCCATGTTGTTAATGCTGTAACCAAGAAAGGGAGGCAGGAATATATTTTTTTTATTGATGTTCAGCAGGACAAGGTTTTTTCAATTAGCCGCTTTCTTGCCAGTGAAATAGGGACGCTGGGAGTAAGAATAATCAAGGCAGATCATATCTCGTACGATTATTTCATGAAGAGTATGAAGCTAAGTTTACATGACAATAAAGAGAATCTCGTATGGAAAGGGGCGGTGCAGGTCAAGATTGTCCAAGATGATTCGGGTTCTCCTTTGTCCGCCCGTGTTGAATATGAGGATTTGAAAGCATCTGTCAAGGCTATTAATACGGCGGGAGCGGATATATCTTTTTACGAGCTTAAGCAAATGATTGAAAATGAGGCGCTAAATAGATTAAGGAAAAGTAAATTTGCAATTCGGATTGAGGACGATTGAATAATGGATAAAATGCGTCAGGAAGGAGACTATTGTGGACAGAAAAGAATTGCACGCACTTTTGGAGTCTTTAGTCGCCGGCAGTACCACCGTAAATCAGGCTATAAAGAAATTGGAATTCTTGCAGTATGAAGACATAGGCTATGCTCGCCTGGACCACCACCGAGAACTTCGCACCGGTTTTCCTGAGGTTGTATTTTGTCAGGGCAAGACCCCGGAGCAAGTGGGAGGTATTATTTCTAGATTGGCGGCGAATGGCAGACCGATTTTGGGTACACGGGCCTCTGCTGAAGCTTACGTAATGGTCCGGAAGACTCTCCCCGAGGCTGTGTATTATGATATGGCCCGCTGTATTGTAGTGCCGGCAGGGGAAGAGAGAGAAGAAAAGGGAGAGATCGTGATTGTCAGCGCGGGGACGGCGGATATGCCGGTAGCGGAGGAGGCGGCAGTGTCCGCAGAAACTATGGGGTTAAGGGTAACAAGGCTCTATGATGTGGGTGTCGCCGGAATTCACAGGTTATTGCAGCATGTCGAAAAATTACAAAAAACAAATGTCGTGATAGCTGTGGCCGGCATGGAAGGGGCTTTGGCAAGCGTTGTCGGCGGGCTTACCAGTCGTCCTGTAATCGCTGTACCTACGAGTATCGGATATGGAACCAATTTTGGGGGACTTTCAGCGCTTCTTTCAATGCTGAACAGTTGTGCCTCAGGGGTGGGAGTAGTTAATATTGATAATGGCTTCGGAGCGGCAGCTTTGGCGCGGGCCATAGTCCAATCAGGGAGGTAGAATACGGATGAAAGTTATGTATTTGGATTGTAGTGCCGGAATCGCAGGCGATATGTTTTTGGGAGGGCTGTTTGACGCAGGGGTCGATCCGGATTTGGTTAGAAATGGTCTGGCCGGCCTGAATCTCAGCGGTTACGAAATGCGTGTCGAGAAAGGAACAAGCCATGGAATAGCTGCCAATAGTGTTCAATTTAACGTAGTTGAGGAACAGCCTCATCGTTATCTTAAAGATATTATGACCCTAATTGAGGCCGGCAATTTTTCGGAGAATGTTAAAAGTTCAGCCGGAAAAGTATTTTCCCTTCTTGCCCAAGCCGAGGCGAAGGTTCACGGGACAACCCCGGATAAAGTGCACTTTCATGAAGTCGGAGCGATTGATTCGATTTGCGATATCATAGGAACTCTGCTTGCAGTCGAAAGTCTGGAAGTGGAAAGAATTATCTGCTCCCCGCTTTCTTTGGGGAGTGGACATGTACACTGTGCTCACGGCCGAATTCCAGTTCCCGCGCCGGCGACGCTTGAAATAATCAAAGGAGTTCCGGTGCGCAAAAACGATATTGAGGGTGAACTGGTGACACCTACGGGCGCCGCCTTGGCTGTGACGTTAAGTCAGGAATTTTCCTCTTTGCCTTCCATGATTATTGATTCCGTAGGATATGGGATGGGCACCAGGGACTATGGATTTCCAAGTGTCTTGCGGGTTATTATCGGGCGGTCTTTGAAGAAAAACGGGTCAAAATATCACGCTGAACTGGAACGCAGTGCTAACCACCCCCATACCCATGACCACTTCCATGTTCATAAACATGCCCACGAGCATAAGCACGACCACGACCATGAGCACGAGCGGTTAAGCCGGAAGAGAGGATAAAAATATTGAGGATGAATACCCCAAGAAGTGTTTCACCGTGAACGTTTTACTGTTTGGGAGATTATCTGTACGGAAAAAATCTCAAAGGAGGTGTAGAAAGAGGAAAATATTATCTTGAAAGGATAGATGCCTTCTAAACGGATGTAAAGGGTTCACTTTAATAAAAAATATATGGGAGGTAAATATTGATGGAGAAAGAGATTTTGGCGGTAATAGGTGCGGTTAACTCCAACGTGCAGAATTCGACGAGCGACCGGATCGAAGCGCTTACCAAAGGTCATGGTATGCTGAACCTTGCCGTAATGGCGGCTGCCAATGCAATGGCAACCCAAATACTGAACGGAAGAAGCATAAAGATATCGGATGATAATTTCGTAGAATTGCCTTTGGACGGCGTTTTAAAGGCCGGAATTGATGCTGCCAAAGAAGCGGGGGCGGATAAAGCCAATGCCGCGCTTATTGGCGCAGTATTGCTTAATTTGGCCGGAACGGCGTCCAGGGCCGGGGTTCCTGCCGGAAACAGGAAGCTGGGCGCCATGGCCCGTATGATTGCCGGGGCCGATCGTGCGGGGGTGGCGTCAATTCCTACCTCCAAATTAACTTGCAAAGTGTCAGGGTTTGCGGCGGTGAAGGCTTTATACGACGCTATGGAAAAAGGCGAATTGGTTCGGGTAGACGGAGCGGATGTTCCGGCATTTGTATCCGGCGGCGCTCTTTATGGTCATAGTGTCTTGGGTGAGGATATGACTTATGTCGACCTGGCCTTAAACGGGACGAAAATTGCCGTGGAAGGTATGAAGAAGGCTTATCGCGGTGTAGGAATTAGTCCCAGCCCCATTATGTGCGCCATGCTGGCGGCGGCGGCGGTTTTGGAAATTATCAATCCCGATGGCATGATTGATGAACAATATGGCGAATTCTTCGTGAGAAACACAGGATATCTGGCGGGGAAAGGCGCGGCCGAGGCTGCCGGACTTCCGGAAAAAGTACATCTACGCGGAACCGGCAAAGAGTATGAGACCGCTACATTGATTGGGGATTTGGGGATGATCCTCAAGGATGTGGGCTCTCCTACAGTGGTTGGGATGATGACGATCAATGAAATGCTGGCCGCTTTCTCGGAAGCCCCAATGATTGGTTCAGGTTTCGGCGGTGGTCCCGTTAATCCTCCTCTGGCGCACCTGGTATCGGACACAGTAGTTTCCATGAATGCCGTGCTTGATTGCAAAGGCGATATGGATGCCGCTGCCGATATCTTACACCGGATGAAAGCAACAGAATGGTTTGATCCGGAGGTTGCGGCTTTTTGCGCCAATACGGTTGCTCATAAAGGGGAGCAGGTGCGGAGAGGTCCGGTTACACGGGTTATTATCAAGGCTACCGAAGGAGTTCGTATGAACGCGCTCTATACCCGTGCACAAAGAACTTATAATGATTTAAAAGCAGGCAAGAAATTGGATGATATTTGTCGGGCGCTGGACCTTGAAAGACAGGCCAGAGTTGAGGAAAATGCCGGAAAAATATTTACGGCCATGTTCGGACAGGAGATACAAATCCATTTTACCAAGCTGGCAGGCGGTGCCCATCGCAGTCATCCCTTTGCGCGTAAATATTGGGGATTTGACGCCGATATTGATGCAGAGGTTACTATCGGCGGCCAGAAAACAGTCCTGACAGGAGTATCTCATAAAGTAGTCCCTGATGCTGTTTTAAACAAGAAGGCCGAGCTTTCCACGCCTATCACCGTTGCTGCGGCAGTCGCGCAGGAGCTGATGTACATCGGAGTTTGCACTATTAACGTGGTTGTTCCGGCCGCAATGGCAGCCGCTATGGGTGTGGAAACTTGGGAAGACGCCGGAAAAATTGCCGAGAAAGGCGGCTACATCACGGCTGCTATCCCCGGCGCCAAAGACAGTGCCCGCGAAGTGGCGAAAGCGGCAATAAGGATGATGCAGGATCTTAACTTCTAATTGATCTCGTTAACCGCCGCTAAGGCTTCCGCAAAAGCGGAAAGGGGACACTCCTCAGCTAATAGGTCAAGCTTTGGGGTCGAGGAATGTTCCCAACTAATGGAGTTAAGCGGCGATGAACTCGAAATAAGTGCGACTAAGGTTTAGCGGTCGGGGGACACATCTCTACTTATGGGTCAAACTTTGGGGTCGAGGTATATCCCCAACATATGGATCACGTGTACCCGGAGGGCGAAACTCCATCTGAACCAAGTCTTCTTTATTATAAGTTGTGAAGCGTCGGAGCTCCGGCGCTTCACAGTTCCCCATGCGAAAGAACTATCCGCGGAAAACCAAGTTTAAACAAGGGAAGGGGTGATTTGGTTGAGTCTTTGGGTGAAAGTGGGAGCCCGTTTGCACCTCGGTCAACTCGACCTTAACGGTTCCTTAGGGCGTTTATACGGAGGACTTGGTTTAGCTATTGATCAACCTTGCTTGGAGATTACTGCGGAGAAAAAAAATGATTTGGTTATTCTTGGCCCGGAAAAGGAGAAAAAAAGACTGCAGCGGCTGGTCCGTAAATATCTGGACTTTTATGGGCTTCCCGGAGTCAGGCTCGAACTGTTGGAATCTTTGCCGATGCACAGCGGGTTAGGCTCAGGAACTCAGCTTGCTTTGGCTGTAGGTTTTGCGATAACAAGAGTCTACGGATTAGCCCCGGCGGTAACGGAGTTAGCGGTCATAACGGACCGGGAAGGCAGCCGCTCCGGGATTGGCGTAGCGGCATTTGAACAAGGGGGCTTTTTTATCGATGGAGGTATGTGCACCAACATAATAAGACAAACAGGTCTTTTTGAAGTTCCGCCGATTCTTGCTCGAACGCCATTCCCCGAAGAATGGGCAATTATTCTGGCTTTACCTCACAAGGAAGAGGAGATGTTCGGTCAGGAAGAAGTAAAGGCCTTCGCTTCCTTGCCGCCGATGGCGGAAGAGATATCCGGGATGATCTGCCGGCTCTTGCTGATGAAACTGCTTCCCAGTCTGATGGAGAAAGATCTGGTGAGTTTCGGACAAGCTGTGACAGAGATTCAGAAACGAATTGGCAGCCATTTCACACCTGTTCAGGGAGGCATCTATGCTTCAAAAGCAGGAGCCGATGTTGCGGCGTATCTACTTAGGCAAGGTGCTGCCGGAGTTGGCCAAAGTTCCTGGGGACCGACGATTTACGCTTTTACCAGTCGGGACAAAAAAACGGACTTATTGGAAAAGACCCGGAATTTTTTAGGGAAAAGAGGGCTAGTTTGGACAGCCTCAGGCAGGAATCAAGGAGTGAGCTGGGGGTGGAAGGAGTAACAAAATGACAGATCAGAACCTACACCCTAAAGTTGCTTGGGGAATTACAGGAGCGGGACATTACCTGTCGGATTGTATTGAATTGCTGACTGGGCTGAAGTCGGCCGATATCTTTCTTTCGGATGCCGGGAAAGAAGTGTTGAATTACTACGGCTGGTATGAACGATTAATAAGTTCCGGTCATTCTTTGATTCGGAAAACTGGAGCCAGTTGTTTACCCGTTACCCGACTGTACACGGGAAAATACGATCTGGTCATTATTGCCCCGGTTACTTCTAATACGATCGCCAAAATGGCCTGCGGTATAGCGGATAATCTTATCACTAACCTATTTGCGCATGCCGGCAAATGTCGGATTCCGACGATCCTTTTACCTTGTGATTCCATGGCTGAAATGAAGTCCCTGACGCCGCAAGGCAAACAGGTTTTGATCCATACCAGAGAAATAGACCGGGAAAACATTGTCCGGCTGTCTAATTGGCGTATGGTCACTCTGGTAGATGATCCTCAGCAGCTGAAGAATCTGATCACACGGTATGATGCGGAAAGACAGGGGTGATCCGTATGGAAAAATATGTGTTCGTTACGGGGCAAATTGCTCATAAAGCTCTTCTCCAGGTAAGCGGGAAAATAAATTCGATTCAACCGGAAATCAAGTGCCTGCGCTGCACAGTGGCGGCACTTATGTCCACAAAGTTTATCGCCAGGGAACTGGCCCGCGAAGGAGGATTTAGCGGACAGGAAATTATCGTTATTCCGGGTCTGTGCCAGGGATCGCTGCAGCCGATTCGGGAAGCCACAGGCCGTAAAGTGCTCAGGGGTCCCAAGGATTTGATTGATTTGCCCGCCTTTTTTCAAAAAGGGCAGAGCAATGCTTCCGAAAACGCGATTGCTGATACTGTTTCGCCGATCCGGATCTTGGCGGAGATCGTCAATGCACCGCGGATGACGGAAAAGGAGATTCTGGAAAAAGCGATTTACTATCGGAACAGCGGTGCGGATTTCATTGACCTCGGAGGGGATGTAGACCAGCCATTCCCACGCTTGCAGCGAGTTATTCATATGCTGAAAAGCGAAGGCTTTAAGGTAAGTGTCGACAGCCATCAAAAGGAAGATATTTTGGCCGCTAGTCAGGCCGGAGCCGACTTGATTTTAAGCCTTACTTCAGAAAATCTGGAACTGGCCAAGGTTTTGAATTGTCCGGCCGTCATCATACCGGATGATGGGGAAAACCTGGATTCTCTGTATGGAAGCATGCAGAAATTGGACCAATGGAAGATTCCCTATCTTGTCGATCCTATCCTTCCCCCTTTGACCATGGGGTTGGCTGAAGGGATCGGGCGTTATCTCAAGGTGCGCAAAGAATTTCCTGATTGTGAGATGCTGATGGGATTGGGAAATGTGACCGAGCTTACGGATGCGGACAGCACGGGCCTCAATGCCCTTCTGATTGGTATTGCCGGTGAACTGAGAGTTCACCATATCCTGACCACGGAAGTCAGCCACAGAGCACGGGGAGCCGTACGGGAAATCAGCTTGGCGCGCCGCTTGATTCATCAGGCTCTCAGCGAGCGGAGAGTGCCGAAATACATGGATGAAAGCTTGCTGACCATCAAAGACCCGGGCGGGAACTCCTTTAATAAAGCCCAGCTTTGGGAAATGCATCAGGTGATCCGGGACAGAAATTACCGTATTTTTGTGGATGATCAGATCTATGTGTTTAATGCTCATTGCTTTATTCAGGGGAGCACGGCTCAGGAGGTGTTTGCCAAGCTGGACATTCGCGATTCAAGCCATGCGTTTTACCTGGGAAAAGAGCTGGGCAAAGCGGAACTCGCTTTGCAGTTAGGCAAAAAGTATACACAGGATAATCCGCTGAACTGGGGTTATCTAAATGCGGAGAGCAGCAGGAATATTCAAAATGACGAAAATAACAAGAGCAATAGGGAAAAGAGGGTCTCCTTATGATCATCGAAACGATCTTGTCTTCGCTCAACGAGGACGGCGAGGTGAATTTTGCACCAATCGGGGTTCATGTTTCCGATCATACCGAGTGGCTTTCAGAAGTGGAAGAAATAGAGATCTTCCTTTATTCCGGCTCAAAGACCTTCTCCAATCTCCGGGCCAGACCGGAGGGAGTGATCAATTTGACCGATGACCTATTGAGCTTTGTCGATACGGCGCTTTACTCCGGGATTCTGCCGACACATCCCTCCGATCAGGTTCGACCGCCCCGCATGGCTGGAGCGAAGCTCATTTGGGAATTCGCGGTGACCTCTTTTGACGATTCCAGAGAGCCTGCCAAAGTGACCGGAAAGATCTTGCTTTTTAGAGAACTGAGCAGTTTTACCGGGCTTTGCCGGGCTCACGGGGCTATTCTCGAGGCGGCGATCACCGCCACTCGTCTGACCTGGATTCCAGCGAGCAAAGTAACTGATTCCTGGCCACTTTGGCAGCAAGTCGTGGAAAAGACCGGGGGCGGAAAAGAAAAAGAAGCCTTTGCGAAAATCACCGATTATTTTTGCCAACAGGGTATTAAGGTCAGGGGACACACCTCCTTTCTAAGGTCAGGGGATACACCTCCTCATTGGGAATAATTATAAGCTGCTTGGAGGAATGTCCCCGTTAAAGAAAAATTATAAGTGGCTCGAAGGAATGTCCCCATTAATTGAACGAGGAGGATTTACGAATGAAAAAGATTTTGCTTCACTTGGAAGCGGATTCCCAAGCCAGTGTTTTCGACCAAATCACCGCTTATGACGCCGGGGCCGATCAGGTGCTGGCATACGGGGGAGTGCGCTTGGAGGAAGTGACCAATCTTGTCTATGGCGCCATGTTTACCAGGGGGGGAGAAGGATTACGCAATACGGCCATCTTCATCGGCGGTACCCATGTTCCGACTGCCGAGGCACTTCTGAAAAAAGTACGGGAAACTTTTTTTGGCGATGTCCGGGTTTCCGTGATGTTCGATGCCAACGGATCCAACACAACGGCAGCAGCCCTGGTTCATAAAATTGCTTATGGCCGGAACCTTAAGGGGAAAAAGGCTCTGATTCTTGCCGGTACCGGCCCGGTTGGCATCCGGGCCGCAATCCTTCTGGCCAAGGAAGGCTGTGAGGTTTATCTTTCTTCCCGGCAATTGGAGCGGGCCCGGGAAGTCGGAAAACATATTCTGAAGAACAACGGGGTGGAGATTATCCCGCTTGAGATCGGGGAAGCGAAAGATGTTTCAGCGGTACTGAAGCGGGGAATTAACATTGTGGCTTGTTGTGGGGCCCCCGCTGTGCAAATGTTGGATTTAGCGAGCTGGTCCACCGCAACCGGCCTGGAAATCATTGCGGATATCAACGCCGTCAATCCGCTGGGAGCGGAAGGGATTAAGGTGACGGACGATGGCAGGGAAAGGGAAGGGAAGATTATCTACGGCGCTATTGCTATCGGCAATCTAAAGATGAAGGTGCATCGAGCCGCCGTTCGGACTTTATTTGAAAGTAACCGGCATGTCCTGGATTTCGACTCGATATATGAGATCGCCAAGAAGATGGAGGCTTAAATTGATTCTGGTGGTTGGGGCAAGCGTAAGAGCACTAATGGAATCCGCGGCGGAATCAGGAAAAGCTGTGATCGGGCTCGACTTTTTTGGAGATGTGGATGCCAATTGGCAAGGAAAAGCGATGAGCCTGACCGGTGACTATGGTTTGCAGCCAACTGTGCTCAACTTGCTGGAAACTGCCAGAAGTATTTCATGTGAGGCATTGGTCTACGCTTCGGGTCCGGAGAACACCCCGGAGGGACTGGCGTATTGGGAGAACCCGGGGCGACTTCGGGGCAACAGTGTATCGGCGCTGATGAGGGTGCGCAATCCCTGGGAACTCAGAACAAGTCTGGGGAAGATCGGAGCACGGATGCCACCGTTCTTTTCCCTTGAAGAGTGGACTTGGCTTCCGGGCAAAAAGATCTGGCTGTTAAAGCCGTTGAATAGAGGCGGTGGGTATGGAATTCAGGTGTTGCCCCAAAATAAGGAAGCGGCTGAAGTGCTGCTTTCCGGCTTGAAGCAACCGGCCCATTTCAGGATCGAAGAATATAAAACCGGAATTCCGGGGTCAATTACGTTCCTGGCCAACGGCTATAGGGCAGTGGTCTTGGACAGCAGCCGCCAGCTTTCCGGGGAAGGAAGCTGTCACAGGACATTTCGTTATCAAGGCAATATCGTTCCATTGGATCTTTCAGGAATTATCCCTTTAGATTATTTTGAGGATCAAATTGCGCAGGCAGTCCAACAGCTTACGGAAAGCTTTGCCTTGAGAGGAGTCAATACCCTGGATTTTATCGTCAGCGAGGAGGGAATCTGGTTTTTGGAACTGAATCCCCGCTGGTCCGCCTCTGTGGAACTGATTGAGAAGTCTCGGGGCCGGCGTTTTTTCGCCTGGCATCTGGCTGCTTGTGAAGGAGCGGATTTAACAGCGTTCAGGGAATCCCTGGAATTAAAGACGTTGGGATTAAAGCGTTCCGCCCGGCCCCAAATTTTTTGGGGCAAACGCATTGTTTATGCTCGGACTCCCGGTATTATCGGCAGATACGACGATAAATCGCTGCGCTTTTTATACCGGCAGGGGGTGCGTGACATTCCCCGGGAAGGGACAAGGCTTGAGAAGGGACAACCTATTTGTACGGTGCTGGCGGAAGGCAGCTCCGACCAGGAGTGTGATCTGAAATTGCGGGCCAAGGCCATATGGATTGGGCAATATTTTGGATAGACGAGCGATGTTCATTCGTTAAGATCGGAAAAGTGCATGGATGAAGGAGGGAGGCCAATGGGCAGCATTTCTGGATTATTGATTACGGTTCGTACCAGTCGACAAGGGGCGGCGATGGAAAAAGGTAAATTTTGTGATGAGTATATACGAGAAATATCCACTCTGGCTGTAAGTCCTGAAGACTTTGCGCTGCTTCATTTAGAGCAGGGCAATAAGGCTTTGCTGAAAAGCGCAGCCGGAGAGATCACGGTAACCTGTCGCCCTAAAGAAGGACCGCAAGGGCTTTTCTTTCTTCCTTTGGGACCTCTGGCTAACCGGCTGATAAGTGGAGAGACCTATGGTACAGGAGTTCCTGATTTTAAAGGGATTTCCGTAGTGCTCTCATCTCTGAAGCCGGATGGGCGGAAATTAGATGAATAAGCAAGGAAGGATACAAAGGCATTGAAATTTAAAATTTAAAATTTAATTCGAAACAGTTTTACCGGATTAAGGGGGGAGAGAAATGGCGCTGACTGTTCATGAAGATGTCGTTTGTACGTTTTGCGGCTGTCTTTGTGATGATCTTAAAGTGGAGGTCGCGGATAATCAGATTGCCAAGGTTAGCAATGCCTGTGCAATAGGCCGGAACAAGCTGATGCACGCGCAAACGGATTTGGCCTCGTTTCGGGTAAATGGCAGGGAGGCCACCTGGGAAGAGGTGATCTCTGAAGCGACTAATATTCTAAACCGAGCCAAGGCTCCACTGGTTTATGGCTTAAGCAGTACGACAACTGAGGCCGTCAGAGAAGCAGTAGCCTTAACGGAGAAGATCAAAGGGACGATTGATAACCCAGCGTCATATTGACACGGGCCGGGCGTTCTCGCCCGCCAGCAAGTTGGGCTGGCTTCATGTACCTTAGGGGAAGTAAAAAACAGAGCCGATCTTTTGATTTATTGGGGCGCCAATCCCGTGGAATCCCATATGCGTCATTTAAGCCGATATTCTGCTCTGGCTAAGGGACTTTATGTTCCGGAAGGGCGCAAAGGGAGGAAGGTCGTAGTCATTGATATCAGGCCGACCCCAACAGCGAAGAATGCAGACCTCTTTATTCAAGTCACTCCGGGTCAGACTTTTGAAATCGCCCATGTTTTGCGTTGCCTGGTCAAGGGCATTCGTTTGGAAGGGTTGACGGAGACTAGTCTGGTCGGCGGCGTTCCTTTATCCCAATGGCGCGAATTGGCGGAAATGATGAAACAATGTCGTTATGGAGTGCTCATGTTCGGCATTGGAGTGACGCAAAGCCGGGGTAGAGAGCTGAATATTGAAGAAATCAATACGTTGGTCAATGAAATGAACCGCTATACCCGTTTTTATGCCATTGCTATGCGGGGGCACGGCAACGTGAACGGGAGTAACCATGTTTTGGCGTGGCAGACCGGCTATCCTCTGGCGGTAAACTTTTATCGTGGTTACCCTCGTTATAGTCCGGGCGAATTCAGTGTCGTGGATATGCTGATGCGTCAAGATGTGGATGCAGCTCTGATTGTAGCCACGGACCCGGGTGCTCATTTGCCGGAGCAAGCTGTCCGGTATCTGAAGAGCATCCCGACCATTGTGCTTGAGCCGCACGAAAGCTTAACCACGACCTGGGCTAATGTAGTCATCCCTGTCGCTCCGGCCGGAGTGGGTGTCGAAGGGACGTTCTACCGAATGGATAATGTTGCCCTTCGTTTAAAAAAATTGGTTGATTTCCCATATCCCTCCGATTTGGAAGTTCTGCGGGAGCTAAAGGAGAGAGTAAGTTATGTTGAAAATTGTGAACGGTCGGATTTATGATCCTATTAATGGGGTAAAAGGAGAAGTCCGGGATATCTATGTCGAGAACGGCAAAATCACAGAATACTTGCCTGACAAGGAGATTAGTCAGATCATTGATGCCTCAGGCTGTGCGGTTATGCCGGGGGGAATTGAGATCCACAGCCATATTGCCGGAGCTAAGGTTAACAGTGCCCGTATCATGTGTCCGGAAGATCATTACGATCATTTCAAATTAAGCACTGTCGGGACACGTTCCGGGACAGGCTATACCGTTCCCAGCACCTTTCTGACAGGGTACGCTTATTCCGCGCTTGGCTATACCACAGCTTTTGAAGCTGCGGTCCCGGCCCTCGAGGCTCGGCATGCTCATGAAGAGTTGGAAGATATCCCAATGCTGGATTCGGGGATCTATACTCTGATGGCCAATGACCATTTGATTATGAAGGTCTTAAGCCGGAAGGACAAGTGCGGAAGCAAAGAGCAGTTGCGGGATCTGGTAAGCTGGTTTTTAACCAGCAGCAAAGGATATGCGGTCAAAGCGGTCAATCCCGGGGGAGTGGAAAGCTGGAAATGGAGCCGGGGAGCTGTGGACTTGGATACGCCTGTACCTCCATTTGGCATCACGCCCAGAAAGCTGCTTCTTAGCTTGGTGGAGGCAATCCGGGAATTGAAACTTCCGCATGGTCTTCATCTTCATGCCAATCATCTGGGCGAAGCAGGGAACTTTAAGACAACTTTGGAAACGATGCGTACCCTTGAAGGGTACCCTGTGCATTTTACGCACCTCCAATTTCATTCCTATGGTATAACCGGCAAAGGAGCAATGCAATCGGCGGCTAGGGAGATTGCCGAATACTTGAATGCGCATCCTGAGTTCACCTGTGATGTAGGACAGATTGTTTTTGGGCCGGTGACCACCATGACTGCGGATTCTCCCATGCAATTCCGACTGCATGAGATGACCGGGAACAAGTGGAGCAATGCCGATATCGAGATGGAAACCGGATCGGGAATTGTTCCTATGCTCTATAAGCCAACGGTGCTTTTTAATGCGATTCAGTGGTGTATTGGTCTGGAATTGCTTCTGCTCATTAAAAACCCTTGGCAGATTATCTTGACGACCGACCATCCCAATGCCGGGCCGTTTACCTCTTATCCCCACATTATTCGGCTGCTGATGGATGCGGATTTTCGGAATTCCGTCCTGGAGCGGCTTCATCCCAAGACGGGTGCTTTTACCTATCTTAAGGAATTAAAGAGAGAGTATTCTTTGGAGGAAATCTGCATTGTGACCCGTTCCGCCCCGGCCAAGGCTTTAGGTTTGTCTCAAAAAGGGCATTTGGGCAGCGGAACGCAGGCTGATGTGGCAATTTATCGGCTGCAGGATGATAAAGAGAAAATGTTTGCCAAACCGGCTTACGTTTTTAAGAATGGTAAGGTTGTCGTTCGGGACGGAGAAGTGCTCCAAAGCATCAGTGGAAAAAGGCTGATTGTCGAACCGGACGGTGCGAGAAAGCTGTCTCCCGATTTGGCCCGGGATTTTGCCAATTACTATTCTATTGCTTTAAGTAATTTTGCAGTTCAGGATGAGTATCTGGCACAGCCGGAGGTGATACCATGCATTTAAACGGAGTAGAAATTGAAGATACGTTTGCCGAAGCCTTTACCATGCGGGCTGCTCGGCTGACAGTTACGGCCATCAATGAGCAATGGGCGCGGCATGCTGCCTCGGCCGCGACCGGTTTTGCAACCTCGGTAATCGGCTGCGGGGTGGAAGCAGGTATTGAAGGAACTTCCGCACTTACTCCTGATGGCAGAGCAGGGGTAGATTGTCTTTTCTTTGCCTCTTCCAAGGACGAATTGGAAGCGAATCTGATCAAACGCGTGGGGCAGGCCATCATGACCTCCCCTACCTCTGCTTGTTATGATGGAGGATTAACGGAACTTCCGGCCAATTTTGATGGATTCAGCAAATTTAATATAGGTGGCAAGCTGCGCTTCTTCGGGGACGGTTATCAAGCCAGCAAAATAATCGGAAACAAGCGATACTGGCGGATTCCGGTGATGGAAGGTGAGTTTCTGATTGAAGAAGAATTTACCATGGCTAAGGCGGTCGGGGGAGGCAATTTCTTGATTTTGGCGGACAGTATTGAGTCGGCCCTGAAGGCCTCTGAGGTTGCGGTCCGCAAGATGCAGGAAATCCGGGGAATAATTCTGCCTTTCCCCGGTGGCGTGGTGCGCAGCGGCAGTCAGGTCGGATCAAAATATAAGTTCCTGTCGGCTTCCACGAATACTGCTTACTGCCCCACTATTCGAGGCAGAGTGGAAGCAAGCGCACTTCAGGACGGTATCAATGCCGTCCTGGAAATTGTTATTGATGGGCTCACAGATCGCTTGGTCGGTCAGGCAATGGCCGACGGAATTCGAGAAGCTGTGCAGGTTCCCGGAGTCCGGCGCATCTCAGCCGGCAACTATGGCGGACGCTTAGGAAAGTACCACTTCCACTTGCAGCAGCTTTTAAGTCTGTCGGGGGGGGAGCAGGGATGAGTAGCCGGATCACATTGAGACTAAAAGAAGAGTCTTCACTCCCGGTGGAGGCGGAAAGCATCAACCCGGAGAATCTATGTGGAAAAACTTTGGAGGAAATCCGGCGGCTGCCGCTTTGGAGCGGTAACCGCAGCTATCGGCTTGAGAATTTTTTTGAAGTAGAGAGCAGCGAGTCGGTAAGAGAAGCGGGCGCTTTGCAACGGGAGGATAAGCCTCTAAAGGTCATTCTGCGGGGTGATTTGTCACGCTTTAAACGGTTAGGGCAGGGCATGAGCGCAGGAGAGATGGAGATCCAGGGTTCCGTGGGGTTCCATGCCGGGGCGGAAATGCGCGGAGGTATTCTCCGTATAAAAGGTGATGCAGGGGATTGGCTTGGTGCGCATATGGAGGGCGGCCAGATTCTGGTGGAAGGCTCGGCCGGGCATTTCACGGGTGCCGCTTATCGGGGAAAAACCCAGGGAATGAGGGGCGGAAGTATCCTGATTCGGGGAAATGCCGGGCAGATGGCCGGTTCCAGGATGAGACGGGGACTGCTGGCCATCGGCGGAGACTGTGGAGATGCACCGGGCTTTAAGATGCAGGCCGGAACGCTACTCGTTGCCGGCAATTCCGGCACTCTGGCAGGGAGCAATATGCTCAGAGGAACTATTATCTTTCTGCGGCCCGTCAGGCTGTTGCCGACTTTCTATTATAATTGCTGCTATCGCCCCATCTTCTGGGGGTTATTGGTTCAGGAACTGCGTAACAACGGCTTTGATCTATCTGAGTCGGCAAACGAGGCATTTTTCCGGCGTTTCAGCGGGGATGCCAATGAGGGCGGTAAGGGGGAAATTCTTTTATGCCAATCCAATTAGCAGATGTTGGGCAGTTAAGTCCCAATCGTCAGGCTTTTCCATTCGTCAGGCAACTGCTGGAGCATTCGAAACAATTGAAGGTAGGGATTCAAAAAATCGGTCAGTCTACAGTGATCGACTGCGGGGTCGATGTACCGGGAAGCTGGCAGGCGGGTGTTCTGTTTGCTAAAATTTGTCTGGGCGGTTTGGCGGAAGTGACGCTGAATTGGTCTGATTTCGATGGATTGCGCTGGCCGACAGTTGAGGTGGTCACCGACCACCCGGTTCGGGCTTGTATGGCATCCCAGTATGCGGGGTGGTTTATCAAAAAAAACAAGTATTCGGCCATGGGCTCAGGACCGGCTCGTGCTGTCGTCCAGGCAGAAGAACTATTTGAAAAACTGGGGTATAAGGATTCGGGAGATTTGGCAATTCTCTGCCTGGAAGGGAGCAAGCTTCCGACGGAAGAAGCCGTGAGCTGGATCGTGGAAAAGTGTCGATGTCCTGCTGAAAATATCTATATTCTTATCGCCCCCACGGCATCTACCGTAGGTTCGGTACAGATTGCGGCGCGCTCTGTGGAGACCGGACTGCATAAGCTGATGGAGCTGGGCTATGACATAGGGCTGATTGAGAGCGGTTGGGGCATGGCGCCTGTCCCACCGGTGGCTGAAAATGATCTCAAGGCTTTGGGGCGAACCAATGACGCCATTCTTTATGGGACGACGGTTTATTATACGTTGGATGACGAAGATGAGCGAATTGAGTCCCTAATCGGTGAGGTTCCTTCCTCCAGTTCCCGTGACTATGGAGTGCTCTTTCAGGAATTATTCGAGCGTTACGGTAATTTCTATGATATTGACCCTTTGCTGTTCAGTCCGGCGCAAGTTTGGCTGAGCAATAAGCGCAGCGGGCGTTCTTTTCAGGCTGGGGAGATCCGCCTTGATCTCCTGCGCCAATCCTTTAAGCTTAAAGGATGAGAGGCTGAGATGAAAAAGAAGATGCATTGCCGTAAGAAGCGCATTGGAATTCTGGGTGTGGCTAAAGGACCCCAGGTTCAAATTATGTCCGAGGTATTGAAAAAGTTGGGAACTGAGGTCATTTTAATCGATCCTAAAAGACTGACCTCTTTTTTGCCTCAGAGTTGTACGCTTTACACGGAAAACGATGCTTCCGTATTGCAGCTTGAGGAACTGGATGCTTTGCTGGTGCGCTCACTGCCGGGCGGATCCCTGGAACAGGTAATTTACCGGGTCAATGTCCTGCATCGTTTGGAAATGCTCGGTTTAAAAGTTATCAACAGTGCTTCGCTGATCGAAAAAACGGTAGACAAGTTTTTTACCTCAGCCATTTTGGCTGCCGCAGGGTTGCCGGTTCCCAGAACCATTGTTACAGAACGCTTTGACCAGGCGATAGAAGCGGTGGGAGAGTTGGGGTCGGTTGTTGTCAAGCCGGTTTTTGGTTCCTTAGGGAAAGGCATTGTCCTGGTTGAAGACCTGGATATTGCCCATCGAGTCTTTCGGGCCTTGGAAATGGGACGCTATATATATTATTTGCAGGAGTTTCTGCCTAACGGCAATGAGGATCTGCGGATTTTTGTGATCGGCGGAAAAGTGGTCGGGGCAATGCGGCGCCGCGGCTCAGGTTGGAAAACCAACATTGCCTGCGGGTCGAGAGCAGAAGTTTATCAGCCTGAAAAGGAAATAGCCCGGATGGCGGTTCAGACGGCCAAGCTCCTGAAAGCGGATTATTTGGGAGTCGATATTCTTATCAGCAATGACACGCCCTATGTCATTGAAGCCAATGGGATACCGGGTTGGACCGGGTTGCAGTCCGTCTCCGAAACAGACATCGCAGCCGCTCTGGCGGAGTACACTCTTGAGGAGATCAAAAAGCACTAATAAAGAAGAGGTAAAGATGGGATATAACTGGAAAATCGCCTTAATGGCTCAAACAGCTTGTTTTTTGGAAGTGGATGCTCCTAAAGTCGGGAACGTCAACCGTTTCCATGATTTTGAGGACGCTTCTTTGGAAGACTTTCATCTCAGTGCCCTGGCGATTGGGCGTCCTTTCGGTTACCTAGAACAGCAAGGGGTAGGGAAAACGATTGCCGCAGCGTTAAAAGCCACCCGTGAAGTTGTGGCGACCAACACCAATCTGGGAATCATTTTATTGCTTGCACCGCTGGGCATGGCCTGGTGCCGCGGAGTATCCGAAAATGTTTTTTCTTCTGGGAATCAAGAGCAATCCTTTGTCCATGCTTTACAGCGGGAAATAAAAGATGTGCTGAAAGGACTTTCAGCGGAGGACACCTATTACGTTTATCAGGCTATTCGTCTGGCCTCTCCCAAGGGGATCGGGGAGGTGCGGCAATATGATGTCTTGCGGGAAGACATTCCTCAGATTCCCTTGCTTGAAGCTATGAGGCCGGCAGCAGACCGGGATTTGATTGCCCGGCAATACAGTAATGATTTTGCGCTGGTTCTCGGTGCTGGATATGAAGCCCTGAGTTGGGTCTTGGAGAAAGGGTTGGTCTTACCTCAAGCGATTGCTCATACTCACCTGATTTTATTAAGCATGGAGCAGGATTCTCTGATCAAACGCAAGCTGGGAGAGAATTGGAGCAAAGAAGTACAAAAACGGGCGCTCTTTGTGCGGGAACAAGGAGGCTGGCTTACTCAGAAAGGCCGGAAAGAAGTTCAGAAGTTTGACCTCTGGCTAAGGCAAGAAGGACATGGGCTCAATCCCGGAACGACTGCGGACCTGATGGCGGCGATTATTTTTGTGCATTTGCTGGAAAAGGATTTGAAAATGAAAGGGGTTGGTAGCAGCGACTACAGCTTTGATGATCAGCGTTTTTGAAGGAAAAGAAATCACTGCTGCGCTGGATGGCGGCGCCGACATTATTGATGTCAAGAACCCTGCGGAAGGACCCTTGGGAGCGCCATCACCTGAAGCCATTAGTGATGTTTGCAACCGGCTCAAGGGAAATAAGCCTTTCAGTATTGCCTTGGGAGAATTTCCAAACAAACCGAATGCTGCGGCGCTAGCTGCCTTGGGCGGAGCACATTTCCTGCCGGATTTTATTAAAGTTGCGTTTGTCTCGCACACTGTGTCTGAAGAAATTTTCGAGACATTGCGTGCGATCAAGAAAAGTCTGCGCTTTTTCCGGCAAAAGAAAATCGCCCTGGTATCCGTAGCCTATGCCGATACGCTGGGGTCCGCTTCCTGGAATCTCAGCGACTTTGCAACGGTTTCCAAAGCGGGGGGAGCGGATGGCTGTCTTGTGGATACATCGCAGAAGAATGGTAAATCCTTACCGGATTATTTATCCCGGAACAATATTGAACGATTTATTGCTGACTGTCGCAAAGAACAGCTTTTTTGCGGATTGGCCGGGTCCCTGCGCATTGACAATGTGACTGACTTATGCAGATTGGAACCGGATATTATTGGTGTCCGTTCAGCGGTCTGTGGGGGAGATCGCCTGCGGGGTACGGTATCCGCGCAAAGTGTTCGGGAGCTTAGAGCTGCGCTTGGGCCCAGCGGCTTCCGGGGGGCAGAAAGACTCCGCGGGTCTGGCCGGTTTCCAGAAGAACGCGCAGCCTTTCCGGATCTGAACCGTTGAGAAACCAGGCCGGCATGGCAAGGGGAAGGAGTTGACGGAAAAAAAGATCAACGTCCGGCTCTTGAAGCGTTGGCTCAATATCCTTGCTTTTAACCAGAACGAGCATAGAACAGTTCAACCGCCTAGCTAAATAAGCGGCAATGGAATCCGAAGTGGTATTCCAGGAGCGGGCTAGATCGCTTGCGGGTACCTGTCCAAGGCAGTGAGAGCATATCAGGATTTGGGAGCCGGCGGAGATGCCCCGAACAGCTGGCCGGGAATATCTTGCAGCGGGCAGGACGGTCACTTTGCTTCCGGGAATCCGTTCCTGAAGAATGAACGCATATTGATCCATAGCACCTAAGGCCATAAAATGGCAGGTTTCTTCACTAAGGTCCAGTTGTTTTCCGTATTCACGGACCAGGTCGGCAAAAGGACCTCCTCCGGGGACGATTAGAACAGGATGTCTTTGCCCATAGCGGGAGATGATATTTCCCAATTGCCGCAGCACTTCGCCGCTTTCCTGTTGAATCAGGCTGCCGCCAAGTTTTATCAGGATGGGTCTGGGCATAACGTGAACCACTCCTTTTGAAAGTCCAATAAAGTGAAAACTCTATGGAGTTATAGCCTTATTATATATCAAAGTTATTTCCCAAAGGGGGGGGTGTCCGATGAAGCTTCTTATTTATGAGTATTTTTCATCCGGGGCGAGGGAAAATCAGGACTTGAAACAAGCCGGTTTTGCCATGTTGGACGCTATTTTAAAAGATTTTGTTGAAATTCCTGAACTGCACCTCATGACTGTGCTCGATGTTTCCCTCCGGGAGGCTTTTGTCCGGGCCTCATACAGCCAAAAAGTTGATGTTTGCTGGAGTAGTGGGAGTAAAGACGGGACTCGGCAGTATGAAAAGACTTTAATGGCTTGCCGGGCTGTGTTGATCATCGCCCCGGAAATTGCGGGGATACTTGCGGAATTAACCGCTATTGCCGAGCGTTGGGGGAAAATCGTACTCGGATCAAATTCCCATGCGCTGAAAATTGTTTGCCATAAAAGTGATATGCTGGACCTAATGAAGAAGAAAGGCTTGCCCGTTCCGAAATCTCAAACGTATTCGAAGCCTTTTCCCCAAAACATGCAGGCCGAAATTTTAGACTGTCTTTCTTTTCCGTTTGTAATTAAGCCGGTATACGGTGCCGGGGGAGAAGGCGTCCGGCTGATTGAGACGGGCGACCGGCTGGACAAGGCAATCGAACAGCTTTCGCGAATGGAAGAAGAAATTTTTCTTTTCCAGGAATATATCCCCGGACAAGCGGTAAGCGTCAGCTGCTTTGTTCTTGGCGGCAAGGCGCTTCCGCTTAGTCTCAACAGGCAAAACATCAAGATTCAGGGTGAATTTGTTTTTCAAGGTATTACTATTCCTTTTGTTCACGCCGAGGCTGGGGAGATCATGAAAACAGCGGTGAAGGCATGTGAAGTGGTGCAGGGACTTAAGGGGTTTGTCGGGGTTGACCTGGTGGTGAATACCCGGGGCCCTGTATTGATGGAAATCAATGCCCGTCCCACCATGGCTTATGTGGCCCTGAGAGAAGTCGTTTCCCGCAACCTGGTCGGGGATCTCCTGGCGCTTGGCCTGGAGAACAGTCTGCCGGAAAAACCGGAGGTCAGAGGAACATATACCTATAGTCTCCAGCTTGCCTGATTTTTGCTGCGAGGAGTGGATTGAAGTTGAGTTCGATTTTAGGACTGGATATCGGCGGGGCCAATACCAAGGGATGTTATTTGGAAAGCGACGGAGAAAGGATTCTCAAAGTAAAAGGGCGTTCCATTTATCATGAAGTGTGGAGAGATCCGGACGGGCTGTGTGATGTTCTATCGGGCTTCAGGCTTTTCGGCGGGCAGCGGACGGGAAAAAGTCCTGACGGAATTGCCTTATCCATGACGGCTGAACTTTGCGATTGTTTTGAATCGAAAGCGGAAGGGGTATTGCTCATTCTCAGTACAGTAGAAAGGGCTTTCCCGGAGGTTCCCATCCGCATTTGGACTACCGGGCAGGTTTTCGTCGGGCCGTCCGCTATAAGAAGTGACCCCTTGCAGGCTGCTGCCGCCAATTGGCTGGCCAGTGCCACTGCCTTGGTTCGCAGCCCTCATTTGCGGGATTCCGCTATTTTCGCGGACATGGGAAGCACCACCACGGATATCCTTCCGATAATCCCGGGTAAAGTCTTGGCCAGAGGCAGGACGGATACCGAGCGCTTGCTGTGGGGAGAACTGTTGTACACAGGCTTGCTTCGAACATCGGTCCATTCCCTGATTGATGAAGTTTACATAGACGGTTCCCGCTGCCGGGTAGCTCACGAATATTTTGCTATCACGGCCGATGTCTACCGTTTATTGGGGCTGATCCCGGAGGCGGCCTATAATGTTGCGACTCCCGACGGGAAAAGCAGGGATACGGAGGCTTGCGCTAAACGCTTGGCCCGTGTGGTTGGGGCGGAACCGGAGGAATTGGGAAGTAAAAATATTTATTGGCTGGCCCGTATGGTTATGGAAAAGCAGACGGAACAAATTATGTACAATATCTTGCAAATTGTGTCGGCAAAGGATGTACCGCCGCCCAAACAGTTGATCTTGACCGGGTCGGGGAGCTTTATTCTGAGGGAAGCGGCAAGACGTTTGGGATTGATGGCAATACCTTGGCGGAAAATGATACCAGGGGCAAAAGCCTATCCGGCCATGACCTGTTATGCGGTAGCTTGGCTGCTGTCTCAACAAGAGCAGAGAAGGATGTGATCTGGGGTGAAAAGACAGTTCAAAGTGATTCCGGTCCTTGATCTTAAAGATGGTCTTGTGGTACGCGGAATCCGAGGTGAGCGGGATAAATATCTGCCGGTTCAAAGCGCGCTTACAACATCGGCCGAGTATACAGATGTCTTGGAAGCCTTTTATCAAGGTTTTGGATTTACGGAATTTTATATTGCCGATCTGGATGCCCTGATTTCCGGTGGGAGAAGAAATCATCTCGGCTTGATAGGCCAGCGTAAAAAAATAAAAATCCCGGGGCTTTCCTTCATGGCAGATGCCGGAGTTCATGATGCGGCAAGTGTGATGGGAGTTTGTCAAACAGGTGTGGAAAAAGTGATTGTCGGAACGGAAACTTTGCCTTCCTTTAAAGATCTGAGGGAAATCATCCAGGCTGTGGGTGAGTCCCGGCGCCTGGTCGTCAGCATTGATACCAAGGACCGGAAAGTGATAGGCTGTTCAGCGGAAATCGCCGGCCTGTCACCGTTTGATGTGATCCGAGAAATCAGAAAAACCGGCATCCGGGATTTTATCCTGCTTCAGCTTGCCCGGGTCGGGACGAAAGAGGGGTTGGACAAACCGTTTATTCAAGATTGTCTTCGTGTTTTGACGGATATTGATCTCGATTGCACTTCACTTCTTGTCGGAGGAGGTATTTCCGGCTACGAAGATTTGAGATGGTTAGCCGATAACGGTCTGGACGGTGCTTTGGTAGCTTCCGCTTTGCATGATAGACGGCTTACCCCCGGCGCTGTCCGGAAGCTGCATCAAAATGCTTGAGAAAAGAAATTTGATAAGGCAATCGAAGGGGCGCGCTGCTGAGCCTGGAGATGCGGAGAAGTTTTCAGTTATACAATTAATTTATATTAAAGGAAAAAATGAGGTGACTGAAGTGGCCACGCGTATGGAGTTAATAGAAAACGCCGTAAGGACGATTCTGGAAGCGGTGGGGGAGGATCCGGACAGAGAAGGATTAAGGGACACGCCCAAAAGGGTTGCGAGATTTTATCAAGAGGCCTTTGCGGGACTGCGCGATGATCCAAATCAATATCTTGCGGTCCAATTTTCCGAAAATCACAAAGAGATGGTCATTGTCAAGGATATTCCGATCTATTCGATGTGCGAACATCATCTGCTTCCTTTTGTGGGGCAAGCGCATATCGCCTATATTCCCTGTAACGGTAAGATTACCGGTTTATCCAAGCTGGCGCGGGTTGCCGAAGCCTATGCCCGCAGACCCCAACTCCAGGAACGATTGACCAGCCAAATTGCCGATACGATTGAGAGTATTCTGCAAACCAAGGGGGTACTTGTGGTAATCGAAGCGGAACATATGTGCATGACGATAAGAGGGATAAAAAAACCGGGTTCCAAAACGGTGACATCGTCAGTAAGAGGTATTTTTCAAAAGAACCCGGCTACCAGAGCCGAAGCTTTTTCGCTTATCATGAACAGGCAGTAGAATTTTGTCTCACCTCATGAGGGTAATACTTGAACAGGCTCCGGAACCGGCGGCTGGGCTCTATACTCAGAGGGAACGGGTCTTTTAATGACACAGCCTGTTATAAAGGACACTGAAGGAAGTCCGTATCAACTTGTTATATACCTGCCGCCAGGAGAAATTACGATGACCTGAAGTCGGTGCTTATTGTGACTGTGCCCCCACGCCAAGAAGTACTGGAGTAACCATTGACGGCCGGAAGGTGGTTCCTTAAGGGGCCTTCCCACAAAGTGGTTCCGATGCCGTTTTCAACATAAAGACTGATCTTTTCGTTCCCATTA